>JAJDNB010000202.1 GCA_022340905.1 Deltaproteobacteria bacterium | reverse complement strand
TACTATGGCCTCTTTACAACATGACTGTCAGCGGGAACTGGCAGTTGGTAACTATAGCCGGGTGACCGGCACGGTCGATCGCCTGCTGAAAGAGAAAGGAATAGAGCTGGATCGAGACGGTACGAGCTACAATAAGCTGTGCGGCGGGATGATGAAGGTTATGGTAAATTATCTCGAAGTCGACAGGAGGAGAACCCGTCTGAACTATTCTTTGGACAACCTGCCGTTTTCCAAGCTCTTATGAAAAAAGAAATCCTTCTAGAAGTTGTGATATTTTTATAAACTCCTCAATACCTGACGTATTGTAAATCCACCGCGCCGAATTATTTTTGGTGTTGCCAGGTAGAATTACATTTTCTATTCTATAATTTGTATCCTCTGACCTAGAACTGTCCGTACTTTTTTGCTGCAAGCTGCAGTTTTAGCACTTGAATCGTGCCATATAGGCTCCTATTGGTTACTCCTTAAAGGAATAGACCACATCTTCCACTAATCCCAAAGAAGATGCAAAACACCGATAAGACCAGAGAGCAGCTCCTAGAGGAAATGAAGGAACTGCGGCAAATTATTGCCAAATTAGAGGTCTCACTCGAACACCGGAGGCAGGCTGAGAGAGCACTGAGGGAGAGTGAAGAACTGTTTCACATGGCGGCTGATTTCACCTATGACTGGGAATATTGGGTCTCTGCAGATGGTGAATATATTTATGTGTCGCCAGCTTGCGAACGCCTTACCGGTTACTCGGTGAAAGAATTTCACCGGGATCCAGATTTTCTCAGCAAAATAACACACCCAGACGACCACGAGGCAGTTTGTCGGCACTTGGAAGACAGTTTTGAAGGTGACAGGGTACAGCACATAGACTTTCGCATAATTACCCGGAGCGGTGAAGAGCGTTGGATCAGTCACTTTTGTCAGCCGGTTTACGGCAAGGATAACCGCTATCTGGGGAGACGTGCCAGCAACCGCGATATCACCCGGCGCAAAAAACTGGAAGAGGAGCTCCGGAGGGCTAATAGATCCTTAAAGATGTTAAGTGCTTGCAACCATGCCATGATTCATGCCGAGAACGAGGCAAGTTTACTCAATAGTATATGCCAGATCATCGTAAAGGAAGGAGGATACAAGCTGGCATGGGTGGGATTCAGAGAAAAAGACAAAAAGAAAACCGTGCGTCCGGTGGCGCAAGCAGGGTATGAAGAGGGCTATCTCGAGAGTCTTCATATCACCTGGGCGAACCGTGAGCGGGGTCGTGGTCCCACGGGGAGGGCCATACGTACTGGTGAACCGAGCATTGCCAGGGACATTCTGAATGATCCCAGTTTTGCCCCCTGGAGAGCTGAGGCAACAAAGCGCGGCTATGGTTCATCGGTTGCCCTCCCACTAGCCATTCGGGGAGAGCCATTCGGGGCTCTGAGTATATACGCCTCAGAGGCACATGCCTTTGATGCGGCGGAGGTTGATCTTCTCGCAGAACTCGCTGGTGATCTGTCCTTTGGCATAAATGCCCTGAGAACGCGGATCGAGCAAGAAAGTGCGGAGTCAGCACTCCGAGGGGCCCATAAGGAGTTAGAAAGGAGAGTTAAGGAGCGTACCCAAGAACTAGTAGGGGCTAATGAGAGGCTCAAAAACGAGATAGAAGAGCGCAAAAGATTGGAGAAAATCCTTATTCAGAGAGAGAAACTTGAGACCCTGGGAGCCATTGCAGCTGAGGTGGCCCATGAGATTCGCAATCCTCTAGTATCTATTGGCGGTTTTGCTAGACGCCTCAGACAGAAATTTCCGGATTCAGCTGAGTGCGAGATCATCCTTCGCGAATCAGAAAGGTTAGAGAGAATCCTGTCTCGTATAGGGGATTATTTGCGTCCGGCTGCAGTAAATCTGCAACTGTGTTCCATCAATACTCTTGTAGGTGAGTGTGCAGATCTTCTGTCGCTTGAACTAAAACGAAGGCAGGTGACTTGCCGATTGGATCTTAATTCAGACCTTTCGCAGGTTCGCACGGACCCGGATATTTTGAAGCAGGTCTTTCTCAACTTGATTCGTAAAGCCGCAGAGTTAATGGACACGGGGGGAAATATAGTCGTCAAGACCTGGGAAACGGAGCAAGATGTTCTCACAGAGTTACGCGGCCAAGCACCAGGACTTCTGGTCAAACGTCCCGAACAGCTGTTTATGCCTTTTGCTGACGAAGGTGAAAGCATGGGACTGCCCCTGTCTTATCGGTTGCTCAAGGACATGGGCGGTCTTCTTTCTTTTGCTCAAGAGAAGGACCAAATAGTATTTACCGTAACTCTAGCCAAAAATGTTGTTTTGACCTATCCAACAGAAGCAAGCTAGGGACAAAGACCATATTGCGAAATGCGGATTGCGGATCTATGACTCTGATCGACCCTCGATGCCGAGCCAGCGGTTTGCTTCCCCCAGGTCGGTAAACACCTTTATCTCAAATGGCAGAGACATTGTGTCCGTGATCAGTTGGTACATCTTGGCGAGTCCGAAGGATGTGCCCTCTTCAGCGACAAAGGCTGTCTTCCCACCTCTGCGGGTAGAGAGGTTGAGGCTGCTCACTGAGCGGGCAAGATTCCATATTTCGGCATCCGTCAGCTCCACATCTCCCTCGCGGAAGTCCCACAAGGCATGCAGTGTAATCTCGCCCCCATAGAAGGATCGAATGGCAATGGCGAAATCACGAGCAGTTACTGTTCCACTCACAGTGAAGGTAGTAAGTTTTCTAGATCTATCAACCTCTGTGTCGATCATAAAATTAATTCTAGCAACTTTGTGAAGATGATGAAAGGGGGTCGGTGTTATTTTGTGGTGACTCTTCCAGGTATCAATCTTACCAAGAAGGCATAGTTGGATCTTTGCCGAAAATGATTTGAGGAATATTCTGTAGGCTGGGATATAAGGTCTACGAGGAACTGCCTAGGTCCTTTGTCGGTAAGGTGTTGCGACCTTTGTCCGTCAATAGGAGACTCAGATGGAAACGATTCGACAGCAGATAATTGCTCTATTAACCAGCAAAGAGATGGATGCCAGGGAACTCTCCCAAACCACGGGAGTCCGCGAGAAAGAGGTTTATGAACACTTACCTCATATTGCTCGATCTGTGGCAGCCCAGAAGAAAAGGCTCATAATCCAACCTGCCAGATGTCTAACATGTGGATACGTCTTTCAAAACCGAACCCGTTTCACCCGCCCAGGCCGCTGTCCACGTTGCAAAAAATCCCACCTTGACCAGCCGAGATATAGGATCTCCTAGGAAGCAGAACTTTGAATCCGATCCCGATACCGGGAGGCTATCCCCATGTGTGGTTAAGTATTTTTTCTTTTTGGCATAAATCCTGCAGATTCATCGTAATCGTAATTCCATCGTCTCTGGTTTTGGCTAATGGCAACCTTGTGAGGGGGAAGCAAGGGATGTTTAGAAAACAAGAGCGTATATTTTATAAACTTAAGCCTAAATGGCCGATTTCAGCACAAGTCGGCGGTAGACTGATACACGGAGAGGCCAAAGACATCAGTCCTTTTGGGGCGTTTATCCGCTGCAGGAAACCACTCAATCTAAACGAAATCTTTGATATGGTCGTGGATACTCCAGTGAAGTCTTTAAACATTAAAGCCGAGGTGGTGTGGTCTAATATCTACGGCCCTGATGATAACATTACACCCCGGGGAATGGGTGTTAGGTTTGTGAAAATTTCCAATGAAGACCGTAAACTTATTGAGAAAGAACTCGGCCAATATGAAATAGGAAAGGAGGCAAGTGATTTTCTGGATACCTTGGAAATTGAGTTGGGCGCAGATTAGCGCCTAAGTCCTCGCCGTAACAAAGAAAGTTTTTTTCCAGCCAAAAGAGTCTTTTTTCCTGAGCCTTAACTTTTTTAGCATTCTCTCCACGAACTGCTGTAACAATCTGGGACCACTGATAAATTTACTGT
>JAJDNB010000195.1 GCA_022340905.1 Deltaproteobacteria bacterium | reverse complement strand
AAGAGGCCATGGCTTTGTATGAGAAGGTCCTGACCATGCCGGCTGTGCCATACAAGTCCGACCTCATGCATAAGCTCTATGCCCTTGGTAATTTGGGAACGGTCTACGCTGAAAAAGGGATGTATCAGGAGGCCCTTAATTGCTATCAGGCTGCTGCACCATTGACAGCTCCCCTTCACGCAAGCGATATATATTTCAATATGGGTAACTTGTTCGCAAAGCTGAAACAGTACCCAGAGGCGATAGATGCCTATCAAAAGGCGGTGGAGTCCAATCCCAGCAACTACCGAGCTTACACCAACCTTGGCTGGGTATTGATGATGCTCGAAAAGGATGATGAGGCAGAGGCCGCTCTTAAAAGAGCCTTGAAATACAACCACCGCTCAGCCGAGACCTACCTTAATTTGGCTACCCTTTACAGCAAGGATCCTGATAAGAAAACTCAGGCGATTGACAATTACAACCGTTTCTTGGAACTTCAACCCAACTCACCCCTTCGAGAAACGGTCTTGGAGAATATTGGGACGCTTGAGCAAGAGGACAGATGACAGAGGACAGATGGTTTAGAGTACTGAATATCGAACAGCAGAACAAGGAACCGCAGAATGATGAAGTGATCACTTCGATCCGCCTGAGGCGGATTCGGCGGTTCAAAGAAAGGGTAGCGCAGTTAAAGTCAATCTTGATTGGTTTTCTCCTGAATGCTGGATTCTGAATTCTGACTCCTTAAGCTTATGCTCCATGCCCTTCGCTTCCTGATGATCTCAAAAACCCATCCAGCAAAAAGCAACGCCATAGTCACGACAGTCACCGTCAATCCTATTTTAAAGCTTAGCGGTTCCATAACCATCTCAACCCTGTGCGTTCCGGGTCCCAGCGGGATTGCTCGAAAAGTATAATTTGCCCGCAGGATCTCCTCCGGCCTCCCATCTACATAGGCCTTCCATCCCGGGTAGTACGCCTCGCTCATAAAGAGAAGGGCTGCCGCCGGAGTGGTGACCCCTAGGGCTATTCGGTTATTTTCATAGGTAATGACACTGACGGTGGACTTCAATTTTGGTATGATTGGCGCCTTTTTCAGTTCTAGAAAGCGCGTCGGTTCTTCTTCCAGAAGGATTGTAGTTCGCGGATCGAAGGTGAGCTCACGGAAGGCATTAGCAAACTCCTGATCAGTTTTTATTACCTGGAACTGCTCCACCAGGAAGGCACGTGGTAGATAATACTTATTCTCGTACAGCCTGCTTGTGGCTGGCCCGTCCAAGAGCCACGACAAACCTTCTAGCTCAACCGGTTTATCCGTTAGCACATACTTTACATTAAGCAGGTCGAGCAGAGGCCTAATCGAAGTCAAAGGTTTGCTAAAAACCAGGCTACGCAAATTTTCATAGCGGCGCTGGACGGGAATGTTGTAGCCATAGATATCGAAAAGATGATACTCCATCATCAAGTCCACATCAAGAATCTCCTTGCGCATCTGGTAATCTTCTGCATAGGACTTCGGTGGGAGCTGCAATTCTTTTACTTCTGGGAGAACATAGAAACGGAAGAGGTCGGGGTCAGCCTTGAGAGTGCGAATAATATTGTTTTCCGCATGAAAGCTGGCAGCATCCAATTTGAGGGCATAGCCCCGATTTCCCAGAAACAGGTCCAAAGCGAGCAACATAAGGAGGAGCGGACTGCCCAAACGAACCAGTTTGTGGCGCAGACCAAAGAAAAATACGAACAGTAGCAAGACGGTCACCACCAGCATTCGGTTGAAATTGTGCAGAACCAAGGGAAAAAAAGAGGAGTTGAGGAAATTCAAATCCCATTTCTGGGTTAAAACAAAAATCTGCTCGGGGTGGAAACGAGCAAACCAGTAAATCGTTGCCATAATCAGTACCGCCGCAACCAAAAGTCCCTGACACCAATAAGGAGGATGGCGCATTTTGCTAAATCGGTTGCGCAAAACATCTAAGCCCAGACCTGCAGCTACGCACAGATAAAAAACAAAGAGAAAGAGAAACTTCACAGGATAGCGTAACGTGGAAAACAGTGGAAAATACTTATAAAAAAAGGGATATAAAGGTGTGTAACTTCCCAGGGCGAACAGCAGAGTCAGCGCCATGGCCGCGAGTAAGGCCAAGCCGCGCTTGCCCTGTCGGAAAAAATATATGCCACCCAAGCATAAAACCACAGGACCAACATAAATAGTTTTCAGATAGTTTTGCAGCTTCCAGTACTGATCCGGATTGGCGGTTGGCCCGTAGAGAGAGGGTAGAAGGAAATAGATCAGATCCTTCGGTGCCAGGGACCACAGCGTCGCCTCCTTCAAAGTCACTCCCCCGTAACGGTGGCTCTGTTTATAAAGCTCCAAAAAGGGCAGGATCTGGACCATGGAGAGCCCAAAAAAAATCAAGAAGACGAGACCCAGGTAGACCAGGCGTCGCTGTAGATTGGGAAATTTTTCCGGTTCATCGAGTGGCAAAATCTTTGGATAGAGGCAAAGGAAGAGAAGGCTCGCGAGGGTTAGCAGAACGATCTCAATGCCCCCACCAAGAAACATGCAACAGAGGCTGACCCCGGAGGCTATGATCCAGCGAAACAATCCGGTTCGGATCATTCGACAGCCACACAACATAACCAGCGGGTACCAGCTCACTGATAAGAGGGTATTGAGCACATTGTGAACAGAAATAAGATAGCCGCTAAAGACAAATGCCAATGCTGCTGCCAGTGCTCCCTGGAGGCTAGCCCCCAGTTCGCGCATGAGGCAGTAGGTAAAAACGCCTGCCAAGAAGAAATGAAAAATAATAGTCCAGTTAAAGGCAAGATCCAGCGGCAGGAAAAGGTAAAGGAGACTGAATGGGTAGAGCACTCCGGGCTGGATGGAGGCAAAGAGCGGCACACCACATTTTATGTATGGGTTCCAGAAAGGGAAATGACCCTGCCTTACAGTTTCAACCCAGATAAAGCGATAGGGATAGAAAAATGTGGCAAGGTCTCGTTCCACTAACAGGACCTTGCCGGTGAGAACGTCGTGGAAGTAGAGCAGAGTGAGGACAAAAAGGCCTAGAATCAGCAGAATTTTCTTTATTGCTGGAGTTCGGAGCGACATTATTGAAAGGCACTTAAGGTAAGTAGGGCCTAGGTGGGCCGACCAAAAATCAATCGCCAGGAAAAACCCTCTACAGAAAGGGGGGCTGATCGCCCCCCTCTCGTTTGATCATTCGTGCACCGCTAGATCTACAAAGTCAGTAACCCCAACCTCAGGGTTTACCCTGGTCATTCTTGCCAGGTTTCCACGCTAGCGGCATCCCCGTATAAGGGAAGGGAAATTCGCGGCAGAATATCTTTAACTACTTGGTCCAGCCGGCGTCGCCACTTGTCTGGGTGTAGTTAAAGGTATATGTGGTCCCTCCAATAAGGGCGGTCCACCTATTATTACCTGCATCGAGGTTAAGGGTCACATTCTGCGCCTTAAGATATGTCGTATCGAGGGCGGTTATGTCAGGAAAGGTGGTACCGCTATTGTGAGTGACAATGTCAGCGTATCCTATGGAGGCACTCGAAACTATCGCGCCTACTACGCCGCTGGCAGTGGCATCCGCCGCCTCCGTTCTGAGATCGACGTATTTGGGTATGGCAATGGCGGCAATGATTCCTAACAGAACGATAACCATTATTATTTCTATCAAGGTAAAACCACGCTGGTCTCTGATCCCAGACCTTATCCTCTGCATACTCACCTCCCGTTTCATCAAAGAGCTAGACCCATAACACCTCAAATTTCCGACTGATTACCACCATTACCTCTGCATGTCAATTGATTTCTGGACTCATAAGTCCCCTCAATTCCTATATCAATCAGCTTAAACCATGCAATATCCATGCCTTGTGACTCAAGATTATTGCTCATAAAACCAATACTATCCAAACTCACTTATGTAGCAGCACACTTGCCAGGTCAAACAAGGGCAAGAAAACGGAAAGGGCAACTACGAACACAAAGCTCGCCAGAACCGCGAGTAAAACCGGCTCTATTAGGGTAGTAAAGCGCTTGATTGAATATTCCACCTCCTGATCATAATAATCAGAGACTTTACCAAGCACCTCGTCCAGCTTGCCCGTGGTCTCCCCCACCGTTGCCATCTGGTGCAGCAGTGGTGGGAATATACCCGCACGGGCTAAAGCATCAGAAAGGTTCTCACCTCGCTTCACCTCTTCTGTCACTTTTCGCAAAGAACGGGCATAGTAGACGTTTCCTATGGTTTCAGTGGATATCTCGAGCGTTTGCATAATGGGCAGTCCACTGGCATTGAGAGTGGCAAATATCCTGCTGAAACGGGAAAGAACAAATTTGGACATGAGTTTACCCATCATGGGAAAGTGAACTTTGACCCAATCAAGCCAGTAACGACCGGGGGGCGTCCGTATCCACCACAAGAAGGCAACAATCATTGCGACCACCCCCGCTATACACACTATCCAGTACTCCTTGAGGAACTCATCAAGAGCAATCATCATTCTGGTGGGCAGGGGTAGTTCCGATCCGAACTGTTTAAAGATATTGGCAAAGGTGGGGATAACAAAGGTAACCACCACAAAAAAAGCAATGATCAGGGCGGCAACTACCAGTTTTGGATAGCGAGTGGCAGCCTTAACTCTTTCTCGGGTCTCCAATTCATACTCCTGGAGAGCAGCAATTCGGTGGAGCGTGTCTTCGAGGTGGCCGGAAGTTTCACCGGCACGGACCATGTTCACATAAATGGACGAGAAAACATTCGGATAGTGTGACATCGCTTCAGAGAGATCAGTACCGCTTTCAATATCATCAGATATGCCCAAAAGAATGTCACGCAAGCGGTCATTATCAGTCTGCTTGGCCATTAGCCTGAGGCAGGTCAAAAGAGGAACGCCAGCGCCCAGCACCAGAGCAAGTTGACGGTTCAAGTAGATAAGTTCATGGGAACTGACCCGTCGCATCCAGCGGTCAGCCCAGTCAGCAGTCTTCCCTTTTTTAACTCTTACCTCTTTTTGTTTCGGCCGGATGTCAACAGGAATATAACCAAGTCGAAGGACCTGTTCGGCAACCGCCGCCCTATCTTCGCCAGCCAACTCCCCGGTTACGGCCTTGCCCTCTTGATCTCTTGCCCTGTATTGAAAACTTGGCATAATGTCCTTTGACGCGTAAAGCGCGGAGCGCTTAGAAGCTCATTGTGGCACTGCGCTTCACTCTATGCGATCTATTATTTCCCCCTCCCCTTTATCCCCTCCCGTCGGAGGAGCGGAAATGGGGACGGTAGATTTGAGTCCGATCAAGAAGCAATAATCGTACCTTTTTGAGCAAAGCGCAAAGCGCAGAGCGCAGAGCGCAGAGCGAAAAAACTTAAACCATAGAGATAAAGGAAAGCAATGTGGGAACGAAGTGACGGAGTGATGACGATTCTTGGTTAGAGATTACAGATTTCGAAATGCTTGGACCCTATGCTCTATGCCCTATGCTCCATGCCTTCCGAAATCCGAAATTTTAGCGGCTGCGTGCTGACTTTATTCTCCCAAATACTCTTTGACCTTGGCCAGAAGCTTGTCTGCCGCAAAGGGCTTGGTCATATAGAAGTCGGCTCCGGTTTCCTGACCCGTCTGTCTGTCCTTCTCTTGCGCTTCAGCTGTGAGCATGATGATGGGAATGTGTTTGTACTTCTCATCAAATTTCAGCAATCTGCACACCTTGTAGCCATTCATCCCAGGTAACATGACATCAAGAATGATCAAATCGGGCCTTTCTTTGCGAGCCCGTTCGAAACCCCGGAATCCGTCATATGCCACCAAACACTCATACCCCTCCATTTCCAGGTTTATTTGGACCATTTCAAGGAGATCCGGCTCATCATCAACTATGAGAATCCTTTTCTTAGACATTTCTTGGCCTCAGTTCAGCCGAGACCCAGGGCTTCACCCACCTGGGCCATAGGAATATTGGAATAATGGAAGAGTGGAATATTGGGTATGAAAAACGTACCTCTATGAATCACTATGAAGTGGATCTTTTGCACTCTTGCAAAACATTATTCCATTACTCCAGTGTTCCATTATTCCATCCATCTTCTCGCAATCTAACAGGAGAGAGTTAGACAGATTGTCGACACACTATGACTGCTGGAGATCGATCACCTCCGCCTCTGCTCCTGAAACAGCCTGTATGGCTGTTGCAACCAACTCTGCTGCTGTGCTCACATCTCTCGGATAACTGGCCATACCCCATTTAAGCTTCATGGCGAGAGGCAACCCTTTTTCCTCTGCTTTTTTCTTGAGGTTAGCGGCAAACCGTCCCAACAAAGCGGGAGCAAATTTGGGATCAAGCTCCGCCAGAAGCAGAAATACCCCTCGGCTTGAATCCAAAATTTCCACCGTATCACTCTTCAGCCTTACCGTGCTCTGTCCTGTTTCCACGGCAAGCTGAAGAAAATCAGCCATCACATTATCGTCCTGAGTCTCGGTGGGAACCTTTGTTGAGTCGGGGACCACTCTGAAGAGGACAAGGGTCAGGGTTGAACTGACTATTTTTGCCCTCTCCAACCTAGCTGCCACTGTCTGAACGAGATACGTCTTACGGGAAAGCTTGGGGAGCATTACCCTGAAAGTGCTTCCCTGATCCAACTCACTCTCTACCCAAACCAAGCCACCGTGCGCTTCAACAAGTGTTTTCACGATAGACAGACCTAAGCCTCTTCCCCGCGCGCTTTGATCTCCCGAGGGCCCCCGTCCCTGATGAAACTTGGCAAATATTGATTTCAAATGGGCAGGAGGAATCCCTTCTCCGTCATCGGCGACTGTGAGCAAAAGTGATTCTCTATCCAAAGATTTCTTTGGCTTGTTCTCATCATCTCGAGGTAATAACTCTTTTAATTTAGCAGCTGCCACAACCTCGAGACTAACATAAATGTTCCCCCCTTCCGGGGTGAACTTAATTGCATTGTGGACCAGGTTGTAGACCACCTGTCTCAGTCTATCTCCATCTGCAAGGAGCTTAGGATATTCAGCTTGAAGCTGTTTCTTGAGCTTGATACCCTTCTCCTCGGCCAAACCCTCAAGGGTCGCCAAGGCCTTCTCCACCGGCTCTAACACATCCACCTCTTCTAGGTGAAGTCCAAGGATCCGAGTTTCCATTTGACTAAGGTCGAGGATCGCTGTCACCACATTATTGAGGCGCTCGAGATTCCGAGAGGCCAACTGTACAAACCGCAGTTGCTTCTCGCTCAACTCACCAAACCGTTGACCACTCAGCAAATCCAAAGCGTTCTTGATGGCAG
The DNA here is from genome assembly GCA_022340905.1 of Deltaproteobacteria bacterium. Classification (GTDB taxonomy): domain Bacteria; phylum Desulfobacterota; class Syntrophobacteria; order BM002; family BM002; genus BM002. Next base: position 3,385 of record JAJDNB010000195.1, on the reverse strand, counting down.
TTATTGGGGTAAGCAGTTCATGACTGGCAAATGAAAGGTTCTCAGAAATGATCTGCTCTCTCTGCTGAGTCTCTCGCAAGTCTCTGAAACACAATACAGTGCCAGCGAAGCTGGATTGCTCAGTGAAAACCGGGCTTCCCCTGACAAGGTAGGGCACCCCAAAAAGTGTGGCTTCCTGCTGCCAGGCAAGCAGAGATCGGTCGGATCGCTCAGATACCTCTTGAGCAGACGGTCCGCTCACAGCTGAATCCATGGACTTGCCGGCAGCTATATCTTTAGGCGTGATTGACAACGGATCGAAGCCAAGGAGAGTTATTAATTCTGTCAAAGGTGGAAGTGGATCATTCCGGCGCGCACAGCGCAACATCTCTCGGCCAGTCTGATTGATGTAGCCGATCGCCTTTTCGCTCTGCACAAAGACGATACCTTCACCCGCAGAGTCGAGTATTAATCCCAGTAAAACTGCGTCCGCAGCCAGCTTATTAGATCTAACAGACGTCACTGCATCAAGTCCCGCATGAAATATGATCTAACCACCAAGCACACAGAGAAATCTTAAATGAAGTTTCCCTTTGTGCTCTTCGTGGACTTCGTGGTTTACCCAATAATACTCGCCACATGCTAGTCCGATTTTAACGGCGCTTCTCGCTCTTGGATCTTCTGAACTGCTTCAAATGCCGCTTCTGCCACCTCTGGATTCATATCGTTCAATAGCAGCTTCAAAGGGTCGAGAACCCTACCGTCACCTATGATCCCGAGCAAGTAGGCCATATCTCCACGTTGGTTGGCCTCCCCATGATCGAGCAGATCCACGATATACGGATAGGCGCGCTGCACCAAATCAGGGCTGCGCATTGCCACCTCTTCCAGAACAACCATCATTCCCATTCGCACTGACCAATCAGGATCAGCCAACAATTCTAACGCTCCTCCGTAGACATCACCGTCTGCAACCATCATACCAGCTAGCTTCGCAGCATCCCCCTCTTTGACAATCTTTCTAAAGCTGTCCGGTCGAAAGGTTGCAGGCGACTGGTTGGTGAGTTTGTCCATCAGAAGATCTTCGCTAATATTACCCACCAGTTGCTCCTGCCCGTCGATGACCAGGGTGGGCACGGCCCGGATGTTATATTTCTGGGCGAACTCTGCAAAAAGGGTAATATCAATAATGGTTACCTCCAGATAACTCGAGGAAATCGCCAACTGGTTGATTAAGCCCACAACAATGGGACAGTGTGGGCATGTAGGACTGACCATCACCTCAAGCTTCGTGGAAGTAATGAATTTCGTCAGAGTAGACAAAGTGCGTTCTGAGAGCGAGGTTTTACCATTAGAGCGGGAAATCAAACTCCGCAAAAAGGGGGCCATCTCTCTGTCGCCAGGAAGGGCCATGTAACGAATGTTTGGGGTAATCTCAATGGTGGGAGGAGCACTTTCGTCATGGGTTGTATATATAGGCTGCAGCTTACTGCTTACGGCGGCCAGTGCCTCGACGAACGTGCGAAACTGTTTTGACAGATCATCTTTAGTTAAGTTCACCGTGATGACTGCAGGCTTTTGCAATGCTTCGAGGGTGCTTCTGGCAGTTTCTAATTCTTGGGGAGTAAGCATGGCTAAAATCTAAACCGCATAAAATCTTCTGCTAGCACTATTTCTCCGGAGTATTCCTTGCCACAGGCTGCCACCACGTCTATTTCATCACACATGGGATAAAGGTGGATAAGCACCAGATGCTTGCAATCAGCTTCCCGGGCAATCCTGCCAGCCCATTGGGGCGTAAGATGTCCTTTCACCTCAAGATTATCCGGAAAGGAGCATTCGCAGAAAAAAAGATCTGCTTCTCTCGCCAGGGTTACTGCGTTGCTGCAATATTCTGTATCGCCAGAATAGGAAATCACAAAGCTGTCTTTGGTTTCCAGACGATAACCCAAGCTCTCTTTTGTATGATTCATTTGCAGGGTGAACAGTTTGCCGAAAGGGAGCTTTATTTCGGTAGAATCAGTATGTTCTATTTCTTCAAAGGTAAGCAAGGCCGGGTCCAACTCGATCCAACTGCCATAGACTCCATGCAGCCGTCTAAAAAAATCCTTAAGACCGGTGGCGCCGCCTACTAACAAAGGCTTTTTACGTCCATAGTCGGGTGATCTGGCTGCAAAGAGTAGGGGCACCAAACCTGCGGTGTGGTCTGGATGAAAATGTGTAAACCAGAGGGAGTCCAGATCACGATAATCCAGACCGGCTTCAGCGAGACTCCAAATGGTCCCCGCCCCGCAATCAAAGAGGAGGGTATACCCTTTAACCCTAACTACCAAGGCAGGTGGCCGGCGGCGGGGGCTAGGAATACCAGTGCCGGAGCCGATAATACAGATCTCAACTGTTGAGGGAGATTTGTTCAACACGTAGGTCCTTTGATTTGGTTTATCATCTAAGCACCTAGATCTTCGCACTGCTACTTTCCCTCTTCTGCAACCGATCCTTCAAACCCTGTAACAGACCATAGTCCAAATGCTGTCCTGGAGGAATGCACCCCAGATCCGAGTGGTCCCTAAAGTTGCCGTGAAAGTCTGAGCCTCCAGTACAGACTAATCCAAGTCTCCTAGCAATCTCCTCATAAACGGCCGCCATCTTTTCTGGGTGGTCAGAGTAGAAAACCTCCATCCCCTCCAAACCCATTTCCCTTAGCTCCTTTACCAGGTGAGATAATTCGTCGGGCTTTTTCATTCCCAGGGTGAAGGGATGAGCGAGAACCGCAATCCCACCCGCCCTCCGAATAATGCCAATGGCCTCCGGCGGGGGAAAGCGAAACTTTTCTACATAAGCTACGGCCCCTTTTTTCAGATAGAGTGAGAAGGCCTCGTCAATGCTGGACACATAGCCTTTGTTTACCAGTGCCCTAGCAATGTGAGGTCTCCCCACCTGTCCGGCTGATAGATCAAGAACCTCATTGATGCTTATCTCCAGTCCGAGAGCTTGTAGCCGCTCAATTATTTTGGGGTTACGAGCAGCCCGTGCCTGTTGCAGCTTTTCCAGGGCTCCTAGAAGCTCTCGATTGGAGGCATGGATGTAGTAGCCTAGGATGTGCATGGTTCCAGGTGGATACTGGGCGCTGATTTCAACCCCGGGCACTACTTCAACACCAAACTCTTTTCCTGCTGCGAGTGCTTCCTCTACCCCAGCCACAGTGTCATGGTCGGTGAGTGAAATCGCACGCAATCTTTTCTTTTTGGCGAGCTGGACTAATTGTCTGGGTGAAAGACTGCCGTCCGAATAACTGGAGTGGGTATGGAGATCAATGCGGTCCATGTATTTTTGATCATTTGGCCAAAACGGTCATAAGGGCAGTTTGGCCATTTGGCCAGAGAGCATGGGGCATGGAGCATAGAGC
>JAJDNB010000185.1 GCA_022340905.1 Deltaproteobacteria bacterium | reverse complement strand
TCGTTAAAGAGCGTATTAAGGGTGCTTTTGAGGGGCTCGCCGGCCAATTCAGCGAATATGCACACGTTTTTCCCCACGTCTCTATTAAAGTCGTCATTGATTTTTTGCATATCTTTCTTGTTGCCCTCAGCCATGGCATGGGACATTTTCTCTTCATATAATTCAATTTGACTTTTGATAATGAGGCTCAAGTCATCCATGGATTTCTGCATGAAGACGCTCCTTCCACCCACCTTATTTCCCCTGTTTAGCACAGGGAACATCTTCGCCTAAAGCACCATCTTAGCCTGAAACATCCAAATGAAAAAATGGGGGCTTGACAGTATTTCATTCCCATGAAAGGTGTATAATTTGGGGAGGTGCTTTATGGATGGCAGTCCGAAACAACGGCAATCTTTGCAGTCTGCGTACGGGTGAAATACAGGGAATAGCACACGGTAGTACACCCTATGCCTGATTCCGCTTACCCTTTTTTTGAAGGTATTATATGTGGAGGGTGACCAGAAGAGGTGATGAGGTCGATTACGAGGATATGGGGGGATGCAGATTTGTAAAACTGGTAGGAGAAGTAGGGATGGAGTTCCTAGGAGCAAGGGACTATCATTATAGTGAATAGATTCCGCAGAGTAAAAGGAGGATGAAAATGGCCGAGCCAAGGAAGGAAAAAGCAGTCGCCAAGAAAAAAAGTACTGTTCCGAAGAAAAAAGCCAGTAAAATAAAGAGGCCCAAATCAATGGTCGTGATGACCCCAGGTATCAAAAAAGAATACCTCAAGACAAAGGACGTCTGCAAAGTGACCTTCAGATTACCGAAAGTAGCAGCGCCCGGTGCCAAAAAAGCAAGCATAGTGGGTGACTTTAACAGCTGGAGCATCTATGCCACACCGATGAAAAAACTCAAGAACGGAGATTTCACCATTACCCTCGAGCTGGAGCCCGGTAAGGAATATCAGTTTCGCTACCTCATAGATGACGACAGGTGGGAAAATGACTGGAACGCAGATAAATATGTGAGGAGCCCTTTTGGCAGTGACAACTCGGTGGTTTACGTCTAGCGGCAAGCTGACAAACGGTGAAGCGCATCGCTATCTCGACAGGTCGGGGATGATGCCCCCAGTTTGAATGCCGCCATAAGGGCGGTGGTGTACACGGCTCTGAAAAAGTAATGGCGAGTTGTGGGACCTCAAGGAATTGGGAGAAGTACTGTGCACGAAGTTCAAGAGAGTGACATTGTTCCCTACACCAAAGAGGAAATGTTTGACCTGGTGGTCGAGGTGGATAGGTACCAGGAGTTCCTTCCCTGGTGTAAGGAATCGCGGATAGTAAGTCGGGAAAATGATACTGTAGTGGCCGAGTTCAAGGCAAAACTGGGACCGGCCAGCATTTCCTTTACCACCCGCAACGAGTTCCATCCCCCCGAGCGCGTTGACATCCATCTGTTGGAAGGTCCTTTTGAGGTCTTCGAGGGATCGTGGCGTTTTTCTTCCAGTGGGGAGAACAGCTCCAAAATTGAATTTCGTCTTCGCTTTAAAATCGCCCATGAACACCTGGGGGCACTTTTCGATCCTCTCTTCCAGGAAGCCACGGATACCATCACCAAGGCCTTCAAAGAAAGGGCTCAGAAAATCTATGGCTAGCAACAAGCCCGAGTTCACTTGAAAAGCAAGCCTAGGGGGGAACTCAGACGACAGATGGCAGAGGACAGAAGGCAGCAAGTAAAGCTTAGAGGTCAGATATCAGAGGTCTGAGGTCAGGTAGAAAGCTGATTTCTGATCTCCGACTTCTGACTTCTGGGATAGACGACTGCAACGGCTTTTTGCAACGGACTACAGACCATGGACAACTGACATTTTATTTGATCACAACCGTCTTTATGTTGACAAACTCTCTAATTCCGAAGTGTGAAAGCTCACGCCCAAAGCCACTGTCTTTGATGCCGCCGAAGGGCAGTCGGGGATCCGAACGGACAAAGTCATTGACGAAACAGCAGCCCGCATCCAGGTTTTCAGCCGCAATCCTCTCACCCCTGGCGACGTCCTTGGTGAAGACCGCAGCTCCTAGGCCAAAGGATGTCTCGTTTGCCACCTGGACGGCTTCTTCTTCATCCTTCACCGGTACGATAGCGCCCACCGGTCCGAACAATTCTTCATCGTAAGCGGGCATTCCCTTTCTTACGTCGGTTAAGACCGTGGGAGGATAGAAAGACCCTGTGCCTTTGGGGATCTTCCCTCCCAGAAGAAGTGTGGCACCGCTTTTTATACTTTGACGTACCTGGCGATGAAGGTCTTCTCTGAGGTCGAGTCGAGCTTGGGGCCCCACTTCGGTGTCCTCTGAGGTGGGGTCACCCATTTTGGCCTCCGCCATGCGTTGGGTAAAGAGGTTTTCGAACTGTTCACGCTGAGAAGCAACTACGACAAACCGTTTCGCGGCGATACAGCTTTGGCCTGAATTAAGAAGCCGACTGAAGACACAGGTCTCTACCGCCTGCTCTAGTTCGGCGTCCTCAAGAATGAGGTAGGGATCACTCCCTCCCAGTTCCAGAACCGTCTTTTTGAGCATGGTCCCGGCCTTTTTTGCCACCGCTTTTCCCGCCTGTACACTGCCCGTGAGGGTGACAGCCTTTATCAGTGGGTTTTCGATAATCCTATCCACCTTGTCACTACCCACGAGGGCGATACGAAAAACGTTCTCGGGAAACTCTGCTTTCGCAAATATCTCTTCTATGGCGAGAGCACACCCGGGAACATTGGCAGCATGCTTTAGCAACACCGTATTTCCCGCCATCAAGCCGGCGGCAGCAAAGCGAAAGACCTGCCAAAAGGGATAGTTCCAGGGCATTACCGCCAGGACTATGCCCAGAGGCTGAAAAGTGACAAAGCTCTTAGTAGCATCGGTCTCGACGGTTTCCTCTTGCAAAAACCTCTCGCCGTTCTCAGCATAGTATTTGCAAACCCAGGCGCATTTTTCTACCTCGGAGCGCGCGTCTGAAATGGGTTTTCCCATCTCGTCGGTCATTACTTTGGCATACTTGTCTGCCTGCTCCCGGAGCACCCCTGCAGCCCGGTTCAGCAGATCTGCCCTCTCAGCAAAACCTGTCCGGCGCCAGTAGGAAAAGGCTCCATTCACTTGGTTGATAATGATCTCCACTTCCTCCGGGGTCATCTCATCGTAGACTGCGAGAGTTTCCCCAGTTGACGGATTTATAGCCTCTAGTGACATAATATTTCTCCTTCAACCTCTCAGCCTTTAGACCTCAAGCTTCGGCTCGGGGGTTATAACCTCGCCACACTTTCTGCAGCGAGGTTTTTTTAGTTGTAAATCCCCTTTGGTCACCCACTGATATTCCCCGCCGCATCCGGGAGCTCCTCGAGAGCCCTCCATGTCCAGCTGATCTTTGAGCTGGTCTGCACAATCTAGACAGTAGATCACATCCCCCGGTTGGTCAAAGGACTCACTTATTCCTCGTCGGCACACTGCGATGAGTTGATCGGCAACTTTTTCCTCCATAGCACTGTTCCTTCGTTTTAGAATTTGACAAATTTTCTCAGCCAGTTCTGAGGAGTATGCCACCACGTTTGGCCCCCTCCCGGTTGAAAAGGTCAGAGGGTCCTCTCCTTGCCAAACCCTATCGCCTATCATAACCGTGCCGCCCGCCTCAGTAGTCAAGAGGAAACCTATGGCCCTTCTGCGGCCTGGCCGGCCAGGCGATATAGCCGCTGCTGCCCTCTTGATTGCAGGAGCAGAACCGTCCACCGCGGAGCATCTGGATAGGGCCACTTCAAATCCCCCCAGGCGCAGTCGATTAGTCCAGGTTTGATCCACTGATGGGGTTATCAGCACCTCAGTAGCAAGGTTTCCGATCATGACCGGTGCAGGCTTCTCCCATTCCCTCTGGTGCCAGCAACCACCGTTTCTCACAGCCCAGTAGAGTTCCCGCCGAGCCGGAAAATGGATGAGTGCAGCCCGGTACAACCCTTGACTGAACCAGGCTCCCATTACTGCGTAGTCGAGCGAACCTTTGATGTAATTGAGCGTGCCGTCAATGGGGTCGACAATGACAAGAGGCCGCTCTCCCTGAAAAGATGGGAATAAGAGGACGGTGTCAGTCTCCTCCTCGGTGTCTATGGCCGCTTCGGGAAAGGCTTCATG
>JAJDNB010000178.1 GCA_022340905.1 Deltaproteobacteria bacterium | reverse complement strand
AGAGCCTTTTTCATTTTCCCGTCCAGTTCGTCACCAATCTCTTTCTTTTCCTCCAGCTCCTCAAATATGTAAGAATGTTTTTGTTCGACGAACTCCAGCATTTGCGGCTCGTATGCCTCCAGCTTCTCCACCGGATATTTGTCCAGGAAGCCGCGGGTACCAGCGTAGATCGCCGTTACTTGCTTGGCCATTGACATGGGCGCATATTGAGGTTGCTTCAACAGTTCGACCAACCGCATGCCTCGATTGAGCTGCTGCTGGGTGGACTTGTCCAGGTCACTGCCGAACTTGGCGAAGGCCTCGAGTTCGCGATACTGGGCCAAATCCAGACGAAGACGGCCGGCGACTTGTTTCATCGCCTTGACCTGGGCGGCACCGCCGACCCGGGATACGGAAAGTCCCACATTGATGGCGGGGCGTACACCGGCGAAGAATAGACCTGGCTCCAGGTAAATCTGGCCGTCGGTGATGGAAATGACGTTGGTGGGAATGTAAGCGGAAACGTCGCCGGCCTGAGTTTCAATGATGGGCAAGGCCGTCAAGGAACCTCCGCCTTTGAGGTACTGGGAATCCAATTCGGGGGCTTTGTCCGATAGCTTTGCCGCCCGCTCCAGGAGACGGGAGTGGTTGTAGAAGATGTCACCCGGAAAAGCTTCGCGGGCCGGCGGCCGCCGGAGCAGCAGGGAAATTTGCCGGTAGGCAACCGCCTGCTTGGAGAGGTCGTCATAAATGATCAACGCGTGTTGGCCGCGGTCCCGGTAGTACTCTCCCATGGCGCATCCCGCGTAAGGAGCGATATACTGCAGAGAAGCCGGATCGCTGGCACAGGCAGAAACCACAATAGTGTAGTCCATGGCACCGTGTTTCCTCAGGACCTCCACCACCTGGGCCACCGTTGATTTTTTCTGACCGCAAGCAACGTAGATGCAAATGACATCCTGGCCCTTCTGATTGATAATCGCATCTACCCCGATGGCAGTCTTACCGATCTGGCGGTCACCGATGATCAGCTCCCGCTGACCCCGTCCCACCGGGGTCATGGCATCTATGGCCTTGAGCCCGGTGTACATGGGTTCGTCCACCGGTTGGCGGTGAATAACCCCGGGGGCGATCCGCTCGATTCGGGAAAACTCCGTGGCCTCAACTGGGCCCTTGCCATCCAGCGGCTGCCCAACCGGATCCACCACCCGTCCAACAACCGCATCTCCAACCGGCACCTCGGCGATGCGACCGGTGCGCTTGACCTCAGCGCCTTCTTTAATGTGGATGTCCTCGCCCATAATGGCGCAACCCACATTGTCTTCTTCCAGGTTGAGGGCGAGGCCATAGACAGCGCCATGCTCTGTGGGAAACTCCAGGAGTTCCATGAGCATGCACTTCTCAACCCCATACACTCGGGCTATACCGTCACCGACAGTGAGAACGGTACCGGTCTCGCTCAGTTCAACCTTCTTGTCATAGTCCTTGATCTGTTCCCTAATAATCTGACTGATTTCTTCGGCCCTGATTTCCATCGGCTCGTCTCACCCCTTTACTAGAGTTTGTTTGATGCTCGTCAGTTGAGTCCTGACGCTACCATCTAAGACCAAATCTCCCACCCGAGCTATAACTCCACCAATAAGCTCGGGATCCACTTCTGTTTCAACAACAACACTCTGGCCAACTTTTTTTTCCAAAGAGGCCTTGATGGCCGCCACCGCCTTCTCAGCAAGAGGAATGGCACTCGTCACCTTGGCCCTGCTAATTTTGGCCATCTCGTCCAGAAGTTTTTCGTAGAAGCTGCGAACGCCCTGAATGATGGCCAACCGGTTCTTCTCCAGCATCAAATCAATCAAGCCCTTGAAGACTGGAGAAAATCCCATCTTCTCGACCACCGATTTACAGATAACCTTGCGGCTTTCTTTGGCGTACATGGGATTGGAAGCAGCATCTGCAAATTCCGGCGTCTCTTCCCATAAGGCCACGAACTGATCCAGCTCTTTCCCGTATTTCTCGTAATTACCGTCTTCGCGACCTAGAGTGAGCAGCGCTTTGGCATACCTTTTGGCTAAGATCTGATTGGTCACTTGGCCTCCACTACTTTTGTCATGAAGTCATCAACCAGTTTCTTCTGATCTTTGTCCCCAATTTTCTCTTTTAGAAGCGCCTCCGCAGCAGTGACCGACAGCTCAGCGATCTCCCGCTGCAAACCCTCCTTGGCGCTCTTAATTTCCTGTTCTATGGCAATATCTGTTTGTTGTCGAATTTCCGCTGCAGCCTTCTCAGCGTTGGCAATAATCTTGGCCTTCTCCCTCTCGCCCTGTTCAATATATTCTTTCAGTATGCGATCGGTTTCCTCATCCAGCCGAGCAAGCTTTCGATTGTATTCCTCGTACGTCTTCTCCGCTTCCTTCTTCTTTGCCTCAAGATCCCTGAGGGTGTTGGATATGGTTTCCGTCCGTTTCGTGAAGTAGCCCTTGAGGTTGAACTTCTTGAAAATGAATACCAGCACGGCCACCATGATGACAAAATTGAGCAGCCGGTAAAAAAAATCCGGCCACATTGAATGGCCACCTTCCGTTGAGGCCCAGGCTACTGCCGCGGGCAGAAATACTGTGAGACCGCAAAAGCCAAGAAAAACAGTTACTATGCCGGACCTTTTCTGCCTCAGCCCATTCATTGAATGCTCCTCCCCAAGACTTTCTCGGTCACGGCCACAGAAAAGGCCTCCACCTGAGCTTGCAGTTGGGTCCGAGCCTCCTGGATGTTCGACGCCACCTTCTTCCGGGCCTCTTCAATCTTGGCCTGGACCTCCGTATTGGTAGCTGCGATAAGCTCTTCCTCTGCCTGCTCTCCCTCACCCTTCATTTTACTCACTTGGGCCATTCCCTCCTTCTTGGCCTCCAGAACCTTTTGTTCAAAGCGCTCCATGGAGTCCTGGGCCTCATCTGTCAAGGAGGTAATGTCTGAGTTGAAGTTTTGGACGATTTGATTTCGTTCTTTGATGATATTGCGGATGGGGCGAAAGAGGATCAAGTTGAGAATAAAAAGCAGAATCAAGAAATTGACCATCTGAATAATAAGGGTAATATCCGGATTGATCATAGTCTCGCTCTCCGAAATGCTTCGCGCACCTCAGTGTCGGGGCGAATGTATCTTTGTTAAAATCTTAACAATCTCAGCGCCTTGAAGAATCCTTGTCTAGGGTTGGGCACTGTCCAAAATCAAGCACCCCAGCTCTTTCCCCTATCCAAAACCACCAAAATTGTTCAAAGAAGACTTTAGTCGTTAAGAGTAGTTCTGGTGCGAAATTTGGTGTGACAATCTTTTTGTGTTTGCTCGGCAGATTTTATTAGCATACAAAATTATACATTGCAAGGAAAAAAAGTAAAAAAAATCACAATATCCTGTAACATCAAGGAAAGACTCACTTATTTCTGGAAGACGAACTTGCGCATGGACACATTGAGCAAAACACCTACACAGGTGAGAGTCGCTACTGCCGACGATCCACCGTAGCTCACCAGCGGAAGGGGAATTCCCACCACCGGCAACATACCCAAAACCATGGCCACGTTGACAACAACGTGCCAGAAGACGATGGCAGTAGTTCCAAAAGCAAGGAGAGTACCGAACTGATCTCTGGAGCGACGCGCCACATTCAAACATCGCAAAAGAAAGCAGAGAAAAAGAGCCAAGAGCAGCATACTACCGACAAAACCCCACTCCTCTGCCAACACGGTAAAAATGAAATCGGTGTGGTGCTCTGGAATGAAACGGAGCTGGCCCTGCGTTCCCTGGAGGAAGCCTTTTCCCCAAAACTTGCCTGAGCCAACGGCGATCTTCGATTGAATTATGTGATAGCCGGCCCCCAGGGGATCTCTACCGGGATCCAGCAGGGTCAAGATTCTCTGCCTCTGATATCCTTTCATCAGAAACCAAAGAAGAGGAAGACACCCCAGGGCGAATCCTCCCAGGAGCATAAGTGAGGAAGGCTTCACCCCTACGAAGAGAATCACAGAAACTGCAATTGCCAGGAGCAGAGCGGCGGTTCCTAGATCGGGCTCCATAACGACCAATGCCACTGGCAGAAGAATCATAAGTGCCGGCAACCATAACTCACGGATCCTGTAGCCTCCCCGCTTTTCTTGCCTGGCAAAAAAGCGAGCCAAGGCTATCACCAAAAGAGGCTTCATTAGTTCAGAGGGTTGAGCAACCACCAGTCCAAGGTCGATCCATCGTTTGGAGCCAGACACGGTTTTGCCAAAAATTAGCACTGCCACCAGCAGGAGTATGCCGACAACATAGGCCGGGTAGGCGAATCGTTCGAACCACTGATAGTCTATGCTGAAAATCAAAATCATCACTAGCAGCCCAGTCCCGAGCCAGTATAGCTGCCGTTTGAGCACGGCGCTATGCACTTCACCTCCCGAGAATAGGGCGCTGTAAAGAGTTGCCAGACCCACTGTCATTATGGCGCACGTGAGAAGCAACAGTAGCCAATCGAAGTTTTGTATGAGGCGTCTGTCTATCATTGGTCACTTACCGCAAAGCGTTTAGGGCATGGAGCATAGGGCATAGGGCCCTAATTTCGAAATTCGAATTTCGAAATTCGAAATTATCTGCTTGCTGCCGGTCCCAGCTTCGCTTCCTGCACCGGCGGTCTATTTCTAAAATACTCTTCCATCACCTCGCGAACCAAGGGTGCGGCTGCTGAGCCACCGTGACCTCCGTGTTCCACTAAGGCCACAACCACAATTTCCGGTTCATCAGCGGGAGCATAAGCGACGAACCAGGCGTGATCGCGATATTCATAAGGAGTCTCGTTTTCGTCTCCTTCCTCTTCAACGTCCTCGGCTGTCCGCACCACTTGAGCTGTCCCGGTCTTGCCGGCAACCTTTATGGTCCTCAGTCGGCCACGCATCTGAGCAGCTCGACCCGTGCCATGGAGCTCATTGACTGCACCTTCGAGAGCGTCTTGTAGAAAGGAGATGGTACCGGGGTTCAAATTGAGATTGCCTAAGATCTCAGGATTCACGTTCTTGATAACTCCACCATCGGGGTCTTCAACTCGCAAGACCACCCTTGGTTTCAGGAATTTACCTCCATTTGCAATGGCAGCGTATAAAACAGCCATTTGCATTGGAGTGGCCAGCAAGAAACCCTGGCCGATTGCCGTAACCAGATCCTCCCCTTTCTGCCAAGGGACGCCGAAACGACGCAGCTTCCATTGGGCAGTTGGTACCAATCCCCCAGCTTCATTGTTTAGTCGAATAAGAGTTCTACTTCCCAGCCTAAAACGGTGAGCGTACTCCGACATGATGTCAATGCCAAGTTTTTGCCCCAGCTGGTAAAAATAGATGTCACAGGACTGAACCAATGCTTGGTGTAAGGCGATCTTTCCATGGCCCCTTTTCTTCCAGCATCGATAGACCTGATTGCCCAGCTGATACTCGCCATTGCAAGTAAAGGTGGTCTCGGGATTAATTAATCCCGACGCCAAGCCCGCAGCAGCCACCACCGGCTTGAATGTCGATCCAAGGGGGTATTGTCCCTGAATGGCCTTGTTCTCCAGGGGGTGAAGGGGGTTGTCCACAATTGCCTGCCATTCACCGGCCGTAAATCCTCGCACAAATTGGTTTTGATCAAAGGCAGGACTGCTGGCCATTGCCAGTATGTCTCCGGTAGTGGGATCCATGGCGATAATGGCCCCAGACTTGCCCTTAAGAGCATTCTCTGCCCGGAGCTGCAGTTGAGTGTCCAAAGTAAGGACAAGATTGTGTCCAGGTTCTGGCGCAACCTCCCGCAAAACACTGAGCTGGCGTCCTACGGCGTCTGCCTCCACCTGCCGCCCACCCCGCACTCCCTTCAACTCCTCTTCCCATTCCATCTCAACGCCATACTTGCCCAAATAATCTCCGAGTTTGTAGCCCTGGTGCCGCTTATCCTTCAGTTGGGCTTCTTCGATCTCCCCCAAATAACCTATAAGGTGGGCTGCAAAAGACGGCATTTCGTAGCTCCGTCTCGGTTCAATTTGCACCATGACGCCGGGAAGATTGAATCTATGGGTTTCCACTGCCGCTACCTGATCACGGTTCATGTCACGACTAAGCAGTATTGGACGAAATGGGGCGCCTCTAGGGGCACTTTGAACTTTCTCCTCTAATTCCGGCTTTTCAACCTGGAGAATGCGACCCAGTTTTCCCAAGGTGTGCTCCATATCACGTACATCGGCAGGCACCAGCGCCAGCTTGAATGCCGGCCGGTTATCTACCAGTATGCGTCCGTTACGATCATAGATAATGCCACGAGTTGGTGGAACATCTTCCAACCGAATCCGATTGTTCTCTGAGAGATGGCGGTACGACTCCCCCTTGATTATTTGCAGGAACCAGAGCCGCAAGAGCAACACAACGAATACCGAGACCACCAGGTATACCACTACCTGGAAACGCAATCGTTCTCCATTTATGGATGAACTATTCTGGCCTATCATGCTTCTTGAGACTCCTGACGAACTATGAAGGCTGAAAGGTATTGATCAATTCTCTCCAAGCCAGCCAACAGCAACGGGCCGACCAAGGCGGTAACTATTGTTCTCCAAACAAGCAGTTTCAGGAAATAAGTTGTTTCGGCAAAACCGGCGTCTTGAAGGCTAAGAATTATCCTTACTCCCACACCCTCAATGAGTACACAGAGACCAAGAAAAAATGCCTGATACCTTCTACTGCGAAGGTTTAGGTTCTGCCGGAGCAAGGATGCCAATGTGGCAATGCCAAGATAGATCAGCGGATAGAAGCAGCCCCGCAGAGGCAAGCCTATATCCATCAACAACCCGAGGAAAAGTGCCAGTATCAGTGCCTTTGATCTTTCGTAAGTAAAACTGAAATGGAGCAGTAGTACGAGAAGCAAGTCTACCCGCAGTTCCGGCATGAGGAATGCCGGGTAGAGAACCGTCTGGCAAAGGTAAGCCCCAAGGGCAAGTACCGTATACAATATGAAGGTACGCATTACTTTGGTCGTTCCTGCGAGCCAACTATGGCAGGCTCTTCGGCCGGGGGCTGAATGACTACCATCACCTCCTCCAGCCGGCTGAAGTTCACGGCAGGCTCCACTTCCACTCTCTGGAAGAGGCCGGAGCTGCCGCGCACCACCTCCTGGACTGTCCCCACGAGAAGCCCCTTCGGAAACACTCCCCCCATTCCCGAGGATATTACCTTGTCGCCAACTTGAACGTCTTCGTTTCTTTGCACATACTTAAGCAGACAAAGTTCCCGTCCTAAACCGACGAGTACACCGCGAGCCCTTGAGCGCTGGATGTAGGCATCTACCGCACTGTTGCCGTCGAGGATCAAAAGTACCTTGGCGTGATGGTTGCTCTCCCCAATTACTCTTCCCACTAACCCCTCTGCACTTACCACTGCCATATCTTGCACCACCCCATCATTCCTGCCTTTGTCAATCAAAATGGTCTGGAACCAACCTGAAGGGTCAAAGGCCACAAGCTGTGCTGGAAGTAAAGGTGTAGCAATTGATTTCTTAAAGTTCAGTAAAGCCCGCAACCGTTGATTGGCAAGATCGGCCTCACGATAACGATTCATGTGCAGCTTCAACTCTTGCAGTTCTTTCTTCAAAGCCTGGTTCTCTTTCTCTAGCCCCACGAGATAAAAGTAGCCGCGCCAAATGGAGCCAATTCCATCTATGACTCCCCAAACCACCTTTTGCACTGGTGCAGTGATTCCCACCACCAACGATTCAAAAAAGCTCATGTTATCACGGCTATGAAGATTCGCGGAAATGAGGCTAAGGGCGAGAAGGAAAATGAGGATGGGAATAATAAATTTCCGTGCTTGACTGGTCACCGGCACCTTGATTTCTCGACGTGGAGACTTGCACCATCTCCACGTACACTCCTGTCCTACTTAGTGCTCGTTAGGCTATATCATGACCTCCCTGAGAATATCAAGATTATCAAGTGCCTTTCCAGATCCCAGTACCACCGTGGATAAGGGGTCCTCGGTTATGGTAATCGGAAGTCCAGTTTCTTCACGAAGAAGCTTGTCAAGATTTTGTAGCAGTGCTCCACCGCCAGTGAGGACAATACCGCGGTCCACAATATCGGCGGCGAGTTCAGGCGGGGTCTGTTCCAGGGCAATCTTTACTGTCTCCACAATGGTCTCGATCTGTTCGCTTATGGACTCCCGCACCTCATCAGAGTCAATCTCTATAATCTTTGGTATTCCCGAGACAAGGTCACGACCTTTGATCTGCATTCTTTCGACTTTATCTCCGGCGAAGGCATTGCCGATGGTGGTCTTGATCAGTTCGGCTGTCCGCTCGCCTATGAGCAGGTTATACTTGCGCTTGATGTGTTGGAGGATGGCTTCATCCATCTTATCCCCCCCCACGCGCACAGACTTGCTGTAAACAATACCAGCCAGGGAGATCACCGCCACCTCGGTGGTGCCACCACCAATATCAAGTACCATATTGCTCGTCGGTTCAGTGATGGGTAGCCCTGCACCTATAGCGGCGGCCATAGGCTCTTCGATAAGAAAGACCTCGCGGGCGCCGGCTGATTCTGCCGACTCCCTCACCGCACGCTTTTCAACCTGAGTAATTCCCGAGGGCACACACACGATAATCCGGGGACGTATAAGGGAACGGCGATTGTGCACTTTTCTGATAAAATGCCGAAGCATGGTCTCGGTTATCTCAAAGTCGGCTATAACTCCGTCTTTCATGGGTCGAATCGCTACGATGTTGCCGGGAGTGCGACCCAGCATCATTTTGGCCTCTTTGCCCACGGCCAAAACCTTATTGGTGCCCCGTCCGTCTTTACGCACCGCCACAACCGAGGGCTCACTCAGCACAATGCCTCTACCCTTAACGTAAACCAAAGTATTGGCCGTACCGAGATCAATGGCCAAGTCACTGGAAAACCAGCCCAGTATGGGATCGAGAATCACGGGCTAAACTCCCTTCGTCTTTGATTGAATCGTAATGCTGAAATCCGCTGATAAATAGCATGAAGACTAAATTTTATCAAATATTATCTTCAAGCCCGAATAAGAAGCAAGGAGACAGGAGACAGGAGTCAGAATCCAGGACAACGACTATGAGCTCTTTGGGAATGTTGGAATGTTGGAATGCTGGAATGATGGAAACCGGGAAGGGCTTACGGCATTGACCTGAAAGAAGCAAGCGCCAACAATGTTGAGTGCAAGTAGAACGAATAATATGATCTGAGCTCTCCTTCCTGCCCCATTATTCCAAACTTCCATTATTCCAATATTCCTTCCCTTCCTCTGGCTACTGGATTCTAGTTATTAGATTATTTGATTGCTGACTAAGGTAGGACGCCGAATCAGAAATTGCCGCTACTTTTTGAGGAAAAACTTACTGGCCGCCTTTATTTTGCTGGCGGTTTTTTTTATTTCCTTGGCTTCTTTGACTCCAGGGATATCTTGCACCTTCTCTTGAATGAAGTCCTTTTTCGCTTCACTGCTACCTGGGCTGGCAGAGGATTCTTCTGTATCCTCCTTTATCCAGGTGGAGATCTCGTCCTTATTCCCGCCGGTGGCATCTTTCAGTTCTTTTACACTTTTTCCAAAGGCTTTGCCGATTTCCGGCAAGCGCTTAGCACCGAATATAAGGAGAACGATTACTAAGATTACGAGAAGTTCTGGAACACCTAAACTAAACATACTTCCTCTTATCTTTAATTTAGCCAATTTAATGTCACAAAGCCGGGGAATGGTATCACGATCCGCATATTTTATTCAACCTGCTTGGCTGTCTTCTCTTCTGTCTTCCGTACTCTGTCGACTGTCGTCCTCTGTCGTCTGGCCTATACCTCTTAGGACAAATGACAGCGCAGCGTAGTGACCTCATGACGGCGAAGCCAGATGGCAGCAACGAGATGATTTCGAATTGCGAATTTCGGATTTCAAAAACAATATTAGAATTGTGCTTTCCGACCTCTGACTTCTGATCTCCGATCTCTGATTGTATGCCCTATGCTCCATGGTCTATGCCTTCTCAAATCCCCAATCCGCATTCCCTAAACTTCCACTCCCACCACTGTTATATTATCTCTACCGCCCGCGTCCAAGGCAGCTGAGACGAGTCCATCCAGCTTCTTGTCGAGCTCACTATTTGAAAGCAGGATGGACACCAGGGTCTCTTCCGGGACTCTATCATGCAGCCCGTCTGTGGTAAGAAGGAGAAGATCATCCTTGCATAAGCTAAAAGATCCCGTCTCCTCCTCAAATTCTCCACCGCCAATGAAATCGAAGAGAAAATCCCTTCCCGGATGAACTCTTGCCTCCCCCCTGGTAATCTCTCCCTCCGTAAGCAGAAAACCTGCCATAGTGTCATCTTCGGTTATCTGAGTAAGCTCGTCCCCTCGGAACAGGTAAAGCCTGCTGTCCCCCACATGTGCCCAAAATACGGTTTCTCCTTTTACAAAGGCAGCGGTGAATGTACTACCCATGCCCTTTAAATCCGGTTCTTTTTCCACTACCGCAAATATCTTCTGATCCGCCTCCTGCATCAACCTGACAATATCGGCCTCAGGGGGCTGTGAATCCGGCTGAAAATCATTTAGTTTCTCTATAACCACTCCCGAGGCCTCTTCGCCCGCCGGCGTTCCACCGGCACCATCAGCCACGGCTATTAGAACTGAGTCTCCTGAGAACTCTTTAATTAAGAATCGATCTTGATTTTGGTCTTTCACCAGTCCCACGTGGGTTAGCGCAGCAGTTTTCATTCGTTCACGTTCTCCCGGGCCCCCTAAAATCCAACCGTCAAGATCTGATTATACTGATATGAATTATATGCACTATTTATCAACAAAAATCCATAAACTTTATCTCAAGGTGTGAGTAGGCATAGAGCATAGGGCATAGAGCATGGAGTTAAAAATCTTAGATCATCTTGCTGCTTCCAGTCGCCCGCCTGTCCAGAGAAAAGTCGCGAAATTGAGGGTTTAACGATTTTAACGACTTTAACGGATTCAACGGCTTGAACGATTAGAGCAATGGACAACGGACAACTTACAAAGCAACCTGCGCCCTCTGATCTCTGACCTCCGACTTCCGACCTCTATCATTGACTTTCCCTCCATATCTCGACCATGGTCAAGTCGTCGTTTGCTTCGGCCGTGCCTCGCCAGAGATTGACCGCATCCAGTAACCCGCCACCATAAGGAGGCCCGCTTGCCGAGGTAATATGGTTTAATATTCGGTCATTGCCAAATAACTCACCCTTCTCGTTCTCTGCTTCAGTGACCCCGTCCGTCAGAAAGAGAATCGACTCTCCGGGAGAGAGAACAATCTCTTTTTTCTCATACGCAGAATCCGGTATGATGCCCAATGACATCCCCTTTATGTCGGGTAAGTCTCTGAATGTACCTCCAGCCACCCACACGGGCGGCAAATGACCTCCCAGGGTAAACTGCATCCTGCCGCTTCCGGGCCAATATCTTCCCATAACTATTGTGGCGAAAAAACCTTCCTCCACGGTTAATTCATAGATACCGTTGTTCACACGTTCCAGGAGCTTGTCCAGCTCGTGGCGCGACAATGCTTCACTCCGTATCTTTGTCGACAATGCCGCCATGATCATAGCAGCAGGCAGACCCTTATCGGAAACATCTGCCACATACACCAGCCAACTTTCATCGTCCATTGGAATTACGTCGTAGAGGTCTCCCCCAACGAAAGCTGCCGGCTTTGACACCGCCCAAACTTTACTCCCCGAGCCTAAATCAGGCAATTTGGGCCAGAAAAGGGATTGGATCTTGGCCGCGGCCTCGAGTTGTACTTCCATCCTCTCCTGTTGTAGACGGAGTTCAAGGAATCTGGATCTGGTTATGGCCGTGGAGGCCAGGTCCGCAAAGCACTCCAAAAGGGACTCATCAAAGCCGTCAAAGCATGGCTTGTCTTTTGAGTTCAGTACGTTGATAACCCCTATAAGATCGTCGCCGTAGAGCAGAGGAGCGCAGAGAAGGTTACGGGTAA
>JAJDNB010000266.1 GCA_022340905.1 Deltaproteobacteria bacterium | reverse complement strand
CCCTTGGGGACGCCAAAGAATTTTAAGGGGTTAGATAGACGATTCTAACCCCTTTCTTTTTTTCAGCAAGTTTTCCAACCCTATATCCAACCCTCAAAAGCAAATGCGACTTGTCGATTCGTGGTGAATCCCGACCTCTCTACCGCTTCAGAAGGGTATTCATTTGAACGAGTCCCTCTTTTCAATGTGATACACGGGCAATACCGGTTTGCCTGTCTCGTAAACTCGATAGCCCTTTCCCCAGGGATCTGGTCTCACAATGTATTTTTGTATAAATAAGTACAATTTTATTGTATATATAAATACAAATATATTGTATAAATATATACAATTGTTTCTTGACAAATACAGTTCAAAGAGTTAGTTTATTACTGAGACTGGAGGTTCTATGGGACCGTCAAACAAATATAGGCTCAGTGCCAACAATCTGCTAGACACTCTGGATAACTGGAACAGTCTGATGCATTTCCGAGTTCATTTGATTGCCTGTGGCGGTACGGCTCTGACCCTCCTCAAAATCAAAGAATCCACTAAAGATATAGACTTCACCGTGCCTATGCACAACGAATACGATAGGTTGATGAAATTCCTTGGGGACTTGGGATATGAGGAAAAGAGAGGTGGTCTCGCCCACGATGATGACCCCAATTTCATTTTTCAGTTCTGGTGTGGAAACAAAGTCTTCACCACGGATCTTTTGGATTCGCCTTTAGAACCGGGCAACCATATACCAATCAAGCGTTGGAGCCACATCTATCTGGGTGCGTTGAATCTAAAAGACTTGATTATCACCAAGATGTTCCGGGGAACATCTGTGGACAGGGACGACTGCATTGCGGCCTTCGCTACCGGACAAGTGAAGGCAGAAGAACTCCTTGAGAGGTATTCAGAGGCCGCGCGCTACGATTTGAACCCTAAAAAAATGATGAAAAACTTCGTTTATTTGGCTGAAGGCTTACACGAGCTGAAACTTGTAAGCGATGAATTTTTTGAAAAGGTTAGGTGATGAGCATGAAAAGGAAAGATCTTGTTTTTAATTTGGGGCGTCTCGGCTATTCTCTCGTCACACCGGACGTACCGGAAGTTGGAGAAGAACAGGTGGTTGAATTGTTAGCCGAACTGGTTGACTCTAAGGATCTCAGGCTAGTAGAGGGCTTTCCTGTTGTCTTGGCAAACTGTGCTCAAAGAGGCATGAATTTGGAATTTACGGCCTTGTTGGCCAAGTACAAGCCTCGCAGTCGCAAAAGACAAAATCTGGAAAAGCTACTTTTGTTAAGCTCTGATTTGCTCACCCAAGAGGGTTTGGACAAACCAGAGGGTCTCGAAGAAGTTAAGAAGTCTTTCAAAGACAAGTATGGAGATCTTCTCACGAACGAAGTTGTGACTCTCGGTGCTAAGACCTCTTTGTCAACAGAACGTTTGAGGAATACTTTCAGAAGATACTCAAGCACTTTGAAAACTTCGAGAGCAACGCGAAAAGGAGAGAAAGACAAACAGCGCCGGTCATTTCAGCTAAACTACTTTTTGAGCACCCTCTTCTCCCCAAAGCAAAAAGAGCTTGTTTTGAAAAAGCTCAACGGTGAGCCTCTGAATAAGACTGAAAAGGAGTATTTCTCGAGAACGGTCAAGAAGAAACTTGAAGCTTTGAACAATAGTGAAGTGAGGAAGGTGGCAAAAGCACTGGCAGCGTAATAGGACTCATCGGGACTAATTGGAGTGATCCCAAGCTAGATTGAGACACTTCTTACAAAGACAAGCATTGGTTTCCGTTGCCTCCCAGAGGGATAGAATTCGACGAAATCAAAGTGTTGCCTTAGTCTTAGATAGAAACTGGGGTAAACGGGGAGTACCCTTAGGGACGCCATTTATTTATAATAATATTAATGGGTTAGCTAATATATGCTAAGCCCTTAATTTTTGTTCGGGCTGACAGGTCTGAGACGGAGATGGTAATGTTTCTTGGATATTCCGGATTCAACATAGCAGAGACATTCGCAGCCCGGGCGGAAAGGCCAAAGAGTATGGTGTTCGTTGCAACAAACACCTTTCAAAATCAACCACTCTCATTATGGTTTGCAGGACACGTGACAGACGCCGACAGGGGTCTCCACGGCATAGGGAAAATACTTCCGCTTAAACCAGAGGGCCACATTGACCAGGCTGATCAGCACTGGCACTTCCACTAGGGGTCCGATGACGGCGGCAAAGGCCTGGCCAGAGTCGATGCCAAAGACGGCCACAGCCACAGCAATGGCCAACTCGAAGTTATTGGAAGCCGCTGTAAAGCTCAGCGTCGTGGACTGCTCATAGGTAGCCCCCACCTTCATGGAGAGGTAGAAGGAGACGAAAAACATGATCACAAAATAGACACAAAGGGGTATTGCCACCCTGATTACGTCAAGCGGCAACTGAATGATATACTCCCCTTTGAGGGAGAACATGACCAGGATAGTGAAAAGCAATGCGATCAGGGTGATCGGGCTGATCTTGGGGATGAACTTTTCCTCGTACCAATCGCTACCCCTCGTTTTCAGGCCGATGATGCGGCTGATCACGCCGGCGATAAAAGGGATGCCCAGATAGATGAAGACACTCTCTGCGATCTCCCCGATGGAGATGTCCACAACGGCTCCCTTCAAACCGATCCATTGAGGGACGAGGGTGATAAAGATATAGGCATAGATGGAGTAAAAGATCACCTGAAAGATGGAGTTGAAGGCCACCAGTCCCGCACAGTATTCCCTGTCTCCGGCTGCGAGATCGTTCCACACAATAACCATGGCGATACATCGGGCTAAACCGATCATGATGAGCCCGACCATGTACTCCTGATGGCCGGAGAGAAAGGCAATGGCCAGCAGAAACATGAGGATGGGCCCAATCACCCAGTTTTGGATGAGAGAGAGGGCCAGAACTTTGAAGTTCCGAAAGACGAACCCCATCTTCTCGTATCTCACCTTGGCCAGGGGCGGGTACATCATGAGGATGAGCCCGATGGCAATGGGGATGTTGGTGGTCCCAACCTGGAAGTAGTCTATAATCTCTCGGATTCCGGGGAAAATATATCCCCACATCACTCCCACGAACATGGCAAGGAATATCCAGAGAGTCAAAAACCGATCGAGAAAGGAAAGGCGTTTGGTCACCGAGTTCTGTACTGTCATAAAAAATCTCCGTAATCGATTCTATCCGCCTACAAATCAAAGCGAAAGCTATTCATATACTTCCCAAGCTTAATCCTATTTTCTTCTTCAAGAGACAGGCAATCCTCAGGATCTCTTCCTCCCTCTGCAACCAGGGTGGCAAAGACCATGCAGGTCGGTTGGCCACATTCCCGGCAGTTGGTCTTGGGTAACAACTTGAGGATCTCGAGGATCTTGGGTTTATCTGGTGTCTCAAAACTGGGTTCGATCTCATACCGCTTCTCCCAGGTCTCGTTGATTTCTCCCTTGAGCCATTCAAGAATCTTGTCGGCTTCAGCTTCATCCCTCAGAGCGTTGATGCCTATCATTTGCGGATGCAGGGTGATTAGCTTTCCTTGATTTTTGAACGTCAGGCTGGGTGGATCTTTCAAGTACTGGTCTCCGCCTAGTTTGGCGTTCAGATAGGGTAGCACTTCACTGATGTCCTGGTCCAAATGGGCGATGCAATGCAGCGACAGGGCTTCCCGCCTGCATTCTGGCCGGGTTATTTCCTTGCGGTATCCTTTAAGTAGCATCGGAGACCTACGAAAATGCAAGACCGATATAAATAGCTAAAATGAAATTCATAAATATATTTTTACAATAAAAATTACCTCTTGCAAACCTCCTCGCGACGAATAGTTGGAAGCGCTTCCAAAAGGGACTTAATTTCCGGATCAACCTGCAGCCAGTGCCTCAGATTCCCCAGTAAGTTGGCAGCATAAGGGCTATGGCCGCCATCAGCTATATGGTAGTTTACCCACAAACCGTCTTTCTTGTAATCCACTAGGCCGGCACTCTCGAGGACTTTCAGGTGCCGGGATACAGTAGGCTGCGCGAGTCCCAGGGCTGCTTTAATCTCACAGACGCACATCATCCGATGCTGCAACATCTTCAAAATTTTCACGCGATTGGGGTCTGAAAGGGCCTTCATCACCCTGATAAACTCTTTCAATGTAGCCTCCTATATATAGCCATAATTGAATATACTATTCGCTAGAAAGGCTGTCAAGATAGACTTTGGCATTTTACTAGACACCATAATAGTAATTAATGGTGCCTCCCGATCGGAGAGATCTGATTTTCAAAACTCGCCACAAGATGTGGGGAAGAGACAGAATTGTCGGAAAGATGTTATTTGTAATCGAAGCAGGTGGGTAGGGAATTTCAGTGTATAACGCTCGAGGTAAAATCCCTGGCGGCACTCCGTCCTGCACCGACAGCAATTCCAATCTTCTTTGTCTGAACGCAATGGCTAGAGCTGTTAAGCAAAAATAATGACATACCTATGCTTGCTCTTGAACTCCGCAGGTTGGACTCGCAAGTCTCCCAATGAAAAGGAGTCGATAGGACCAGTCTCTCAAATGGCAGGCGTTGGGACATCTCTCCATGCGGTTGCCTTTGCAACCCGCTTCATATTTACAACTTCACCACTCTGAACATTTAAGTCGATAAAGCAGACTGGCACTCTTGCGGCATCGAAGGAAAACAACTTTTCTCCTGAGAGATGTCCCTTGTTGCCATGATCTATTTCGACAAAGACGATCCGCCTGAAAGGGCAGGCTTCGCAGTGGAGCGCCTGGTTGTTTATAGCCAGCGGACAGTGATGTCTTCTTGCCATGGCCGGGTCGACATTGTGCATTGCTGCCATTTGGGCGGAGGGTGAACGCCTAAGATGCTCAAAAGGATTCAGCACCCAGTCGGCTATGAGGGCGAAGGTATTATGATGCTGGTGTAAGTGGAACTCACCGCCCGTATCAGCAATCATCCCCTGCATCACATAGTCAGCCGGCATGACATAGCCGAGGTAGTCCTTGTCGACTTCGAGAAAAGAGAGATTGGGCTGCGCCTCCGAGCCGGGAAGGAGCTCAGCAAGCGCTTTTTGGCTTAAGGGATCATCTTCCGGAAGAATTGAAACGAGCGTCACATTCCGGCTGGTCTCAATCAGGAGTGAGTTCAGGGTGATTAACCTCAGGAGAAACCCCGAGCCGATAACCACAACGGGAATACCAAGAGTTATGCCGAGGTATTTCAGAGTGGGGTTCGGCGCCCAGGCCAAAGGGGCTGACAGCAGGGCTTCAATCTTGCGTGGGACGAACATGCCGGTGCGTTCCATATAGCGCCAGTATCCCTCTCCGAACTGGTTGAGCATCCGCCTTTCTTCGTCTTTGGCCAGAAAGTAGTAAAGGACGAACATGAGGGAAAGAGAAGCTAAGACAAGGAATCGCGACCATAGGATGCTCATCCCGACCGCCCAGAGTCCCAGGGCGAGATACTGCGGGTGCCGAATGATCCTGTACAATCCCTTATCGGCGATACCCCACTTGAATATCTTTCCGAGATAGACCTGAAGGGCGCAAATAGTGAAAGT
>JAJDNB010000169.1 GCA_022340905.1 Deltaproteobacteria bacterium | reverse complement strand
CCCGGTTTTAAAGCTTACATCTACCGGACTCGGCACTTTCCTGCTGGTGTGGACCTTTTTTACTTTTATTCTGTTCATAGCCTCGCTGAGACATCACACGGTACTCGTGCTGCTTTTCGGTACACTCTTACTGGGTTTCATTGGCTTGGACATCAAGGAGCTTGCCGGCAATCAAACAATTGGTGCCTGGGCGGCTTGGGATTTGATCGTCTGTGCCTTGTTGGCCTGGTACCTCATGGCCCATGTGGTCTATGCCGAGGCGAAAATGCATCTGCCTATAGGGAGTGCGTGGATAAAGCCGAGTAAAACCTTAGCAGGGTCTGACTAGGGTTTGGCCATCGCCCCGAGCAGTAAAGTGTAAAGCCTAAAGATTAGGCGAACGGCTCTGCAAGCTACTGGGGTCAGAAGCCGGTGATCATTCGTTGAGGACAGGACCACCGCCCAGTAGATACCCAGGCAGAGTGATCCATTCCAGACGCCATGGGGAGCGACCCTCAAGGTCGCTCCCTCCTTCCGATGTTTCCCTCCCCGTGCAGCAGGCGAAGCACCCCCTTCAATGAATGGATGTGGGTGACTTTTACCTTGAGAACCAGTCCCAGACAAACGGCAGCAGCAACTAGTGACCGCGGAGAATGTAATCATCAGTCTTGGTATAGAGACAATTTACCATGACCGGTTGAACTACTCACGACTTGTACCCCTGGAAGTGCTCATGCTAAAATGACAGCCATTTTGTAGGTTTTTGCCGAAGAATTTTAGATGACGGATGGACCGATCTCTTCAGTGCGAGTTCCCGCAGATTTCTTTTATGGCGAAGATAGACTGCTGATGCAATGATGAACATACAATCGGCTTTTTGGGCTATTACCATCCTACTGTTCCTTGGAGGAATGGGTGTTCCTATTCCAGAGAACCCGGCCCTCATTGGTGGTGGCTATGCGCTTTATAAGCAAGTGAGCCCGCCGTTTGTCAGCCTTTGTGTGTGGTATCTGGCCATTATGGTCGGAGACTCACTCCTCTTTGCTTCTTCCTATTGGCTCTTCACCAGACCAACCTTTTCAAAACTGCTGGACCGTTATGTTGGCAGAAAAAGGCTTGAAGAATATCGAAGTACATTTGCCGGGCGAGCTGGCTGGACGCTGTTCTTGGCCCGATTTACCTTCGGTATCCGTGCCCTGGTTTATTTGGCAGCAGGGGCGGCACGATATCCCTGGCAGAGGTTCCTGGCGGTGGATGGTGTTTCCGTTGCAGTTCAGGTCCTTCTGTTCACGGGAGTTGGCTATTACGCTGGGGAGAGAACCAAGTGGGCTGAGACCACGGGAGAGAAAATCGCCTTAGTTTTGGGCATATGCGCCCTGGGTGGTATTATGATAGCCTATATATGCTCAATCTTATTTCGCAGGTTGTCAAGGCGCAATAAGGAGGGCAAAGAGGGAGAATAAAAACCCTAGGGCAATTTTCTATGAATTTGGTCCCAGCAGGCAGAACTAAATTTCGAAATTCGAATTTCGAAATTCGAAATTTTGTCGCCTATCCTCTGTACTCTGGCCTATGTTCCTAGTGGAGTCTATTGTTTGTCTTCCTTGGTTTTCTTCAGATGATTGATTGCCCAGCCGATTCGGGGCTTGTTACCAATACGGCTATTCGCTTCTTCCAGAGCAGCTAGCAAGTCAGTTCGATTGCGCTTGCCAATAACCAAACCAGCCCAATCCACAACAGCAGGCTCCTCCGCCTCCAGGAATTCTACCAGCAGGTCGTCGACCCCCTGGGCGTCACAGTTGCTCAGCATATTGATGAAGCCCACCTTGAGTAAATCGAATTTCTTATCACGGCTAAACGCCTCACGGATATGGGGAAGCATATCCGCACCGAGCCTCTCGAGATGTTTGAGACATGCCTCAGAGACATAGTGGTAGTTGAACATGGTGATGTCCATGAGACAGCGAATGGCTGAGTCGGTACCGTAATGGGCAATTATCTCAGGAACGAACAATGCAGCCCAAGAAAATTGGCTCATTATCTGGAGCAGGTAGGGAAGAGCGTCAGGGCCAGCCGCCTTTAGTTGCTCTATTGTTGGTGTTAGAGCCTTCCTTCTTTGCTCCAAACCCTTATCTTGCTGTTCGGGAAAACGGTCCAGATCATTGGCGGTTTGTAATTCGGCAATGAGAAGGCCAATCTCAGGATCTTGAGGCTCAGGCAGTAGACTGCTAAAATCCTTAGCCTTCAACGCTATCCAGTATTTCTCCAGCCAGGTCTCAGGGGCATAAAAGTGAACCGCACCGCTATCCTCTCCCTCTGGCAGCCGTTTGTGACGACCGTGTTCGATGAAAAAGGCTTTTTCCTCTCTTGCCACCTCCCAGCGACTGCGGCAAATAACAGTGGCCTCATCGTACAGGTTGGTGGCTAGGTAGGCAGTAGCCAGGGTGTCATGGATTCGGTCATCCTGGGGATGGGTAGAGATGAGGTTGTTGGCATAAGTAATTGCCTCTTCATAATTGTTTGCCGCCAGAAGATCAAATCCTTTTATCACGTATTCAGGCGGCCCCTCTTCTTCGGCTTCCGGTTCCTGAAAGTCAACACTGGAGCGCAAATGGTCCTTGATCTTTTCGTGTTTCCGAAGACAACACTTTTTGTACTTCTTCCCAGATCCACAGGGGCAAGGCTCATTGCGACCAATCTTGCGCTTGGCAGCTTCACCCAGGAGACCCTCCTGGTAGGTTTGCTGAGCGAAAGATTCGGTGAGAGCGACCAACTGTTCGGGGCTCACATCCAGGTTTTGGGCGATCTCCTCCGGGTTGCCTCCCTGCAGAACCTGCTGTATGGCGACCATTATCTCTTTGTTGGGTTTTTCCCGGGCTTCTGTGTTGCTCATGATGCTACTCCCAAGGCGATACAGCGATAGGGAATCAGTCAATTAGATAATTGGTCGATTGGTCAAAAGGTTAAATAGTCGAATGGTCCAAAGGGCAAACTGTAAAGGCTAAACGGCGAACGGTCGATTAATCAACCATTTGACCAATTTCCTAGTTGACTAATTCCCTAATTCCCTG
The DNA here is from genome assembly GCA_022340905.1 of Deltaproteobacteria bacterium. Lineage (GTDB taxonomy): Bacteria > Desulfobacterota > Syntrophobacteria > BM002 > BM002 > BM002. The sequence goes on along the minus strand of JAJDNB010000169.1, from coordinate 5,812 downwards.
AACGGAGGCGTAAACGTATCGTAGGCATAAGTAAAAGTCAACGCCTTAGAGAAATCCATGATCAGCATCAAGGCATCATCTGCGGCGTTGCCTTCGATCGCTCCTCCTTGCAGCGTATTGCCCCATACGCCTCAGTCGTCGCTCCTCGGCGCCTTGCATCTAATACCTCGCTGCTGATCAGGAATATTCCATAAGCTGCTAATTTCAGTTCTTACAACCAAAACGGTGTATTCGCGAAATAATGCACAATTTGCGATGGCAAAAATGGGCCAGGATGCTTATACTAGTGATACAATTATAATAGGTCAGCTGATTTAGCTTAGGAAAGGAAATATCTATGTCTATGGAGAAACCAAGAAATCCGTTCATTCTCAACTTCTGTGAAGAACTGATAAAGAAAAGAGGAATCGAATTAAATGAAGAGAACAAGGAAAAAGAGCTGGATAGAATGTATAGTCTTTACGAGGCAATGCTTGGTCGGAAAATGGTAGAGGCCTTGCCACAGGATAAACAAGCTCAATATGTGGCTATCACGAGAGATTTAGATCAGCTCAGCTTCGAGAAGATTGGGGAGATTTTTGCAGACGGTGTGCCTGATGCCGAGGCAATCATGAAGGAGACATTGGAGGAGTTTTCCGACATATATCTTAAAAATCGTTAATCTTAAATGGTAAGTATTCAAAAAATAGGGAGTTGAATGATGACCGAAGAAGAGCGGCCCAGATGCCCACACTGTGGGGAGCCAATGCTCAAGTGGCAGCCGCCAGCACAAAATACCTGGACCGAACCATACCAGTACGTTTGCTTCAATGATGAATGCAAATACTTTGTAGAGGGTTGGGAATATATGGAGCAAACCCGGGAGTCAAAGACCTCGTACAGATGTCGCTACAACCCGAGAAATAAGCTATGTGATCCTATACCAGTGTGGACCAAACACGATTTGAAAGACGGGATTATTGAATAAGTAAAAGGAGCAAGGCATCATGCAACTGGCAGGAGGCAGCCGGCAGCTCGCAGCAAGATTGATTGAGGAGACAGAGTACTAACGCCATGCGCTCTGCGCTTGGCGCTGTGCGAGAGGGTAGTGGGAATCATCTTCTTCCCATTGCTCTTTTTTTTGCCCTAATTACGCCTTTTTTGGGCATCATAGTGTTCCTGGCGAAGATGGCAAATTGCAACCAACGGAAAGCAAATTTGAGTAACTCCCTTTGATCAGATTGAATGTGTGAAACGGTTTTTTTGTCGATTTGAAAGAGATTCAGTAGCCTGCTTTCAAAGACAAACTTTTTGAACATATCCAGGTTGTAACAGGCCATGAAGTACATCTTAAGCTTTTCATCAGTTATGGGAGGAGGGGTATTGTTCTCTTTCCCAGACTGATTTATTGCCATCCACAGACCGTTCATCTCGTTGTAGAGCTCGAGTCCCTGATCCTTCAGCCATTCCTTATCCGTCCACACTTTTTCTTCCTGGAAACCGAGACAGTGCGGCTCTTTCAGCAAGAAGTGTTGCTCCTTCACTCTCCCGCCAACGTATTTAGCGGCTCGCGCCACAGGATAAAGACGGCAGGCGCCAGGTCTATCCTGGTAAACAGTACACCCCTCAACCCCTAGAAAAGGGCAAGTCCTGTTGGCATCGTTCTTCATCTTGAGCATCAGCATGGGTAGGCCACAATTGTGTCTCACCTCTGCAGTGGTGTATCGATCCAAAAAATCACCAGAGGAAATACCCAAACTCTCTTTGAGACGCAAGACATCGTAAGGGGTAAGGGCGAGATCGAGATCGGCACAGCACCGAGTGAAGCAGGGAACACCTGGGTGGCAAGCGAAGGAGAACTTCCCCTCCTTTATGGGTTCCATCCTGCTTTTTTCCAAGTCTTTTCTATCTATGATGCTTTCTGTCATTGATTTTCCCTAGCAATCGTTGTCGGGTGAACTCCTCCGGAGGCGGAAACCACCGGATCTACTTTATAATCACTTCAAAGATTTTAGGCATTTTAGACACTTTAGGCACTTTAGCTCATTTTCCCTCAGCCACCCTTTTCAGCCAGATGAAGGCAAATTCCAAGAGGGCAAGATCGTCGGTTTCCAGTTTATCCTGATCAACCGAATGCTCTTCAACCATTTCAAACAGTTTTTCTTTGAAAACCTGCTCTCTAAAGTGATCTAGGTCATAGCAGGCGAGGTAGAAGATGTCCACACCCCCAGGATACCCTTTTCTCCAACTGGTAACTTTCTCGTCTTCTATAAGTTCTGCAAAGCGCTGGTTCCAGTTGTTATACGGCTGCAGTCCCTGATTTTGGAGCCAATCTCTCAGTTTCCAGGCCGTATTGTCCTCTAATCCAAGACAGCGAGTGGAATCCACCATGGGCGCAAAAGTATCAGCTTCGTCGCTGTGGTCCAAGGGATACATCCGGCAGGACCAGGGACGTTGCTCATATAGCCCACAGCCCTTCTCGCCTACGAAATAGCACCTCTTCTTATTTTCTTCGTCCATCTTGAACTGGACAGCCGGGAGGGAGGTGTTGAGCGCTAACAGTCTTTTGGTGTATTTCTCCAGGAACTCAGTGCTGGAAATTCCGAGACGATTTTTCATCTGAACAATGTCGTAAGGTGTGAGCAGAATGTTCACGTCTTGGCAGCACTGGGTAAAACAATCAATCCCAGGGTTACAACTGAAGTGGAAGGTATCTTCAAGACCTACTGCTTTTGGGTTCTTGCTCATGAGGTGATCTCTCTTATTCTGTCTGGGCTATTGATCAGTGCAATCTGAAAGATTGAGCCACCAATGGGGTTAATCTTTAGCGGATTTTTTCTTGCCGAGCAAGGCATTAAAATTGCGGAACTTGGGGCTGCTGCGGATATATTTCTCAACAAGCTTCAGTGTTGCTTGGTCCTCACAGAGAATGTCTGTACATTGGCTGTGTTTACCACAGCTGTCGCAATTATAGTTCTCATCCAGTTGATTGCCGCATGAACAATAGGGCTCCATTACCAGTTGCCCATCCTCGAGGTGAGCGTAGAAGGTACCGAGCCCTGTGGAGTTTTTGTCCTTGGGAGTGTCGCTCATTTTCATCTCTCCTCAGTGTTAATCTACGAAGTAAGTTTGTAACTATTGGTGGCGCTATGGCACTCCTTCGCCTGTCAAGGGCAAACGTAGGGTTTGAGATAAAATTAACAAGGCATTATAACCGCACTTTCCCAAAATGACCAGTAGTCATTGAAGGTAATAGGTCATGGGTGATAGGTTATAGGTACAAATCGTTCCATGACCCATTACCCATAGCCCATAATAATTTTCTCCTTGACATACGGGTAAGTGATACTATCAATAGGGTACAAAGATCGACGGGAGCCCCAAAGTGATCTCGAAGAGAGGGAGGATATATGGAGCGGACATTGTCTATTGTCAAGCCGGATGGAGTGGAAAAAGGGGTGATTGGAGAGGTTATCAAGCGATTTGAGAACAACGGTCTAAAAGTGGTTGCCATGAAAATGGTTCGTATGAGCAAGGAGCAAGCCAAGGGCTTCTATTATGTCCACCGTGAGAGGCCCTTCTATGACAGTCTTACTGATTTCATGTCTAGTGGTCCCGCTGTGGTAATGATACTCGAGGGTGAAAATGCCATTGCCAGGAATAGAGAGCTCATGGGGGCCACAGACTACCGTGAAGCAGCGGAGGGAACAATTCGGCGGGACTTTGCCACTGATATCGAGCGAAATATAGTACACGGTTCCGACGGAGCTGATACAGCAGCATTTGAAATAGCTTATTTCTTTAACGAGTTAGAGATTTGTGGATAAAGCCAGAGGTCAGAGGTCAGAAGTCAGACGACAGCATGCAGCTCGCAGCTGGCAACGTCGTTATCCGTTATTTGTTATACGGGTCAGCTGTCTCTATGAGATGCCGTGAAGGATTCTACGATTTTTACGATTTCTACGACTTCAACGATTGCAACGGCTTAGCTCATTATCTAATTCTCTAATTCCGAAATCCGCAATCCGAATTCCGCAATAACTTGGCTCTATGCCTTTTGCTTGAAGCCCCGTTCCGTGCAGATAGTTTCGTAGGCCGTATTTATAAGGGCCATCCTTTCTCCATGACGCCGCTGTATGGATTGGTCCTTGGAGGCGAAGCGGTCAGGATGGTATTTTTTCGCCAGGCGGCGATAGGCGGCCCTGATTTCCTCTTCTGAAGCCTCGGGAAGAATCTCCAATACAGCATAGCAAAAAGATGTATCCAGTTGAGGTGATGAACTTAAATATCGGGATTTTATATGCCACCATTGAGCCGGGGTCAACCTCAAGGCCTCGGCTATTTCGTCTAAGATTTCAAGTTGCCCTCCCTGGAGTGGACCATGGATGAGCAACGAGAGGGTTGCCAGGATTTCCAGGAGACGTTTTCGCATCTGAATATTAGAGTGGCTCTTAAACGTTCGTGCCATGGGAACAATATCCAATTCAACTTCCAGCAACCGCTGAAGGAGTTCATCCGCCACCTTCTCGTCTTCCTGGTCAAATCTGAAGAGTCTCGATAGGAAAAGCACGGTCTCCTTCCGTTTTTCGGAACGAGGTGTGTGGTTTACTTTCAACAAGAGGGAGGTAAATCCCAGGAGGTTGGCTATAAGGAGATGGCCTTCTTGGGCCTCGAGTTTCGGGGCCAACTTATGACCTGTCATATAGCCGAGCACTGCGCCAACAGGACCCCCAACCACATATCCCAGGCCAGCGCCTACTGCCTTGGACCAACCTTTCATCCAGACACTCCGAGCCAAAAAATACAGTTATTCGAGAAAGCAGGACGCGCGTAGCATAGGGCAAGAACAAAGGTGTCAGTAGAGATTAGCATAGGGCATGGAGCATAGAGTACAAAAATTTCGAAATTGTCAATGCTGAAACCTGTTGGAGCGAAGCGGAAATCCCGTCTGAAGCGAAGCGGCAGCGGGAAACACTGAAACCCGAAACCTGAAACCTTGAGACGCGGAGCCCTGTGTCTAGTTGCAAAGGTGCTAGCTGCCAGTTGCCTGCTGCTAGCTGATAATCTCGTTTCGCCTGGACTAAGCGGAGTCGAAGGGCCCGACCTCTCGTCTCGCATTGATACATATGCTATGCAGGTTTTCCCCTGTGATTTCGTCTTCCTGAGCCATCGTTAGTGAAAAAGGAAGGTCAAATTTGCTTGACACTGTCTCGAGGCGATGTTAGCTTGCGCAAGAAAATTTGAAGCCTTTGAAATCAAAAGGGATTTTAGCAGGATATGAACTGTGATTCAAGGTGCGAGCAAGGGCCAAGAACAAAGGTGTCAGGAGAGATTAGCATGGGGCATCCTCCGACAAGACCTGTCGACGAGCTCAGGTCGAGTCGCTCAGGACAGGTAGGGCATGGAGCATAGAGCAATGAGCTATCATTTCGAAATTCGAATTTCGAAATTCGAAATTAAAGAATCGCAATCCGCATTCCGCAATCCGAAATTTAGAGAGTGCCTAGTGCTCGAAGGATTGCCACGGAACTTTACCCTTGTGGTCGGGGACTGGAATACTGGGAACCCTTGTTGAGGATTCGTGTCTTATTGTAGAAAGGGGGAGGAATACAAAAGATGAGATCATTGATGCTCGCGGCCGTATCCACGGCAGTAGCCGCGTCTGCCGCCGGCAGCCCCGGAAGTGGCATTATCCATATGGTATTTGGCGCCGGAACGGTAGTGAAGTTGGTGCTCATACTATTGGTTCTGCTGTCGGTCGCCTGCTGGGCGATTATTTTCCTAAAATATCGATTATTTAAGCGGATTTCCAAAGAGAGCTCACGCTTTCTTA
>JAJDNB010000165.1 GCA_022340905.1 Deltaproteobacteria bacterium | reverse complement strand
CTAAGAGCGTGCTGATAGCAGGTGGCTGCACACACTCCGCATCCCTTGCAAGCAACGGGGATTACCCTCACCTTTCGCCCTTTGTCGGTCTTGACTATCTCCAGGGCGCCGTAGGGGCAGAGGGCAACACACAGGCCACAGCCCCGACAGGCATCCTCGTCAGCAAGCACGGAAACGATAGGTTCAACGGTCATCGTCCCTTTAGCCAGGGGGATGGAGGCACGGGAGGCAGCGCCCAGGGCCTGGGACACGGCCTCGCGAATGGTGGCTGGATAGTGGGCATTGCCGCAGAGATAGACACCATCGGTGGCAAAATCCAGGGGTTTCAGCTTGACGTGGGCTTCGAGGAAGAATTTGTTTTCATCCAAAGTAACCCGAAGAAGTTTGGACAGTTCCTCGTTGTCTTCGCCGGCAATGAGGGGTGTCGACAGGACAACCAGGTCCTGGGGCAACTCGAGCTCGCGTCCCAAAAGATGGTGGTAAACTTTTACAACATCTTTTTTCACCTCGGGTGGTTTTCCCTGGTCGTACTTGATGTAGCGTACTCCCAGTTGTTTGGAGCGTTGGAAAAGGGCTTCGTTTTCCGTGCCGTATGCCTGGATGTCACGGTAAAGTATGTGTACGTTGGCTTTAGGGTTTTTCTCCTTTATGGCGATAGCATTCTTGATGGCTGTCATGCAGCAGATGCGGGAACAATACTTTCGCTCCTCGTTGCGGGCCCCAACACACTGTATCATTACTACATTGTCAGCCTCGAATTCGTTGGTTCTGAAAAGTGATTCCAATTCGAACTGGGTGATAACCCCCTTGCCATCGTAGTTGTAAAGCCCTTCCGGTTTAAAAACCCTGGCGCCGGTTGCGATTATGATCACACCCACACCGAAATTATCTTCGGTGGAGTTGGTTGACACGGTCACAGAGTAGTGGCCGATGTACCCCTGAATTTCTTTGATGGTCGTGGAAGTCAAGAGTTTTATGTTTTTATGGTTTTTGATCGCGTCCGCCTGTTTGGCCAACAACTCCTGGGCATCGATATTGGCAGGTGCAAGTTTGTGGAGATTTCGAAGTAAGCCTCCCAATTCCTTAGACTTCTCCACGAGGAACACCTGATACCCTCGATTTGCCAGCACCAGGGCCGAGGTCATGCCGCTTATGCCGCCTCCAATAACCAGGGCTTTGGGGTCCATCTCCGATTGGATCGGCTCTTGGGGCTGAAGAAGGGCAGCCTTGGCCACTCCCATACGGATAAGGTCCATTGCCTTTTGATTACCTTCCTGCCGTTCCTGCATGTGGACCCATGAGCACTGATCCCGGATATTGACCATCTCGAAAAGGTAGGGATTGAGCCCGGCCTCGGCACAGCTCTCGCGGAAGAGAGGCTCATGCGTTCTGGGACTGCAAGAGGCTACCACCACACGGTTTAGTTTTTCCTCTTTTATGGCATTTTTGATCTCGTTGATGCCCGCCTCGGAGCAAGTGTAGAGATTTTCTTTTACAAACGCGACGTTGGGCAGTGTTTTGGCATACTCGGCTATGTTAGGACAGTCCAGATAGCCTGCGATGTTACTGCCGCAGTCGCAAACAAATACTCCAATACGAATATCTTCGGCCAATTTCACACCTCAGTTTTTTTCACCACGAAGAACACGAAGGGCACAAAGAAAATAAGTTTTTGTGTTTTTCTGCTCCCTCATGATGTTTGAGTTGCAGAGTTACCTCAGAGCAAGAAACTTCTATTCACCGCCTCCGGCAGCGGCTTTTGGGACAGTTGCCACAATCTCGGCGGCCCGGGCGGCGGCGCTGCTGGCCTGTACTACCGATTCAGGGATATCCATGGGTCCTTGAGCGCACCCGCAAACAAACACACCTGGACGGGTGGTGTCCAAAGGGACAATCGGATCGGTCTTAAAAAAGCCATTTTCATCCAACTCCAATCCCATGAGTTCGGCCAACCTGGGAGTAGCGGCAGAGGGGACACAGGCAGTGGCTAAAATCACCATATCGAAGGTCTCGTGCTCCACCTGGCGGCTGGTGGTGGATTCATACCAAACAATGGGATTATGGGCTTGATCCACGGTGATCTCCGCCACCCGACCGCGGACGTATTTGATGTTTGCAGATTTGCCGCCCCGCAGCTTGTACTCCTCGAATCCCCGACCCACGGCCCGGAGGTCCATGCAAAATATAGAGGAAGTCGTCTCATTATCATGTTCGTGGGCAATCATCGCCTCTTTCACCGAGTGCATGCAGCAGTAAGAAGAGCAAAAACGATTGAAGCGAAAATCCCGTGAGCCCACACACTGGATGAAGGCAAGCTTCTTCGCAGTTTGAGCAGCCGCATCCCTCTTCTTCAGGGGAGCAAGCTTCTCCTCTACCTCGGCCGCTTTTTTGGCCAGGGTGGCCCAGCGCTCGAAGTCACCATCTTCTCCAGCTTTGCCAGCTTCGAACTCTTTGACGAACTCTGCGGTCTTCTTGCCGTGCTTCTCCTCCAGCTTGTCAATCTGGCGAGCTGCCTTTTGCAGCTCTTTTTCCAGATCCGCTATCTCAACTCTCAGGGCTAGCTCGGAAGGCCGATCCAGGTGGCCATGGGTGGGCCCACTGGCACTCAACAGTCGTTCAAATTCCAGGGCGGTGACCACGTTGTCGATGCGACCGTATCCATACTCTGGAATTACCGAGGGATCGAAGACGTCATAGCCGGTGGCAAGAACAATGGCACCTACTTCCAGATCTAGATGCTGGTCTTGTTGTTCGAAATCAACGGCGCCAGCCTGGCAGACCTTGGCGCAAATGCCGCACTTCTTGCCCTGACCCAACTGACGGCAGTTTTCAGCGTCAATGCAGTGGGTCGAAGGAATGCCCTGGGGGAAATACTTATAGATGGCCTTGCGTTCCCCGAGTCCGACATTAAATTGGTCCTCCACTGTGGTTGGGCATTTCTCCACGCAGGCACCGCAGCCGGTGCAGAGATCCTCATTCACGTAGCGGGCCTTTTTGCGTACCTTGACGTTAAAGGAACCCATCTCTCCGTTTACTTCTTCCACTTCGCAGTAAGCGAGGAGATTGATATTGGGATGCCGACCGGCATCCAGCAACTTAGGCGAAAGAATTCAGATGGCGCAGTCGTTGGTGGGAAAGGTTTTGTCCAACTGGGCCATCTTGCCGCCGATACAGGGCAACTTTTCCACCAGGTGGACTTGGATGCCCATTTCAGCCAGGTCCAAGGAGGTCTGAATACCGGCGATCCCACCGCCGATTACCATGACTTGCTTGTTCACTGTTCACCTCATGCAAAATGTCTAAAATGTTTAGAAACCGTTCACGTCGTTGAAGTCGTTCAAATCGTAGAAACCGTCAATTCGTTAATTAGTCGATTGGTCAAATTGTCAAATCGTTAATTCGTCGTTAAAGCCATTCATAACCATTTGACTAGTCGACAAATTGACCATTTGACTTGCTGTCATCTGTCCTCTGTCTTTCCCCATGCTCTATGCCTACCAAAATCCGCAATCCCCGCCCGCCATGCGAGCAAGGCGAGGCGGGCGGGCGCAATCCGAATTCCGATTTTTTTCACTTGATTGCTTCTGCCAGCACCAAGGTCAGGTCCTTTATCTGGAGGTCCAGTTCAAGATTATTGAGAGCGCAATTGAGATGGATTTGGCACTTGGGACAAGCGGTAATCAAGGTTTTGGCACCCGTGGCCTTGGCCTCAAGGAGTCTTTCCACCTGGATTTGCTTGGAGCCGGAAGAACAGTTGGCCCAGCCGCTGGTGCCGCAGCAAACAGCATTTTCCCGGTTCCTTTCCATCTCTATGAAGTGGTCTGCTGAAATCCTCCGGAGAATGTCGCGGGGACCATCATAAATTTTAGCCATGCGGCCCAACCTGCAAGGGTCGTGATAGGTAACTGGACCGCCACCGTTCTCCAGGGTCAAGGAACCTTCTTCCAGCATTTTACCCACAAGCTCGTAGAAGTGGACCACCTCGAAGCCGAGATCTCCAAAGTGCTCGGTGTAGTGGTGTTTGAAGGTGTAATAGCCCTCGGGACAGTTAAACACCACTTGTCTGGCCCCGGACTTTCGAATGACTTCCAAGTTATGAGCGGCCAATTTTTTGAACACCTCCACCTGGCCGTTCCAGAGCATATCATGACCGCAGCAATGCTCGTCGTCACTCACCACCGGTTCGATGCCAGCACCGTTGAGAAT
>JAJDNB010000160.1 GCA_022340905.1 Deltaproteobacteria bacterium | reverse complement strand
GGACCGCATCATTTTATTGAGGTCGATGTTCATGGGACAGCCGTGCTCACAGCGGCCACAGAGGGTGCAAATCCAAGGAAAACGAGAGTCAATGAGCTCCTGATCCAAACCCAGCAGGGCCATGCGCACTGCCTTGCGCATATCCATGCCGTCCACCCCGGTGACTGGACAACCGCCGGCACAGGTGCCGCAGGTGAGACAAAGATCGGGAAATTCTCCCGCCAGCCTCCGTTTTTGTCTTTTATCCAAAACGAGCGGTTCAGATTGCATCGAATCCCTCCTTAAAGAATTAAACTAATTTTATTGAGGTGAGGCTATTCCCTCCAAATAGCGAGTGATTGCACCGTCATATTCATGGGTTAACCGATAGACCTTCTTGGCCAGGCGAAATCTGGTCTCAAGGCTTAACTTCCCTCCGCTTGCGGTCATCTCTTCGATTATGGAATCATAATCTGCCGGATCGACTACCACAGCCACGTCCCGGTAATTCTTGGCCGCAGCACGGAGCATGGTTGGACCACCTATGTCTATATTCTCCACAGCCTGCTCCAAGGTGCAGTCATCGCGGGCCACAGTCTTTTCGAATGCATAAAGATTTACTACCACCATGTCAATCACCTTAAGATGATGTGCAGCCATGGTTTTCATGTGTTCAGGATTATGCCGCTGCGCCAAGATGCCGGCATGAACTTTAGGGTGCAGGGTCTTTACCCGCCCATCAAGCATTTCGGGAAACCCGGTAAAATCGGACACATCTTGGACGGTAACTCCACCTTCTCTGAGCATGCGAGCGGTGCCACCAGTAGACAAAATTTCCACCCCGAATTCCTGGAGTTTTTGAGCGAATTCAACCAGATCTGATTTGTCCGTTACACTTAAAATTGCCCGTTGGATTTTGCGCTCCATCAACTCCTCCTTATCTCCATGGTGGATGGCCCTTCTCGTCTACTGCCACCCTTAAGGGGTCTACGCAATTTTTATGCCTGTAAAGAGTCTTTTTTCAGTAGTCAGTTGCTGAAATCGTTCAACTCGTAGAAACCGTAGAAATCGTAGAAGTGATTGATACGTCAATTAGTCAAATCGTCAAATCGTTGACCCATCATTGAGGCCATTCATAACCATTTGACTAGTCGACAAATTGACTATTTGACTTGCTCTCATCTGCAACGGACCACGGACAATTGGCTACGGACTTTCTATCAGGCTGCCTTTTCAAGCAAAAGTCTGGAGAAAACTTCGTTGGCCGCCTGGAGAGCCACTGATTGCGGCGGCAGCTCTATGGTAGGCTTCCCTTCTAGATCAAATTCGTAGATGAGATCATCTTCAGGAATGGTGCTCACTGAGTTGGAATCAAAAGCCTCTGTTTCCTTGGCGACCAATTTTGCCAGTTTGTCCCTATACTGATTGACCAAGAGGTATTTCCGTCCCACTCGTATATTGAGTTGGTCAACCAAACCATAGATCCGGCGAGCTGAAAGAATACCTCGCCGACTGGCATCACTCACCACCAAAAGCAAATCAATGTCTTTTGTGGTGAGCCGACTAAAATGCTCCATCCCTGCCTCATTGTCAACAACCAGGTAGGGGTAGTTGTACATCAGCCTTTCGATAAAGGTACTGAGCAGGTTATTGGCGGCACAATAGCACCCCGGCCCTTCGGGACGTCCCATGACTATGAGGTCGAAACCTTTGGCCTCGACCAGGGCCTGCTCAACCTTCATTTCCATCCACATATCTTTGGTCATTCCTACTGGAACATCCTTTTTCATCATCTCTCTAGCCTCACCAAGCGTCTCTTCCACTTTGAGGCCGAGCACCTCATTTAAATTGGAATTTGCATCAGCATCCACTGCCAAAATTGGGCTCATCTCGTGCTCTTTGAGAAAGCGAATAAGGAGCCCGGCAAGGGTGGTCTTGCCGGTTCCGCCTTTCCCAGCCAAGGCAATGGTGTATCCCTGTTTCTTAGCCATTTGTCGTCCTGAGTAAGCTTAAGTACCTTATCGCCCCCCTGGAGGAGGCAGATTCGTTGCTGGGTTCTACGCTTTGGTCTCTTTCTTCTTGGGATGGCACACTCCACACGTTACCGGGCCCGACTTCTCGTTATCCCTGGAGAGCTTTCGATGGCAACCTATGCACATCCGATGGTACGCCTGTCGCAAAGTACGTTTCGTCGGGTCCAAATCAGGCTTGAAGCGAAAGCCAGTCTTGTTTTTGTGGCACGAGGAACACTTGACGCCCTCGGCACCTTCATACAGCTCCGACTCGTCAACAATATTCTCTCCATCTTTGAACCGATGATGGCACTCTCTACACTCTATACCCGCATCGTCAAAGTGAAGCTGGTGAGGAAATTCAACCGCTGGCCTGCTGCGACTGGTGAATACCGATTGGTCATTCAAGACAATATCTTCCGGTTGAGCGTCGAGATTGACCGCCAACAGGAGACTTCCAATAATCAGAATCAACATGAAAACCAGAAAATGTCCCCGTCTCATGCTCCTTCTCCCTGGTTTACTCTTCGTCTTCGTCCTCTTCTTGGGCCTTGAGTTCTTCCGGGATGATCAAAGCTTCTTCAAACATTTCTTTGAAAGAAAGAACCTTGATTCCGAGCTCGTACTCCTTGTTCAAATCCCTTATCTGATCGTAACAGTTGTGGCATGGTGTTATGCAGATGCTTGCCCCGGTAGCCCGGATTTGCTCTGCCTTCACTTTACCGGATCGGAGCCGTCTTTCCCTGAAAGGGCCAGCCATGGGGATGGCACCACCACCGCCACCACAACAGAAATTGTAGTCCCCGTAAGGTTCCATTTCCACAAAATCTTCGCAGAGGTAACCGATGATTTCCCGGGCATCCTTACCGCAACCTCCGTTACGGCTGACATTACAGGGGTCCTGGTAGGTACAGCGTTCTTCGGCGAAAACACTTTTGTCCAGCTTCAGTCGTCCCTCGCGCAGATATTCGGCAAAGAGCGTAACGCTATGAACTACCTGAAACTTGTGGTCGCGTCCCAACCAGATAGGCGCTTCAAACTGAAGCGCACGCAGGGCGTGCCCTCATTCAGTTATGGCGACGCGTCTCACCTCCAGCTCTTCAGCTGCGTCACGAACCAGCTGAGAGATATAGGCTGCAGCTTTCAAGTCACCGGCGAACATGGCCAGGTTGGTGTCATCCCAGCCCTTGGAAGACATGGTCCAATCTTCGCCAGCCAGATAAAAAACCCTGGCGACTTGAGAAATGTCCATAGGGTAGAATTTTGGCTCCCTCGCGTTGACCGTGTAGAGAACTTTGGCACCCTTTTTGTCGATTGGAATGGTGGCTCCCGGAAGTTCCTCCTGGAGTTCCTCCTCCATCCACTGAAGGGTGTCAATCCACTCCTCCTGGGTTATTTCCATTTGGTTTCCATGCTCGTAGTAACTCGCAATGGTCTTTTTCAGGTTCTCGGGCACTTTCCCCTGAGACACACAAAGACCGCGACCAGTGCTAGTTATGGTGGCAATGTCGATACCAAAAGGGCAGAACATGGTGCAGCGTCTGCACATGGTACACTCGCCATAGATCGTCCAATAGAAATCCTCGAGAAACTCTTCGTCTATCTTGTCTTTTTTCCTCAAGGCCTCCAATACCTTCCTGCCCTTGACCGCAGGGATCATCTCTGGATCCTTGTCATTGGCCAAATAGAAATGGCAGGTGTCGGCACACAGACCGCAGTGAGCACAGATCTCCAGCCACATCTTGAGACGGGCATTGGACTTATCCTTCACCGCCTCTTTGAACTTCTTGGGATCTAAGGCTGTTACTTCCGCCATATGCTCCTCCTCAGAAAAACGTTAGCAATGAGCAGCTGTTCCTGGCATTACCAGGAAGGAGCACGCCGTCTGCCGAATTCCATACCAGTTACCGCCCTGGAGAAGAAAAACATGAGAAAGTGGCTCAGTTTGGTGAAGGGAATAACCACCAACATAAGCTCTCCAAAAAACATGTGCAGAAGAAGCACAGTGTTATAATCGAAATATTGATGATAGGCCAGATAACCGGTAACAAATGGGGCCAAAGTCACTCCCAAAAGAAGATAATCTGCCGCCGTGGTAACCACCCGAACATAAGGAAGGAAAATACGGCGCAAGGCCAGGAAGATGCCGCAGCCGATAATAATAAGGGTCATGTAATCTGCTGTCGACTCTGGGAGAGACCACCAACTGATGTCCCAAGACTCATACCAGAGGACCCCGTGGGCCAGCAGGAAAAGTGGCGTCACTAACAAACAGATATGAAATAGAAAACCGACTGTTGTGGTGATAGGGTTTTTCTTGGCTGTCTGATTGAGAGGAACAATCCAATGAAAGATAGAGAGCCAGAGCCATTTCCAGCTAAAAAAGCGGTATATGGGCTTATCTTTCTTGGTGCTCAAGGTGAAGAAAAGGATAATCCTCACCACCATACCGCCGATAAACACCCCAAAAGCCAACCAGAGCAAGGGTCCCCGCAACAATTCATATAGGCTCATGGGTTCCTCCTCTTTTGCGAAAGACTACCACAGGTCGCCATAAGAATAGGACGACATGTGAAAATTATAGCAATGGTTACCATATTATATTTTTCTGTCCTTGGCTACTACTAATACGCCCGCCTAGTAACAAGGCCTTGAAGGCTCGGGGATCCAACCTCGTCGCGTCCTCAACAAACTCACTGTCTGAGATGGTATGGCAGAGATCTTTGTTGCGGTTTTCCTTACTGTTTTCCCTATGACACCTCTGGCCGGGGCAGCAAGCCGGCACCTGAAACGATCTCCTCTACCCTCTCTTCCCACTCAATGGCCATAACGTGCACACCGGCAATGCCCTTCATTTCCTTCATTTCCTGGATCTGCTCGATGGCCATCTTAATGCCTTCATCGCCTTGCTTTTTCTTGTCCACTCCCTTGAGTCGTTCGATGTAACTCTCCGGCACATCCAAGCCGGGCACAAATTTCTGCATGTATCTGGCCATGCCCACGGATTTCAACGGGGTGATGCCCGCCATGATGTAGCACTTCTCCGTGAGCCCCATATCATGCGCCTGCTCTATGTAGGTACGAAATTTTTCCATGTTATAGATGCACTGGGTCTGAACGAAATCCACCCCCGCCTCTATCTTTTTCTTGAGGCGGGTTACCCGAAACTCAAAGGGGTCCGCAAAAGGGTTGACAGCTGCACCAATAAAGTATTGGGGAACCCCTTCGCACTCATAGTCATTGATGAGCTTGCCCTCGTCTCGCATCTTTTTCAGCACCGCGATGAGCTGAATTGAGTCGATGTCAAAGACGTTCTTGGCCTGTGGGTGATCACCGAACTTCTGATGGTCACCTGAGAGACAAAGGACATTTTTGATCCCCAAAGCCGAAGCGCCAAGCAGATCAGCCTGGATGGCAAGCCGGTTTCGGTCCCTACAAACCATCTGCAGATTGGGCTCGATCCCCATATCCAGCAGCAGCCGACAAACAGCCATACTCGCCATGCGCACCACTGCAGTCTGATTGTCGGTGACATTGACAGATTCGACGATACCCTTGAGATATTTACCCTTCTCGTGAATGTGGTGCCCATCCGCACCCCGTGGGGGGCCCAATTCACCGGTGACCGCAAAATGACCCGCGGCAAAGACCTTTTCCAGTTTGCTACCTGCTTTCATTGTTTTAAGTCCTCCCTTACCATTTTGCGAGGTCCACCATCGCGGCTAGTAGTCCAATCTTTAAACATCACCACTTTGCCCATCTTGTCCAGCTGCCCTAGACGACTCATGCGGTCATAAATGAGGTGCCAGACACAGTCCGTCTCGGGACTGATCTCACATTTCCCCCCGGAAGATCCTCCACAGGGGCCGTTCATTAGACTCTTGGCGCAGCGAGCTATGGGGCAGAGGGAGCCGAAGTTGTGAATACCGCATGATCCGCAGGCCTGGCAAAATTCAGCCCACACTCCGTGCTCGAGAGCACCGCCGATGAAGGTGGTGTTGAGGCAGGGATATACCAGAGCATCCTCGTAGCGCTTGGCTATGTACTGCGGTCCCACACTGCAGGCCATGGACAGAATCGCATCATACTTATTGTTGGCCAAAGGTTCTTCCAACTGATCAATGTATTCCGGATCGCACTGGCGCTCT
>JAJDNB010000136.1 GCA_022340905.1 Deltaproteobacteria bacterium | reverse complement strand
GTTGTACCGCCGTTGGTTGTGATTTCCTTACGATGGGTTACCTCAGTATGAACCTCCCGGTAGGTGTGCTGCCAAGCAAGTGAGAACTTTCCTGCAGACAGATTTCTGCCTTTCTCTCCCCACTGCCACCAGGGTTCCTCTCCCCGAGGTGCTTTGGCTTTGGGCGAGGGCTTGGTAGGGGCTGGGGCAGGCGACACAGGAGGAGGAGCCTTTTTGGCTGCGGCTACCGTTTCCTTTTGGGGCTGAGCTGCAACTGGTTTTCTGGTAGTTGGCGGCGGCTCTGTTTTTCGAGTCGGAGCTGGGACCGGAGCGGCTTTTTTTGCCGTACTGGGTGGTCTGGGCATGTCCCCCCGGATGGGCGAGTCTTTTCGAGAAATTGCAGTGTATTTGGCAAGGCCTTTTCTCTTCAACTCGTCGCTTCGTGCTTTTGCCTCTTGATATGTGGGAAAAGGGCCGAGGTAAAGTCGATACCAGTACCCCAGTTTGGGGATTTCCTCCCCCCTCACCACTCCCTTATATCCTTTCTTTTGGAAGTCCTTTGCATCTTTCATTGCATTGTTCTTCGCTCTGAATGAGGCGATATGGATGTAATAGTACGCATTCTTGGCCTGAGCCAAATGAGAGGTAAAAAGGAGCCAAAATGTGGTCGTCAAAATTATTGCGATCCACAGCCGCATTGTATTCCTTTGCGTTGATGCAGTTCCTACCTTTGAATTGCTGCAATAGAGCTCTGTCATTTTCCCTCGTTTCAAGTGGGTGAAGTTCGCAAAACTTTATTGATATTACAATTTAGGCGTGCAATTTGATCTTCTCGCAATAAGAGTGCCAAGATTGGCGATGAATGGGCTTTTCCAACAAGAAGACTAAAAACACTGTAATTACAGATAGATAAGATTATTTTCAACAACTATTGTGTGGGCAAAGGGTGGACACAGTGCTACATCTCAATCACCTGATTTTAGATGGAAGGATGGAAATTTTAAGAGAAGGTCAACTTGACAAGTCCGCCGTAAGTGGTCAGTATTGATAATCATTATCTGTGACAGAAATGCGGAAGATTGACGGATGCAGTCTTGACCATGTGGGAAACGACCAAAATACGTGGTGATCTAAGGACACTAATATGGGACGGAGATCTGTCGGTTCTGCCCTGGTGGAAGGCGTGGCTTATCAGAGCAGTGCAAATCTGCTATGTCGTCGTGCGAGATGTTGCGGACGGGCAACTCACCCTTCGAGCCATGAGCCTGGTATATACCACCTTGCTCGCCTTGGTGCCCTTGCTTGCCGTCAGCTTTTCCGTGCTTAAAGGTTTTGGTGTGCACAATGAGATAGAACCGCTGTTGTTGAAATTCTTGAGCCCCCTTGGGGAGAAGGGCGTGGAGATCAGTTCCAGGATCATAGGGTTTGTGGACAATATAAAAGCAGGAGTTTTGGGTACAATGGGTCTGGCCTTTTTACTTTACATGGTTATCTCACTGATTCAGAAAGTTGAAGCGGCTTTCAACTACACCTGGCGAGTAAAGCGGAGCAGGCCATTGACACAGAAGTTTAGCGACTACTTGAGCGTCATTTTGATCGGACCGGTTTTGGTATTTACAGCCCTTGGTATCACAGCCACCCTGACAAGTACGGCCATGGTTCAAAAGCTGGTGGCCATCGAGCCCTTCGGCAGTGCCTTGCAGATAGCAAGCCGTCTGATGCCATATCTGTTGATCATCACAGCATTTACCTTCTTTTATATCTTCGTGCCCAACAAGAAAGTTCGTTTCACCTCTGCCTTAATCGGCGGAACCACTGCAGGCATCATCTGGGAGATTACCGGCTGGGGCTTTGCTTCATTTGTAGCTACCTCTACAAAATACACAGCTATTTATTCTGGTTTTGCCATTCTGATCGTGTTCATGCTCTGGGTGTATGTAAGCTGGTTGATTCTCCTTGTAGGTGCGAACATTGCTTATTATCACCAGCATCCCGAGGCTCTGGTCCCTCAGCGGCAGAGTCTCAGCCTGAGTAATCGGTTAAAGGAAAAGCTGTCGCTCCTGGTGATGTTCATGGTTGGGAAAAACTACTACCACAAGCTGCCGGATTGGAGTTTGGACGATCTCGCCCAGCAGCTGCATGTGCCAGCCGATCTTCTGGAGCCCATCATCCAAGCCCTGGAGAACAATCGAATTTTGGCGAGCACTGCAACGGAACCCCCAACTTATTTACCCGGTAGGCCCCTGGATACGACCGAAATAAAAGAAGTTCTAGACGCTGTGCGCACAGCCAATGAGATACTCACCTCCAATTTCAACGACCTTCCGGCTGAATTTGTCGTTGACCAGGTAATTACCGATGTTGAGCAAGCAGTAGCCAGAGAACTCCAGGGTCTTACTATCAAAGACTTTGCCATGGCAGAACACCCTGCCGTTGATTTGATTTCTCAAACACCTCTAGAGCAGAAGGCCTCTACAGATGAGAGTCATTAAGTCGCTCTTACCGTTTACTCAACAGGCGTGCGGGTAAAGTGAAACAAGCCTTGTTGTTGTGGAGCTTCTGCTTTGACATGCAAACTCCTCTCAAACCCCGCCGTCTCCGTCCTTCAACCCAGGCAAAGGGCGAATGTCTCGACGCACTTCCCCTGTCTCATGAGACATATCTGTCTCATAACCTAATGTGATACATTTTTCCTTTTCTCCTGTTGGATTTCAATAAAAATGTTATAGATTGCATTAGTATAGCCTGGTCGTACAAAGGATAAATGGGAAGTGTCTCAAATATGTCTCATTGTAAGGAGATGTGGGGCCGGGAGGTGATCTGCAAGCTGAGATTTAAGCCATTGATATTACCTCAATTTATTTTTTAATGGGTGCGGCCCCAGGTTGGCACAGATCCTGAGTATAGGATGCCTCGGAGGAACATGGTTTTGGCACAGGCACCCCCTAACAAAAGCGAACGAAAGATGAAGGAGTGAGAAATGGCCGAGTCCAAATGCCCGCTTTGCGGTTCGAATAGTTTCTACACAAAAGACCCTGCAGATCCATATGAAATCTACGAATTTGAATTGTCAGAGGGAAAGATACTCTTCAGCTCGGAAGTGGCTGAGTCCGCGCTGCCCGAGGTTGACCAAGATACTGAGACATACTGCAACCGGTGTGCTTGGCACGACAAACTTAAAGCCCTACGGTAATGAAAGATTTCAGATCTCGGTTAGAGCATACCAGTTCTCAAATCTGCAATCTGCATTTTAAAATCTAAAAGGGCAAAGGAGGTTTCGAGATGAAGAAGGTACTGATTGCCTACGACAGTAGGACCGGCAAAACGGCAAAAATGGCTGAGGCTATTGCTGAAGGGATCCGAATGGCAGGATACGAGGCGGATCTAAGAAAGATTACTCAGATCAAGAGCGAAGCAGAATTACAAGGGTACGATGCATACATCTTTGGCTCACCCACCTACCACAGGGACATGATCGGTACGATGAAGACTTTTTTGTTCTTGGCACAAAAGGCAAACCTAGAAGGGAAACTGGGCGGTGCATTTGGCTCCTACACCCACAGCGGCGATGCGCCCGCTATAATTTTTGACACCATGGAGTACGTGTTCAAGATGAAAATGACCAGTCTGGGTTCATTTAATTTGAAAGAGGCCCTGGTTGAGGATATGGAAGGTATGCGGGCCTGCCAGGATTATGGAAAGTCCATCTGTGAACAGCTGGTTTAGGAGGCGTCGGGAAGCCTGGACCCAGCCAGAGCAGCAATCTGCCTCGACAATAAAGCCATACCCTTTGGGTGTGGCTTTGTTCTTTTTGGTTCCTTTTGGCACGAGTCGTGCTAGGTGTACGGGGGTGAAGAGATGAGAATTTGTCCTTTAATTACAATGGGCTGGGGAGGAATCGACAATTGAAGATATTGATCAGTCACGTTTCGGACGAGGCCCTGTTTGCTTTGCTTCTCAAGGACTTCATTGAATCCACCTTTCTCGGCCAATTCGAGGTATTCCTGAGCAGCAATTCAGGCGAGAGAGGGGTGGGAGATAAATGGCTGGTGGAACTCGACAGCTCTCTGAGCAGTGCGGAGCTCCTTCTGGTAATCTGCAGCCCGAAATCTATTCGTCAACCATGGATACACTTTGAGTTCGGCTGTGCCTGGACTAAGAGTATGGCGATTACCTGTATCTGCCACTCGGGATTGAACAAAGTTGGTCTCCCTCCACACCTGCGCACATTTGATGTGATGGAGGTTGAAAATGATGATTTTATGGAGCAACTCTTCAACGA
This sequence comes from Deltaproteobacteria bacterium, assembly GCA_022340905.1. Lineage (GTDB taxonomy): Bacteria > Desulfobacterota > Syntrophobacteria > BM002 > BM002 > BM002. The sequence goes on along the minus strand of JAJDNB010000136.1, from coordinate 4,176 downwards.
TCTGGCGAAAAGATTTGGCATCAAGCGACTCCCAAGGCTCTCTTATGAAACCATGAAAGCCGAACTGCGCGCTACTTTGGTATCGATCGCTTCATCAACTCAAGCCAGCGGCAGAGCCACTCGCGCCCTTGATCTACCTGACGAGCACGTTACTCTTCAGACAGAAGCTGAAGCTGTTCCAGCTTCGAAGTCTGTCCATGCTGAACCGGTAAAATCTGACCACCAAGCAGAGTCTGCTGAGACTCCCCCCCAGATACAACTGGTTGAGGAAGGGTTGGATGATGAAATAGATGGAACTATAGAGGCAAAATTTAGGGAGAGCAAGCAAGCTCCTGAGCCCAAACCAACACCTCGAAGTTCTCCGGGAGTTGTGGTCAAGAAGAAGAAAAAACGTGGCAAAAAGAAAGATGAAACAGCAGAACCGGAGAGCGTGCAGAAAAGAGTGCTTACCCTTCTTTCGGAAGCTGGGGATACGGGATACCCCCTGGAAGATTTGGCAGATTTGCTGGGTATCGTTGGCCCCAAATTAGAGCCTTACCTGGATGTTCTCAAAGAGCAAGCATACATAAATATATCTGTGGAAGTTGGCAGACCCCCCGAATACAAGATCGCTGCGAAAGGTGAGCATTATCTGGCAGCGAGCGAGCTTGCTTGACCTAGCCCGGGCTAGCGATCAATGAAATCTTCCCCCGCAATCAATGTCAAGGCACGAGCAGCTTTCTTGCGAACCAGCGCGCTCTTATCATCTAAAGCTGCAACAAGCGGTTCCAGTGCCCGAGAATCCCCAATCTTGGCCAAAGCGTCCACAGCATTTCCCCTCACAGTGGCATCCCGATCGTTTAACGCCTCAATGAGCGGTTCCACTGCCTGGGGATCTTTGATTCTGCCCAGTGCCTCGGCAGCATGACTTCGCACGTCCCAGTGGTCGTCGCTGAGGGCAACAACCAGCGAGTCAACTGTTTCCGGATCCTGCAGCCAGCCCAGTGCCTCTGCCGCACTCATGCGCACATAGGGCCTTCTGCCTTTATCCCCGAGGACAGCAATCAGGGGTTGTAAGGCCCGAGGGTCGTTGATCCTTCCGAGTGCTTGCGCCGCTTGTCTTTGAATGAGTGGATTTTTGTCGTTCAGCACCTTAATTAAAGGTTCCACTGCCCTGGGATCCCCGATTGCCCCCAATGCTTTGACCGCATTACTTCTTATTAAAGGATCATGGTCTTTGAGTTCATATATGAGAGGTCTTACTGCAGGTTTACCTATTTTGATCGAGACCTCAGTTGGTTGCCTCCCGAGAGAAGCGGATCGGGGTAAACTATAGTTCTCGTTCAGGTAGTGCAAGACTTTTTCCCTGTCCCACTGGAGATGTTGGACAATTTCTTCGACCGTCAAACCCTCTACCTGAAGAGAGCGAACGGCCAGGAGTTCGGCCTCGGGCTGGGAGATTTGCAGGTAGCCTTTAGCCCGCATGCACAAGGCTAGCTGCCTGTCATCTGGCGGATCAGTTCTGCACGATTCAACATCGGTCTCCATCGTCGCACCTGGAATGTCTTCCTGGTACCATACCATCTTTGTTGGGGCACAGCTGATCAGCCACAGGGCTAAAAGAGAAAAACCGATAATTTTGAGTGGCGTAGTCAGATCCATGGCGATTTCTCGTCTCCGTTGAAACCGTTAAAGTCGTTCAAGTCGTTAATTCGTCAACAGGTCAAATCGTCGATTGGTCAAATAGAAAAAATCGTTATTTCGTTATTGACTCCATTTATAACCATTTGACTATTCGACAAATTGACCATTTGACTTGCTGACCTCTAACCTCTAACTTCTCCCTCTCGCCAGTCGGACCTCTAGCCTCTGTACAGCGAGGGAACAGGTCAAGGTCATGACTAAGTACAGAACAGCAATAGTAATCCAAATTTCAAAAGTAAGATAGGTCGCTGCCATCAATTCCATTCCCTGAAAGGTCAATTCTTGAATAGAGATGACCGAGACTATAGACGAATCCTTAATGAGAGAGATGAACTGTCCAGCCAGCGGCGGTAAAATTCTTTGTACTGCTTGAGGCAAAATGACGTAGCGCATCTGCTGCCATTTGGATAAGCCAAGTGCGTGGGAGGCCTCCCACTGCCCCTTGTCGATTGACTGAATGCCAGCTCGAATTATCTCGGCAATATATGCTCCTTCAAAAACCGCAAGGGTAAAGAGTGCAGAGAGAAAGGCGGATAGAAAACTAGGAGGGGCCAAAAGAATTGCGCAGACCCGCTGCACGCTCTCAGGTTGGCGAAAGATGAAGTCATCGATGGCCAAAAGAGGCATGATCTGGCTGCTGACAAAGTAGTAAAAGATAAAGATCAGAACCAGAGGAGGCATGTTACGGATTAATTCAACGTAAGTTCTGCCCACGAGGCGGTAAAACAACCCCCGGCTCAAGCGGCAGAGCCCCACAATGGTGCCCAAAACAGTGGCCAGAATCGTACCCCAAACACTCAGTCTTATGGTAGTGAAAAGACCTTCCATGATGAGATTGGTTACCCACTCACCCTTCTGTTGATCGTAGCGGAAAAAATACTGGGGCATGGCCTGCCAATTCCACTTGTAGTGCAACCCAACGCGGATTCTATGGCTGAGGTAAATCACCCCAGTCAAAATGAGCAATAAAGTCACTAGGTCGAAAATGGTTACTCTAGCTTTCTTTTTTCTCAAAGGTGTCATAGGTCATTTCGCATTTCTTCATTTCTCATTCATAACGGCGCAGAGCTCAAGCCGATACATATAAGTCGTTCAAACCGTTCAAGTCGTGAAAATCGTAGAATTGGTCAATTTGTGAAATCGTTAATTGGTCATTAAGGCAATCGTAACCATTTGACCATTCGACGAATTGACCATTTGACTTGCTGCCATCTGTTCTCTGTCATCTGTCGTCTGTATTTCTCTATGCCCTCGGCCCTACTGAACCAAGCTTTCCCACTCCCTGGTGTTAAACCAGTAATTGTGCCTCTCCATCAGCCAACCCTCAGTTTCGACGGAGCGAATCCAGTTATTGAAGTAGTTTAGTGTGTCAAAGTCACCCTTGCGGACGGCAAATCCTATGAGTTCGCGGGAAAACGGCTCGGTGATGGCGAACAGGGTGTCCGGATACTTTAAGGCTTGGTAGGCGGGAGTCGGCAGAGAGGCCACGACTCCATGGAGCCGGCCATTGAGCAATTCCTGATAGAGCTGGGGCTCATCTGGAAAGAGACGGAGTTTTGCCCTGGGCATGACGCGCTTTATGGCGGCTACGGAGGTAGATCCCAGACGGGCTCCGAGGGTCACATCGGGACGATTGAAGTCCTCAGGTTTTTTGAAACCGGCAGCCAATTTCCGATGGGCGCAGATGGTTTGGCCGCTGTAATCGTAAGGAATGGTGAAGTTGACTTTAAGATTGCGATCCGGTCGAATAGTCATGCCTCCTATGATGACGTCGAACTTACCAGTTAGGAGAGCAGGAATGATGCCGTCCCACTTGGTCGGGACAAACTCGACCTCCACTCCGGTGTCTTGTGCCAGTCGAGTGGCAACGTCGATTTCGAAACCGATGAACTTACCGGTCTTATCCTTCATAGCCCAGGGAACAAAGGTGGACATGCCCACACGAAGTAACCCCCGCTTACTGATGGTTTCTATGGTGCTTTCGGCTATCAATTGTTTTTGCAACTTACCTGCAGAGGCCGACAGAATTAAGGAAAGGACCATGGTGCTGGTGATCAGTATTTGAAGAAATGGCCGAAATATTTTCATCTTCATCTCCTTTCTCCTAAACTCGCATAGAGCATAGAGCATAGGGCATAGAGCATAGCGAAAGAAAATAGCCTTTGTCATCTGTCGTCTGTCCTCTGTCGTCTGTCCTCTGTCCTCTGTCATCTGTCGTCTGTCATCTGTCGTCTGTCGTCTGTCACTTTATTCCATGCCTTCAAAGAATCTGGCTAATGAACTGTTTAGTTCTCTCTTTCTGTGGATTGAAAAAGATCTGCTCCATCGATCCTTCTTCCACAATTCTTCCCTCGTCCATGAATATGACCCGATGGCCAACTTCGCGGGCAAACCCCATTTCGTGAGTAACCACGACCATGGTCATCCCCTCCCGAGCGAGGGCTTTCATGACTTCCAGAACTTCGCCGATCATCTCTGGATCAAGAGCGCTCG
>JAJDNB010000129.1 GCA_022340905.1 Deltaproteobacteria bacterium | reverse complement strand
GGAACAAGTCCGCGCAGCAGGAATAATAGATGAATATTGGATAGTCAGTCCCGTCGACTATGCAGTGCGAAAACAGAGAAAATACGGAGGAAGAGTTGACCTAAGAACTGAACTCGTGGGAACCGCGAAGAGATTCATCGGGACTCCCTACAGGTGGGGGGGCACCTCAGCCGACGAAGGTTTCGATTGCAGCGGTTTGACCATGGTGGTGTATCAACTGAACGGATTGAAATTGCCCCGCTCCTCGCGACAACAGTACAGGGCAGGCATTCCCATCGGCCGCAAGGAGCTCAGGCAGGGTGATTTGGTTTTTTTTGCCACTTCATGGGGCAGAAGAGTCTCTCATGTGGGCATTTATGTGGGCAAGGGAAGATTCATTCACGCCCCGGGAGAGGGCAAAAGGATTCGAACCGATCTGCTCACAAAAAGTTACTACAAGGCTCGTTACATGGGAGCCAGGACCTATTTAAGGTAGAGAGAGCTCGCAAAGTAAAGAATCCGGGCCCAAAGGACCCGGCTTTGCACTGCCCCCTACCGCCGTCGCCACGCCAAGGCGTGGCTATGGCGTGTCAAAGAGGGGGCTTCCATAGTCTTTCCCCCTAGCGGCAGTCTGCTGGAGTGGTGGAATGATGGAGTGTTGCTGTATTTTAAAACATCCATAGGAAGAAATGTATGTCATTGGGGCGCTTAGCGGGAGAGCATCCATACTTTGCGAGTGATGAAGGCCGTCCACTGGTGATGGCTCACCGGGGCGGTGGTGGCCTCTGGCCGGAAAACACCCTTTATGCATTCGAGCGTGCGGCAGAGATAGGGGCAGATGTGATAGAGACAGAGATTCAATCCACCGCCGATGACAACCTGGTTTTCATTCATGATGAAACCATCGATAGGACAACCAACGGCACAGGATCGGTTGACTCACTTACACTGACAGAACTAAAAAAATTTGATGCGGGGTATCATTGGACAGCAGACGGGGGGCGGACTTTTCCTTTCAGGGGAAAGGGGATCACTGTGCCCACCTTAGAGGAAGTTTTTACTGCCCTGCCAACCACACGAATAAACATTGATTTGAAGCAGATTAGTCCTCCCCTAGCCTCCAAGCTCTGTGGGCTGCTTCATTCTTTCGATAGGGTGGAAAAAGTAATGGTTGCTTCCTTTGGCACGAAAGCTTTACGCAATTTTCGGCAGGTTTGCTCTGGAGTCGCCACCTCCGCCAGCCAACGAGAGGTAACATTGTTTTTCCTCATGAACCTGATCTTCCTTGGGGCGGCTTATGGGCCACCTTGTCATGCCCTGCAGATACCTGAATACAGCAGCGGCATGCATGTGCTCACCAAAAGATTTCTGCGAACAGCCCACAGTCGCAACCTTAAGGTTCATGTTTGGACGGTCAATGAGGTGGAAGATATGAAACGTTTGCTCAACCTGGGCGTGGATGGCATTATTACAGACTATCCTGACCGGTTAATCTCTGTACTCACCGATATGAGGAGCAAAGTTTGACTTAGCCCGGATGTTTCGTGAATCCGCCTACGGCGGACCGCAGGGTGTTGGTTCCGAGGCGTACCTAAGCGGTAGGTCGCACAGGAGCCAACACCTGAGGACGCCAGGAAGGATGGCTATATCCGCGGTCGCAGCAGGTAATTGGTGAAACATCCGGGCTAGAATGGGCCGGTTTACTCATCATCTTTTGCCTCTCTTGCTTTAGCTTCTTCAGCCTCTTCTTGCTCACCTTTTTCTTGGGCAGCCTTTTCCTCCTCAGCCTCTTCGGCCTTTTCCTGTTCAGCCTCAGCCTCTTCGGCCTTTTCCTGCTCGGCTTTTTCCTGTTCAGCTTTTTCTTTCTCGGCCTTTTTCCTCATGGCCTCCTCTTTCTTGGCCTGCTCATTCATCACCTCTGCCCAGTATTTTTCCCTCTCCTTTCTTTTCTCTTTGCGTTTCGCCTTGCCGCTTCTGGGATTCTTCGCCATCAGGCACCTCTCTTTCTCAAATTGCAGTCAATCTCGTTCATAAACTCAACTGCCAGCACTTCCGAATCAGTTCTTCAGCCACGGTTTTGCTATTTCAGACAGAAGGACAGTTAGGACGCAACCGCTTACAAAGAACCAGACAGAGGCATGGATTGACAACATTCCTTGAACAAATTCCTTTAACCCCAGGAGCCCCCCTTCTCTTGTGGCCGCCCATTGAACCAGCCCCGCCGGCACAAACTGGGCGAAAGGCGCGCCTTGCCATTCACCGGTCTGGAACCACTTCCAATATTGAATAAGAAAGATAAGAGCCGCCATAAACGTTCCAGCCCCGGCTGGGAAAAAGGTTATAATTTTGAGCTGCCTGGCCATACCCCCCTTGTTATTCTCATTTGCCGACATTCAAATCCTCTCATTTAGTCCGAAGTTTAAAGGGCAAATCTGATCAGCTCAATCTCAAAACAGAACCGAAATTACCACGAAACATGTTTCATGTTAACTAATTTAAGCCATCATAGTAAATCCAGCAGCACTAAACCCTTTTACTCCAACCCTTACAACCGCCATTACATCTCTCCCCCGAGCGATCTGATTCCCCGATAAATACATGGGCTCCTCCTTTTCCACTTTGCTACACTTAGGACCCGGCAAATCGATTGAACTTTGTCTTCTTAGCACGAAACTTGCTTTTACTCTTGCCGTGAGACCCACAGTGCAAAACTAATTCAGAATGCACTGGAGTGAGTTACTAGCCGACATCAATGAATTTGCGTCAATCATAGTAGAAGAGGACGGTATGTGGTGCAGTGAGACTAAAGTCTTGGCAGGAATGAAGATATTGATCGTTGACGATATTCCCGAGAATATAAGTGCATTAGCCATAGCCCTCGAGTCTGAAGGTTTCGATATACAAACGGCAGCAGGTGGCGAACAAGCCTTACAGTGCGTTCGCGATAATGCTTTTGACTTGATACTACTCGATATCAAAATGAACGGCATGGACGGTTTCGAAACATGCCGTGCATTGAAAGAAAGTGATGCTACCAGTAACATTCCGGTTATCTTTCTCACTGTAAGCAAGGAAACCGAAGACGTGGTAAAGGGTTTTACCTGTGGAGGAGTGGATTATATTGCCAAACCCTTTCGCCAAGAAGAGGTCTGTGCACGGGTCCGCACCCATCTTTACCTTCGCGTCCTCATGAAAGAGAAAGAGAAATTGATTGGTGAGCTTCAGCAAGCCTTGGCTAAGGTGAAAACCCTGAGCGGCCTCTTGCCAATATGCTCTTCCTGCAAAAAGATACGCGATGACAAAGGGTATTGGAATCAAATCGAGACTTATATTCGGGAACGTTCGGAGGCGGACTTCACCCATGGCATTTGCCCTGCATGCGCGAAGATGCTTTACCCTGGACTCCTCAAAGACAAATAGCGTATTATTCCAAGACTACCTAAATTCCAGCAGCAAATACCATACAACTGATTCTTCAGCTAAAAATGATTACACGCTTATGCACTTAATTCCGCAAAGATAGGGCTTCAGGGTTGGGACATTCCCGAAGCGGCGTATGTGGCCAACCTTTGCCTCTTAAGGAAAACAACTCTACCCCAATAAAACAGCAAAGGTTGGCACATCCGCAGCTCGGGCTGCCATCGCCTCTGCTTCGAAGGACCTCCGCCCCGCATGTTCAGCAGACCGAGCGTAAGCGGAGGGAATGGCCCAGCCCTGAAGAGCTATTGTAGAGCTAAGTTAACAGTCGTTATAGTAAAGTGCCATGAATCCGCCCCCAGAGCCTTTTTGGAAAACCAAATCTCTCCAGGAAATGACTTCGGAGGAGTGGGAACGGTTGTGCGACGGATGCGGTCGGTGCTGTTTACACAAAGTTGAGTACAGGGACACCGGTGAGGTTTTCTACACCAATGTGGCATGTCGTCTCTTGGATACCTGGCTTTGTCGTTGCAGCTCCTATAAAGATCGGCTAGATGTGATCCCCACCTGCCTGGTCATGACGCCTCGAAAGGCAGCGGAACTAAACTGGTTACCTCGAACCTGTGCTTACCGACGCTTGGCCTTGGGAATGGATCTAGAGTGGTGGCATCCCCTCGTATCAGGCAACCCAAATACTGTCCACCAAGCAGGCATCTCAGTGCGGGGAATAGTCATACCTGAAGAAATTGTTCCTCTCGATCAGCTGGAAGACCATATTATTCACTTCTAATCTCGAACGGCTTTCTTGCGCCAAAAAGAGGGACGTTCTTATTTGAAGGTCTCCAGCTCGTCTACTGATAGACGGCTCCCGGCAGGAAGTCTCGGTAGGATTGCAGTCTTGGGCGGGGATTTTCCTTCTCTCATCTCCTGAAGAACTTCCGGCAAATCAAGAAGCGATCTTCCTTCTCTCACCAGAGAAAAAGCGGGTACCTGGGAGCTCTTGACAAACTCCAAAGCTTTTCGCACGGTCTCAGGGGTGTGGTGAAAGGAGGCATATATGCGAATTTCATCGTAATGAAGGCGGGTAGTGTCCACACGAAGTTCTGTTCCACGAGGACAACCGCCAAATAGGTTTACCCTAGCACCCGGTCGCACCAACTCTACCGCATGATTCCAGGTTTCGGGCTTTCCCACTGCTTCAATTACACAGTCAAACCCCAGTCCGTGAGGGGTGTAATCATGGCGCATGCGTTCAATTAGGTGAGGTGAGAGCCTTTCTGCAACAGTATAGGTCACCCCTAGTTCAGCCGCCACGGCAAGGCGATCTGACTGGTCATCAACGGTGGTGACTTCTGCACCGGCCAAAACTGAGAGCCGTGCAAGCATAAGCCCCAAGGGTCCCGCACCTATTACCAACACCTTTTCACCCGTCTTTATCTTCACATCCTCTACACCCTTGACTGCGCAGGCCAATGGTTCGACCAGTGCAGCCTTGGCCGCCGGCAGATCAGGGGGAAGGGGAAGGCAATTCTTCTCCACAATCCTGGAAGGTATCCTGACGTATTCGGCATAGGCACCATTGGCAAAGAGGAGATCAGTACACAGGTTTGGCTTGCCCAACTCACAAAAATAGCAATTACCGCAGGGAGCTGAGTTGGCGGCCACTATCCTGGTCCCGGCTGGAAAACGGCCATTCTCGCTAACCACTACTTTACCGGCAAACTCGTGGCCAAACACCGATGGAGGTTGGATCATACGCTCGTGATAGCCCCGGAGGAATACTTTCAAATCAGTGCCACAGGTCAGAGCCGCCTCAACCTTCAGCAGCAGATCGCCTGCCTGCAAGGTTGGCACAGGTATCTCTTCCAGCCTGGCGTCTTCCTTGCCGTGAAGCACACAAGCCAGCATTTTATCCGGCACCTTTTCAGTCATCATCAAAGGCTACCTTTCTTGTGAAAAGAGCCATTCTCTAGACAAATCTCACATCCCACATCTACATTCCGCAATCCGAAATCTATTAGCCATATACCTTTTACAACAAATGACAGCGCAGCGTAGTGACCCAATGACGCCGAAGGCTAATGACGTTTAGCGCTAGCTGAACTCCATGCTCTATGCGCTATGCCCTATGCTATCCCTGGATCAGGAGCCACGGCTACCTTCAAAGAACCTCCCTCAGGGCGTCTTGCCAGGGCGAGGGCGTTGTTGATTTCCTCCAAAGGAAACAGGTGAGTTACAAACTCTCCCCAAGGAAAGCGATTGTCAAGCAGAATTTCTCTTGTTAAAGAGTTCAGCTCGATGGAGGATGAATAACTGCCGACAATCTGTTTTTCGGCCATGCCAATTTGCCCAGCATCAATCTTCAGTTCTTGTCCCATCCGGGTATGGGCAAAAAGGATCATTGTTCCACCCGGCCTCAGAGCCAGAAGGGAACCATTTATTGCTGCCTCAGATTCGGTGGCAGCGATGACCGCATCATGACCTAAGGGTGCAGCGACCTCCTGAAGCCATTTTACAAGGTCCTTCTCCGGATGAAAAACCGCTTTTGCCCCAAAAGCGAGGGACTTTTCCTGTCGCTCTGGCAGCGGCTCCACCGCAAAGACTCCCCAGCCATTGCTGCTGGTTAGAGCAGTTAGCATAAGTCCGACGGGTCCTTGCCCCAGGACAACCAAAGTCCCTTTCCGTTCAGGAAGGGCGCTCACACATTTGAGACACGTATTGAGCGGCTCCATCAATATGGCGATCTTAACCGGTAGTCCCCGAGGAAGTTCCACCACTCCACCGCCCTTTACAATCCAAGGAGCAACAGTGACGTACTCAGCCCAGCCGCCTCCCGCAGGAGAAAAACCTGCACTCGTGCCCGTTTTCTTATACCCTGCACATTGGCTGTAACGACCAAGTTCACACAGTCGGCAGTTCCTGCACGGCACATGATGGTAGACGGCTACGCGTTTGCCAAGGAATTCCTCAGCGCCGCCGCCTGCGGCCACCACCTTGCCTGCCATCTCGTGCCCCAGTATTACAGGTGGCTTTATTAGTGCCATGTCTATCTTCTTGATGTCGGTAGGGCACAGTCCGCAAGCTTCAATTTGAACAAGAAGTTCACCCCTGCTGATTTCAGGCACCGGTATGGTTTCGACCTCTACCCTAGGCCCTCCCCGCCATACACAAGCGGTCATTTCAGTCGGAATTGGCTTTCCTTTCATCAAACCCTTTCCTTAACGGGGCTTCATAAGCAGCAGTCAAGTTAACATTACCTTTAAAATCCCCCCTAACCCCCATCCGACAACTTGTTCATTCTCTCCAGACGTCCTCCCTCTCAAAAACACCAGAGAGAGTATCCTCCCTTTGGGCGAACATCTTGATCCACCCATCTACACGTTCCTTGCCATACGCTTCATTCCAGGCAGCTACGATCTGATCAACGGGTATATCAGCGAATGTGCCGTGGTACTCTATGTACTCCATGTATTTCTGGTTTTCCTGGTTGAATGGGTGAAACAGGGAGTCCTCGCGGCCATTGAATTCCAGGGGCTTCACTTTGTGCTTTTCACAAAGCTCCCGGTTAAAGGCGGGGGTTGCCTTCACCCATTTCCCTTCCAAGTAAAACTCCACAAATCCGTGGTAAACGAAGACATTGCTCCCGAGAAAATCGATGAGTTGCTTGGTTGCCAGATGATTCTTGACGGTGGCAAAGCCTACTCTCGACGGGATGCTGCATGCCCGTCCCAGAGCACAGAGCAGTGATACTTTGGGCACACAGAAACTTCGCCCTCTTTCGAGAACCACACTTGCTCGATAGTGTTCCGGCAGGTGGAAGGGAGTATAGGGATCGTACCGGATCCCGTCACGCACAGCCAGATAGAGCCTCACGGCTCTATCCACAGGGTCATTGGTGGTTCCAACCACTTCCATGGCGTAATCGCGGACTTTAGGATGGGTACTCTCTATTATCTCCGTTGGAGCCAAATAGATGGGATTGGGCTGGTCCATTGCGTCTTTGCTCTTTTTTCAAATTTCGTTACCCTATTATATCCTAATGGATAGGGAGGTTCAGTTCCACCTTGCCTCAGAAGTCATAATCCAGAATTGATTAGAAAGGCAATCAACATTGACTTCATCTAAGCTACCGCCTATTTGAACCGCAGAATGTCGAACAAGGAACTTCGAATATCGAAGTAATTACTTCATCATTCTGCGGTTTCTTGTTCTGCTGTTCAATATTCAGTGGTTTAAACGAACTGTCCTCTGCTGTCTGCCCTCCGTCTTCCAAGCTTTCTCCTAAATCCGAAATCCGAAATTCTACCTTATGCCCTATGCTCCATGCCTCCTGTCTCCTGACTCCTGTCTCCTTTCTCGCCATACCCTCCACCTCCCGGCGTCTTGATTCTAACAATGTCATCCTTCTTCAGGGCAGAAGAGAACTTTCCCGGCTTCTCCATTGCTTTCCCGTCTCTAACAATGACGTTTTTCCCCACAGTTCCGGATTCACCGCCGTGAAGACCATACGGTGCCAGGCTCCTTCGCTCTGACAAGACGGTGATCTCCCCATCAGACTGCAGATGGATCTCCCTGACGATCCCGTCTCCTCCTTTGTGCAAACCTTTGCCACCAGTCCCGCGGCGGATGGAATATTCAGTGACTAAGAACGGATAACTATATTCCAAAGCTTCGATGGGGGTGTTTAATGTATTGGTCATATGGGAATGAACCCCGCTCTCTCCGTCACTCTCGGCTGTAGCACCCATCCCCCCACCAATGGTCTCATAATAGGCAAAGGGTATGCCCTTCCTCGGATCAATTCCGCCGATGGTAACATTGTTCATGGTACCCTGACTGGCTGCCGGAATTCTCTCTGGTAAAGCCTGGGCAAGAGCACCCAGTATAACATCAACGATCCTTTGTGAGGTCTCAACATTTCCTCCGGCCACTGCCGCAGGAAACTGAGCGTCGACCACGGTCCCCCTCCGCGTTAGAACGGTTATAGGCCTGAGAACACCGGCATTGGTGGGGATATCTTGGTTGACCAGGGCGCGGAAAACGTAAAGCACCGCGGAAAGGGTGATGGCATACACTCCGTTTATGCTTCCCTCGACCTGTGGGCTAGATTTTTGAAAATCGAGAGTCGCTCTATCCCCTTGGATGGTTACGGATAGGTGTATTCTCACCTTGGCGTTGCCAAAGCCGTCATCATCCATAAAATCCTCAAACGTATAAGTCCCGTCTGGAATCTCTGTGATCATGTGTCTGGTCACCCGTTCGGCATACTCCATTAACCTCTTAGCATAGAAGGTAACGGTCTTCAGTGAATATTTTTCAATCAGCTCTCGCGTCCGCCGAATTCCGGTAATATTGCCCATTATTTGAGCGGCAAAATCCCCTTCCCTCTCTTTGGGGGTTCTGACGTTGTTTAGCAAAAAGCTCATCAGTTTCCGGTCAATCGTTCCCTTTTCAACCAATTTCAGTGGGGGAATGATGATTCCCTCTTGGAACAAAGTGGTGGAAAGCGGCATTGACCCCGCGCTCATACCACCTACATCCGCATGATGAGCTCTGTTAGCCACATAAAACGAGGGGGCTTTCTCGCCGGCGAAAACAGGGGCGACAACCGTGATGTCCGGCAAATGAGTCCCGCCCTTGAATGGGTCATTCAGGATGACCATGTCTCTATCTTCCATGGCGACATTCTCAATCGCCGATTTCACCGACATGGGCATAGAGCCCAAATGTACCGGGATATGTGCCGCCTGGGCGATCATTGCCCCATCCCGGTCGAAAATGGCACAAGAAGAGTCGCGCCTCTCTTTAATATTTGGGGAAAAAGCGGTTCTATTGAGTGTAACCCCCATTTCTTCAGAGATAGAAGAAAATCGGTTCTTAAACACTTCCAACAAGATGGGATTTTCTTTCACTTGTTACTCCAGTGGGTCCATTAGAGCCGTTGCCGATCATAATGACCTAGGTTTCAGTATATAGCAGATATGAAGGTTTCAGGTTTCAGTGTTCAGGTTCCAGCTCGTATGTTTTTCTTGCTGACACCTGAAACCCTGTCATTTGCTGCTTGGAATTTGAGATTTTGCTGTGCTCCAATACCCCAGTATTGTTTTTAGTCAACGATCTCCATAATCACATTGCCGTACTCGTCTACATGAGCATCGGCGAATGGGGGGATGACTATTGTGGACGAGTATTCGACCAGAATTGCGGGGCCGGGGATTCTGTTTCCATTTAACAGCCTGTCTCTGGCAATTATCTGAGTCTTCCTTTTTTTCTGATCAAACACCACTTCCCTTTCCCCCAGATAGGCCTTCCGGGAGGGCTGTCTTTTCACTTTTTTTGCCTGTTGAAATCTCGGCTTAGCTGGTATGCCCCTTGCTCGCAGCCGTATGTTGACTATCTCGACCATCTTGTCCTCATTTCGATAACCGTAGGTCTTTTCGTGAAGGGTATGAAAGCCGTCGATGTAATTCGCCTCGAGTGGAACGATGATCTCATAGGACTGCCCTTCGTAGCGCATGTCCAAGTATCGTTCGAGTCTAATATTCTTTTTGGCAAATCCTTCTTTGGACAGATCCTTCAAACCTCTTTTCTCCAAATCTTCAAAAAAATCTGACAGTTGGTCTGCTGTGCAGTTCAGCTGATTTCTCATTACTGTGAAAGAGTAATCCTTTATTACATCAGCCATGATCATGCCAATGGCGGACAATATGCCTGGATTTTGGGGAACCAGGACTTTCGGAATATTCAAGAGTCTGGCCAGGAATGCTCCATGCATCCCCCCTGCCCCGCCAAAAGAAAACAGCACAAATTCCCTCGGGTCATATCCCTTTTCCACTGAAATAACTCGGATGGCTTTTTCCATGGCCGTGTTCGCTACCGACAGAATGCCCTCAGCCAACTCCATTGGAGAGAGGCCTATTTTTTGCGCCATTTGCTGAAAGAAACTATCGAGCCTGTTTCGTTGGAGTTTCATGGTGCCGCCCAGAAAATGCTCAGGAATAAGTCGCCCCAGATAAAGGTTGGCGTCCGTTACCGTAATCTGCTCCCCTTTCCCATAGCAGATAGGACCTGGATCTGCACCGGAACTTTCTGGTCCCACCTTTAAAGATCCCCCCACGTCTACGGCGGCGATCGAACCACCGCCAGCGCCTACTGTGTGAATATCAATCATGGGGACCTTAAGAGGATAGCCGGAAATCCTCGACTCCACCGTCAGTGAAAAAGATCCATCAATGAGAGAAACATCCGTCGAGGTGCCGCCCATATCAAAGGTTATGAGATGTGTATGTCCGGCAATCTTCCCGATCTCGAGTCCACCCACAACACCCCCCGCTGGTCCCGACAGAATAGTCCGCACTGATTCCTGCATGGCGGTTTCAGCCGATATACTACCGCCGTTTGACTGCATAATTGACAAACTATTTCCCTCGGCCATCTCAGCCATGAGTTTTCCGAGGTAATTATGCATCTTGGGGACGACATAAGCATTGAGTACAGTAGTGGAGGTTCTTTCAAATTCACGGAATTCGGCAAGGATCTCATGGGAAAGTGAGACGGCAATTCCAGTGTTTCCCAAAAGTTCTTTTATTTTTTCCTCGTGGGAAGGATTGGCAAAAGAAAAGATGAAGCATACTGCTACCGATTGTGCTCTGGATCGCTCGATTTGTTTAATAACCTTTCGGGCTTCTTCTGCATCCAGTGGTGCATGTTCTTCACCCGTGCTCAGGACTCTTCCCTTGACACCAAATCTTAGATCCGGCGGAACAATTTGAGGCTCCCTACGGTAGGCAAGATCGTAGAGGCGGCTTCGATTCTGCCGGCCTATCTCTATAACGTCTTCAAACCCTTTGTTTGTAATTAGGGCAGTTCTGGCCCCTTTCCTTTCAAGGATGGCATTGGTAGCAACAGTAGACCCATGGATGATCTGTTGCTTTTCCTTCCCGCCAACGTGATCCAAACCGGTCAGTACCGCCCTTGCCGGGTTGTCTGGGGTTGAAAGCAACTTATAGACTCCCCACTGGTCTTCTTTTTTGAAGACAAAATCAGTGAAAGTCCCGCCAGTATCAACGCCAATTATCATCTTTTATCTCTCACACATGTCCGCATAGCGCACAGCGTGATATTGAAGTAGTCAGTAGCAGTAAGTACTGGGGACCAAGTCTCAAGGTGTCAGGTTTCAGGTGTCAGGGAGGGAAAACGAAAAGGCTGAAACCTGAACACTGAAACCTTAGTTCTTGCTCCATGCTCTATGCCCTATGCTTTATATTATGCTGCGTGGTCAGCTCTGTATCATCATGTGAATACGCTGGTGCGCAGCAGCACAGCAGTTTGAGAGGTTCGTTTGCGGTATTTTCTAACCGGTGTAGGCTTCCTGGGGGAATACAGACAGTGTCGCCTGTGGCTACCTGGAAGGTTTTCTCACCTAAGGTCATTTGCCCTTTTCCGGCTGTAAAGTGATAGATCTCCTCGCTTTTGTTGTGGCGATGGAAAGCTGTGGCTGTGCCTGGTTCAATGGTTGCCTCAGCCAAGCTTTGCTTGAAGTTGCCATGCACTTGAGGATGCATCAGTTCTCTTATTATGGAGCCATCCTTGGTAGTGTAAGGCTGGATATCGTTGTAAGCGGTTTTAATAACCCTTTTGTTTTCCTTCACCAGATAATCCTTTTTGAACTAGGAGGCAGAATTCAGGAGACAAGCAATCTAAATTCTTCTCATCTGAGCTGCAGCCTCTTTAAACCGCAGAATATCGAACAAGGAATGTCGAATTTCGAAGTGATTCCTTCGTGATTCTGCGGTTCCTTGTTCTGCTGTTCGATATTCAGTATTTTGAACCGTCTGTCCTCTGTCGTCCGTCCTCTGTCGTCTGACCCTATGCTCTGCGCTTGGCGCTATGCGCTCTGCGGTCTTAGCCGATAAGGTTCCGTTTCAAGATGACGAGGAAGTCCTGGATATTGGTTACAATGGAGGTCACCCCCAAGGTTCCCCTGTCTCGCAATTTGTTAACTGCAAATTCCGAAATATCCACAGCGTAAATATACACCGGTCTCACCTGCCCTCTTATGACCTGGTAAGAGGGAGTCATGTTGCCAGCGGCAATTGTGTGCAGCTGGGTGGCCAAACCTATGAGGGTCGTAGCTTTTCGGGCTTGAACTCTCATGGCATCCTGGGCTTTACAGGCGTCCACGATTACCCCCGGAAGAGGACCATCGTCTCTTATCGAGCCCGCCAGGACCATGGGCACGTTCATTTCCAAACATGCGTGAATAACTCCGCTTTCAATCTTTTCCCTCTCCACCAAAGCCTCTATGGAACCGGCGGCTCGAGCCATGTTCATCACGTCCAGGTGGTGATAATGACCGTGTAACAAAGGACTCTGGGTATATATATCCTGTCCGAGGGCAGTCCTGAATATGGCGGCTTCCAGATCGTGGGCAGCCAGGGCATTCCCAGCCAAAAGCGCCTGAACATATCCGCTTCGGATAAGGGCTACCATGGAATCTCGGGCATCTGCATCGAAAGCTACCGCCGGCCCAAGAACCCAGACAATATATCCGTTATCTTTTTCATGGGTGAGAAGATCATAGAGCTTGTCGTAATCTTGCGAATATGAGGTCTCCCTGGATCTCCCCAAGCGAAAGGCAAACTTATCGCCTAAATCATTTTCTTCAACAAAGCCGGTGGTGTGAACATAAATTCCCTCTTCGCCGCTCTCCCCCCGACCGACTACGACCTTTTCCCCTTTCTCCAACCTTCGCTGCTCTACCACCTCCAGTCCAGTCTCCCTCAATACAACTGCGCAGTCCATCCGACTCTCTTCTACAAGAATCCACTCCCCTTCAATCTTGAAATATTCTGGGAAGATGGTAGTCGCGTGAAAAGCGGCCGGGGCCACCCCTTCTTCCGGCACCTCTTCCATTCTCACATTTGGTGAGGAGAGGAAGGACGCTTGCTCAAAATCAGGTGGGTGGTATGCAGGCAGTGTGAAAGCCATGGGTAATCCTCCCTCTTGCAAACTCGGTCTGTTGCGGGTCTTCCCCTCTGGAAACTGTCATTATACAACTGTCACAACTCATGAGTCACTGGTCTTTTGCACACACGACTTCATTGTCGCTTCAGCCATTTCAGATTATCACCGGCACTTGCAAACCCTCGACCAGCCACCCTTACGGACAGACTTTTTAGGTAAAATGAGCTGTAGCAGAGACCGCTAAAGATGGGAGGAGGGTGAAATGGGTACAGAATTAATAACTTGAGGCCTTATCTAGCTTATCCATAGACTCTTTACTTAAATCCAGTTTTGCCGCCTCGCTGAAAGACTCAACATGCTTTAACTCTGTCGCGCTGGCAATGGGTGCACTTACCCCCGGCTTATTCTTTAGCCAGCTTAACGACAAGGCCGCCGGCGTAGTGTTGTATTCCTTTGAAAGCTCATCAAGAGCTTCGAGGATACGTTTTCCCCGTTTATCCAGGTACTCTTTCACTTTGTCGCCCCGGGGACTTTTTGAGAGGTCTTTTTCACTCCTGTACTTGCCGCTGAGAAAGCCGCTGGCCAGAGAGTAATAGGTGATGACACCCAAGCCGTGCTCTTTGCATATTGGCGCTACACCTTCTTCAAAGCCTTGTCGAGCGTACAGGTTGTATTCCGGCTGGAACACTTGGTAATAGGCTAGCCTTTCATCTTTCTTGCTTGCATTCAAGGACGTCTTCAACCGTTCAGGGGATAAGTTGGAGGCCCCAGCCCATCGAATTTTACCGGCCTCAATTAGCTTGCCGTATGCCTCCAGGGTCTCTTCAACTGGAGTGACCTCATCGTCCCAGTGGGTCAGGTACAGATCTATGTAATCGGTCTGCAGTCGTTCCAGGGATTTGTCCACGGCCCTGAGGATATAGTCCTTTGAAAGATCCCTTTTCCCCTGTCCCATATCGGATCCTACTTTGGTAATGAGCAGCACCTTATTACGATTGCCCCGACCTTTCATCCACGTGCCGATGATCGTTTCCGATTCTCCGCCTTCATTTCCTTCCACCCAGCGGGAATAGACGTCGGCGGTGTCGATGGCATTGAATCCGAAGTCAAAAAAAGCATCTAGTAGCTTAAAAGATTGCTTCTTGTCCACGGTCCAGCCGAAAACATTGCCTCCGAAAACGATGGGAGCTGTGTATAAATCGGAATTTCCTAATCTTCTTTTTTCCATAATCCCTTATCCTCATTGAGTTGTTTACTGAAGTTACTTTCTTCGTCCGGCGCAGGTCGGCCCCGCCTGATCCGAGCAGCCGCTTGACCGCAAAAATTGTGTCATCTTTGGTTCTCCGCTATTTTCCCTTTGTAGGATCCTAGCCCGCTTTCAACTCCAAATCCAGCAAGGATGTGGCTGTAGATGAAGTATATCGAAGGGAGAGGATCGATGTCTGTAGGCTGTTTCATGTATTTCAGGCCAAAAAACCATTTATTCGGGATCTGGTCTGGACGAGGGGTAGGCCAAATTATATGATTTCAATGGATTCGGGCGGGCAGGTGAGCCAGATGCTGGAGCCCACTCCTAAAGACATGGCTTCCAGTTCTTTCTTTGAAATGAGAACGGAAAGCGGCACCCCCACATCAACCAGGGCCCGCACCTTATTTTTTTCTTCGGTCAACTGCACCAAGCGACCTTTAAAGGAGTTTGGAGGAGGTGGCTCATCAGCGGTTTGACTGACCTGTATTGCATTCGGGTCTATGGCAATGCGAACCGGTCCCATATTTCCTTTATTTACACCCAGCTTCAAGGTGTTCTGCACCAGGCAATAGGGATCACCGTTTTCTCCGGGCAAGATCTGCCCGCTGAATATATTTTCGTAGGTGGATTGGGCCAATCTACCCTCGAAAAGAAAGACGATTTCATCCGCAAGCCTCGCTGCCTGATTCATGTCATGGGTGGTGAAAATAACTGAGATCTTTTTTTCCTGGTTAATCTCCCGGACAATCCTCTCTATGGTCATCTGGTTTTCTACATCCACACTGGCCGTTGGCTCGTCGAAGAGAATCACCTCCGGCTGACAGGCGAGAGCTCTGGCGATGGCTATCCTCTGGGTCTCACCACCTGAGAGGTTGTGAGCCCGAGCGTGCTTGAATTCCCGCATCCCCACCAGATCCAGCAATTCGTCGATCACTTCCTCTCGTTTCTGCTTTGGGAACTTGCGAATATTGAGGGGGAATTCCAGATTCTTCCCGACGGTAACGGTAAACATGATGGGATGCTGCTGCACTATGACCACCCTACGGCGTAGCTCCCGTAATCTGTTATTCTCGTAGTCAACCTTCTTACCGTGAAACCTTAGCTCTCCGGAGGTGGGCCCCAAAAGAAAGGCAAATATTTCGAGAAGGGTGGTCTTTCCAGCTCCATTGGGCCCTAGAAGTCCAACGATGCGACCCGCTTCAACCGAAAGGTGGGGCAGATCGAGGACTGCCCGTTTACCGTATATCATTTTAAGATTATTCAACTCGTACAACATAGCATTCGCTTGCTTTTCTAGAGATCAGCACAATGAACCCCAGTCATACCCGTGCCCTTCCCTGGATATAGTTGAAGAAAATGTTCAGCCCGAAACTTATGGTGAGAAGGACAATCCCCAGGGCCACACCCAGGACAAATTCACCTTTATCATACTCCAGAGCCATTGCTGTGGTCATAGTGCGGGTAAAACCTTTAGCATTCCCCCCTAACATCATGCTGATCCCAACCTCGGCAATGACCCTGCCAAAGGCGGCGATAACCGCAGCCATAATGGCGAATCGCGCTTCTCTGATAATAACCCAGGCAGTCTGCAGAGCGTTCGCCCCCAAAGTCATGGCTGTTTTCCGGTAGCGTTCATCAATTCTGCTGATGGCGGAGATTGTGAACACGGTTATGATTGGGATGATGAGAATGACTTGACCTATAATCATGGCCTTCTGGGTATAAAGCAAATTTAGTACCCCTAAAATTCCGCGCCGTGAAATGAAGGCATAGACAAAAAGCCCTATGACCACCGTTGGGAGAGCCAAAAGTGTGTTGAGAATGGTCATGAGCAGTCGCTTTCCAGGGAATTCCCGGAAAGCTATGAAGAATCCCGCCGGAACCCCCACCAAGCTGGCAATGAGCGTCGAGGAGGAACTAACCTTGAGAGAGACGGAAACGATTTCCACCAGTTCCGGATCAACAGACCAAAGAAGTAATAGGGCGGAATGAAAGCTGTCTAAAAGAAATTGCATGCTTTACCTTCGTACTTGGCTTTGAAACGGCAACATTTTGTTTATACTCTGGATTCCCGCTTCCGCGGGAATGACAACATAATGCGATCGCCCGTCATCCCGGTCTCGCATCCCCGATGAATCGGGATCTCCGCTTCGCTCCTGCAAGCTGCGAGATAGACTCCGGCAGGGATCCCGCTAGGTCATGGCCTCGAGAAACTCAACGACCTGAATCGTTGAACAATCTCGATCATGAAATTTTTTGGACGGGGGAAACCCCCGTCCCACTGGGTTTTAACAAATTCTCAAGAGTTCCCGAAATCTGAAAACAGAATCTCTTTCCTTATTTCTGCCTCGATTTATCTTGCGGGCACTACTTTGCGTCGGGAACAGAGTCCGGATAAAAAGCCTGCTGTCCCTGAATCTTGTAGTGGGCAATCATCGCCTGAACTTTGGGTGATACCAGCCATTTGGCAAACTGGTCGGCCAGGTCAAACTTTACGCCTGGGCACTTCTTTGGATTGACGGGGATAATTCCGTAGGGGTTGTAAAGAAGCGGGTCCCCCTCACAGAGGATCTCTAGGTCCAGACCTTGTGGTCTGCCGTATTTATAATTGAGATAGGTCCCCCGATCAGTAAGGGTATATGCCTGTTTCTCCTCAGCAAAGGTCAGGGTTTTACCCATGCCCTGTCCAATGGAGAAATACCACTCACCCAGTCCACCGGGATAGACAAAAGTCGACTTTTTCTGCTTGCCCTTACTCACAATCTCAGTGGTGGTTTTCTCCAAAGGAATCCCGCTCGCATTCCACAGGGCCTGCTCCTTAGTGTGAGTGCCGCTGTCATCCCCCCTGGAAACAAAGGGAGCCCCTTTACTGGCAATCGATCGTAACGCCCGGGTTGCATCCTTTTTGCCCCTGATAGCCGCCGGATCGGATGCGGGGCCAATGATGACAAAGTCGTTGTGCATGACCCCGAGCCTGTAGGCGCCGTAACCTTCGGCCACGAATTTCTCCTCTCTCGCCTTGGCGTGAACGAAAATGATGTCCACGTTACAATCCATGCCGTCACGAATGGCAGCACCCGTCCCCTTGGCGATGACCTTCACTTGTATTCCCGTATCCTTTTCAAATTCCGGCAGCAGCACATCCAAAAGTCCGGAGTTTTCCGTACTGGTAGTGGTGGACATCTTGATGAGCTTGTCAGCGGCCTTTACCTGACTGAAACCAACCATCACAGCAACCAGAGCAATGATCAAGCAGAAACCTCTCTTCATCGTTTCATCTCCTTTCTATCCTCGAAAGACAACTTGTCCCGACAAACTCAGATCGTAGCCAGAGAATTTGTCGCTCAAACGGAGAAACTCCTCATCGCGCAGCAAAGCCAGCAGCATCTGGACTTGACGGCTGAAAAAGACATCTTTGCGCATGATGAAATCATAGCGTTCCCAGCGCACCTCCACCTGATCCAGACCGAGCATCTCTGCCACAGCGGCGATTGCCAATCCCGCATCGGCCCTTCCCGCCAATACCTCCAGGGCCACATCCAGGTGACGAGCGAATTCTGTCTCGTACCCTGGAATCTGATCACCGCTCACACCCTGTCGCTCCAGCTCCTGGTCCAAGAGCAGGCGAGTTCCGGTGCCTTTCTTGCGGTTGGCGATCCGTAGCCTCCCGCTGGTGAGATCAGCTAGCCCCTTGATTTTTTTTGGGTTACCCAGAGCCACGACTATGGCCTGCAATCTCTTGCAAAAGTTAACCAAGACCACATCATTGCCGAATTCCTCTTCCACATAGGCAAAGTTGTACTCGTCTCCATTGGACTCCAGGAGGTGACAGGAGCAGATGTGACAGAGATTCTCTTTAAGAGTCCGAATTCCTCCCATGCTTCCCAAGTTGCTGAACAAAGGAAGGGGAAGGGGATTCCGTCGAGCGAACACTTCCAGCAGCTGGTCAAGTAATAAGTCGTTACTACCAGTTATTATAAGTAAGTTTTTGTAAGTATTCAAAGTCTTCTCCGCTGGGGGATAGTTCTCGGTGTGGTGCTCCAGCCACCGATCCACTAGGTGGCGCTGAAAAAGCCATTTACCTGTAACCTTGGTAGCGGGCAACCCCTTAGCCGTAATCAGACTGTATATCTTTTTTTCATTTATCCCAATATATTGCGAAACTTCCTTGGTGCTCATCAAAGGCTTCATTGGTTCATCCCTCTGGTAAAATGAAATGGACAAAAGATTGGATTGAGCGATCATTTTTACTTATGACGTTATTACCATAAGCCGATATTCATGTCAAAACAACAAACGCAAAATAACTCATTGTAACTTGATTTTCTTGTATTGATGCGCTATGTGTGAGATCTTTTCGGGAATTGGGTAAAATACGAACACATTCGCGGGACTAAAAGCTGGCAAGGCACAATTGGGTACCCGCAGGGTTATGTCTCTAACCTACGGGAGATGGCGACGATATGTCGAAACTGATCAAAGAGGAAAGTGAGATGAAAGGAAAAAGGATCTTGGTTTCAGTGTTGGTAGTTATGGTGATGATAGCTCTTTCTTCCACGATAGCGAGGGCTGATCAGACCGACAAACTCATAGAAATCCTCAAGGATAAAGGCACTATCACTGACGATGAAGCAAAGTCCTTGGAAAAGAAAGACAAAGGGGAAGCATCGGAAAAGGAGGCCAAGGGAGAAGAATCATCCGATGACGACTGGACCAAGAAGATCGAGGTGGGCTATGAAAAAGGCGTTTATATCAAAACCACCGATGACCGCTTTTCCGTCAAACTGAATGTTCGAACCCAGGGCGCCTTCAGCTACGAGGTACAGGAAGATCAAGAAAACACAACGACTTTCAAGGTGCGACGAGCACGTGTTCTCTTAGGAGGCAACGCATATTATCCTTGGATGAAATATTTCACCCAGATTACTCTGGAAGGTGGGAACGCTTCTTTGCGGGATGCCTATATCCAGGCAACGTATTTTGACTGGGCCGAACCGAAGATTGGGCAGTATAAGGTCCCCTTTGACCGGGAATTCCTCATCTCGGGGTTTGATCTCGAACTTATTGATAGATCCATCGTCAGCGATACTTTTTCTCTGCAGAGGGACATTGGTATCGAGGTTTCGGGGGAACTCATCCGAGATCAGTTAGCGTACGGCGTAGGCATGTTCAACGGCAGCGGCGCTAATCAGAACAATGTGAATCAGGAATTCATGTATGTGGGCCGAGTGGTCTACAGCCCTTTCGGCCCTGTTCCCTATTCGCAAGGGGCGTTGAACACACCGGCCAGCCCGAAACTGTCCATTGGCGTGTCAGGGGCGTATCTTCCCGGCTTGAAACCGGGAGAGAGAAAAACCCTGGCAGGCCCTCTGGGCAACACCAATATTGTACCGGTGAAAAGTGATGTGTATGAACTAACGGCAGATCTGGTTTTCAAGTATCAAAATTTTTCTCTCGAAGGCAGCTACGACTTTCGCAACATCGATCCGAATAAGTCTACTCCCTTTGGACAGGAACAAGCTCAGGGGTTCTATCTTCAGGGGGGGTATTTTCTCATCCCGAAGAAATTTGAAGTAGCTGCCCGTTATGCCTGGGTGGATCCAGATAATCCCAACCAGAAAGATGACAACAAGCAACAGGAGTATACCGGTGGGATGAGCTACTATATGTATGGTCACCAGTTAAAAATGCAGGCCAACTATTCATATTTCCGCAACCAAAGCACGAGCGGGCATCTAGACGATCACCTGGTGCAAGCAATGATAACCCTGGCCTTCTAAAAGAAGCGTAGGAGGGGTGGAGGGTCTTGACAAAATGTCTTGGTGTGTCTTCTAGAGACCTGCAACCCTAAATTCGAGAGACTCCCTGCAGTCGCCGAAAACCGACTGCGAGGAGTTTTCAATTGATCGTTGTGGAGTCTCTTTCACGCAGCCTATTTCAAAAAAGTATTTTGGGGTGAAACTCTTGGAGAAGAGGTTCTTGACAAACATTGGAAAGTCGGTTCTGATCATATTTATTACCTATAAGACAAGGAGAAGGCCATGAGCACAACCAGGGAGCATTCGGACCCAGCAGGAGCTTCTGCGTCCAAGGCCATAATCCGCGAGGACATTCTCCAGAACTTCCCTGAGCTCTTCGGGACCAAAAAGATAAATGGAAGAGAAGTAAATGTGGAAGAGGAGATTGCCACACTCGCCCAAGAGCTGCACCCCGAGATCGCCGCAGCCCTCATAGCGCGCCGGAAATTATTGAGTTCTTCCGCGCCGGTCCGCGAGAAATATGCATGGCCCAAATGGGACGACACTTGCGAGGATCCCGTAACCGGGAAACCTTGGACATATCGCCAGATCATCCAGGGCCTGATTGATAACTTTCTCGACCGAGACAGCGAATACCGCTGGCGGTTAAACGACGACGTAGACGTCCCGCAGGACGCCCACCCTTTGACCAATCCCGGCTTGGAACTCACCGGCCCGTGGCATCCGCTGGACATGGCCTTTAAGGCCTTGAACAGCCCGGCGCCCATGAATATGCCGGACTTTGAAGATGCTGCACCGCCCCATTTCCGGCCCGACGGCGCCCCTAAGGATCAGCCCCTTGGGATTTTCGGGGCCATGAAAAACGCCAAAGATATCTTCGAAGGAGTTTGGACCGACCGCCCCTATGAGGTGGCGAAGAAAGGCAAAACGCGCAAGTATGAGATCAAGGCGTCTCCGGCGCAGTGGCCCACCCGGTTTGCTCGCCCTCCAAGCATTCACGTTCGCTATAACCACATCATGGTCGACGGCCAACCGGTGCATGCTATGATTCCCATCACCCTCCTCTGGGCGCTCAACAACTACGAGTCCCTCACGCGACAAGGCACCGGGGTGTACTACTACATCCCCAAAATTCAGACCCCTCAGGAAGCTCTCATTGTAGAAAAGATCCTGGTGCGGGCGGAAGAGTTGGTCGGCGTGCAGCCCGGCACCTTCAAGATCAAAGTCCTCTATGAAGAGGGCAATGCGGGCCGGTTCTTGCCGGTGAACGCCTGGGTCTGGCGACGCAGGCTCCTGGGGACGAACGTGGGCCGCTGGGACTACCTCGCCAGCCTCATCGAGATGTGGAAGGACGACCCCCAGGGCGTGTTTCCGGACCCACAGTCCATAGGCATGGCCTCCCCCAACATGATTGCCTATCAGCGGTACAATGCGTTGATGATGCTCATGGCCGGCATGAAGAATGGAAAACTCAGCCAGGGGGCTCCCATTGGCGGGATGGCGGCGGTAATGATCTACCAACCAAGCGATCCCTACGGTCGCTCCCAGTATAATCCTGTGGCCCTTCGCGGAATGGTGATCGACAAGGTTCGAGAGCGTTTGTTGGGTCTCATCTTTGTGCCTGAGGAGTCTCAGCCCGCAGGTGAACAGCCTACCTTGGAAGAGATCCTCGCCGGAAAGGTGAAAGGGCGACTCTATGATACCTATCGGCAAAGCTGGGTTGCCAGCCCCGAACCTGCCTACGTCGCCGCCGGCAACGAACCTCTGCAGGCTCCGGTGACAGAGCTCCACGCACTCCTCGACGCGCCTCTAGAAGAGGTGGAGGTAAAAGGCAAACCGGTGCCCACTGTCGCCAGTGGTCTCTCCGATGAAGAGCGACGACTGCTGCAATCCCGTGGCTTGTTAAACTCCCAGGGCAAGATCACCCCCTGGATAATCACCAAGGACATGTTCAGCGAGCCGGAGAGACTCTTCTCCCAGGAACTTTGGAACAGTATTTACGGGGTGCCGAAGGGTGAGATCACTATCGAGCACATTCAACATGCCTTCTACATGGCGGCCAACTACGGCTTTCAGATTCTCAACGGCAACTTTGCGGCTGCCATTGACGACTACGAACTTTGCCTGCGTTTCATGAACGATCTAGCCACCTACCGCATCGATGTGTCGTGGCTGTGGACCCTGCTCCGTCACCAAGCTGTCATCACCAAAGACGGCTACCTCAAACGGCCGGCGCTTACCGAGGACGGGCTCAATCCGGCTGAAGACGCCTTCGAGGTGAAGGCCGGAACCCCCTTCACCAAAGAGCTCTACCAGAGGCTCTGGGACTACCACAACGAGTGGACCTACGCGCTCTTCGACGAGCTGGACCGCCTCGGCAATCCTGGCCGCTTTGATCGCGCCAAGGCGCCGGTTATTATGGATATCCTGAAGCGCCAGCTCCTTGCGCCGCGCTACATCCAGCACAGCGCCCGGGTGCTCTTCGTGGTGGCACCGGCGAACGAGAAGGAGCGCGAGCAGCTTTTCGAGGCGATCTTTGCCCCTTCCCGCGAGGAAGTGGTCAAGCGTGTCAAAGCAGGCAAACTGGAGTCTTTCGCATTGGATGC
Source organism: Deltaproteobacteria bacterium (assembly GCA_022340905.1). Classification (GTDB taxonomy): domain Bacteria; phylum Desulfobacterota; class Syntrophobacteria; order BM002; family BM002; genus BM002. The sequence continues at coordinate 9,716 of JAJDNB010000129.1, read as the reverse complement.
CCACGACTATGTCTATGACATCTTTCCGGGGATCGAAGGAGATTAGCAATCAAGGTTGAGACACGATTCGGAAGAAAATCTTAACCCTGACTCTGTGTTTCGAGATCTCTCATCTACATCCAGTGGTTATCCCTGTGGAGGCAGACAAAATCGTCTCTGTTATTAGTGAAAACTGTGCAACCCCACCAAATGTTTTGATCTCCTTCGCATATCTCCCTGCAAAATCATCGCAAATGTGGTAGTTTTGAATCTATGGATATAGAGCAGAAAATTCTATTAGGCGTCGATGGTTCCGAGGCTGCCATGCAGGCGGTTACAGCTGCCGGCACTCTCATGCAATTCAGGAACAGTTCTAGGATCACGCTATTTTACGGTGCTCCAGATCCTCATCTTTCCTCCTTGACCAAATTGCTTCGCCTGACTCCCGCCGCTGTGGAAGAATACCGAAGGGTTTTGAGCCTGCAAGAGCATAGAGTACTGGAGCGAGCCGAAAAGGTTTTGCTCGACATGGGATACGAAGCGGAAAGAGTAACAATCCGTGGTGAAGGGAAGTGTCATGACCCTGCCGGTAGAATGTTACAGTTGGCCACCTCAGAAGGATTTGAAGTCATTGCCCTGGCTCGCAGCAGCGCTCCTCGTCTGAAACGGGTGCTGATGGGATCAGTCACCTCTCGGCTCATTCACTTGGCAGATGAAAAGGCACTTTGGGTGATCGATCCACCAATCGCCTCACCTAACGTTCTGGTCGCATTAGTGGGGGCGCCCATTAGTCGCCGGGTAACGGAACACGTCATCCGGTATTTTTCTCACCTCACGGAGAGCAAATTTACATTTTTTCACGTGGTTCCGCCCTTGCCCCCACAGTACTGGGACAACACACGCATCTTGACTGAACAAGAGCAGAAAGAACTTGAATTACACATAGCTCGGTGGACTAAAGAGTACGCAGATAGAGTTAGAAAAATTGCGGACGAAGGCAAAGAGAGGCTTGTCAAGGCGGGTGTTCATGAGGAGAACGTAACCTTTAAGGCTCAGGCTGTCCACGTGGGAATGGCCAGGGATATCCTGGCAGAACTGGTTAGGGGGAACTACGGCATTTTGGTTGTAGGCCGTAAAGGCTCCAGAGAGGCTAGTCCCTTTCGGCTAGGCAGCAAAACCAATAAGCTACTTGACAACGCCCGAGACTGCATGATCTGTTTAATCAATTGAGCCAGACTGTTCTTTTTTGATGAATTTACCAGCTGATCCGAATCTGAAGGGTTAGTGGTTTTGCATCTTGACATTGAGATTAAGCAGTTAGTATAGTATCGATAGTTTGAGGACAGTACCTCAAAAAAGTTTCACTAAATACACATTATAGCGAAGAATAGGCCACGAAGGCTTACCTTGTACCAGAAGGTAGACCGCGTGGCTTTTTTCGTTGAGATTGGAAGCGATCAAAAGACCTCCCCCGGCTCTTCGAAATGGCCACTCGTTTTCACCAACCGCATTAGTCGATTAGGAGGTTGAAATGAAAGGATGTGTGAAAACCGTCTTGCTGGCTTTGGCTTTGCTCTTTTTGGCAGTTGCACCTGCAAGGGCTCACTTCGGCATGATTATCCCTTCTGACGAGATGGTCATGAAGGGTGAGAGCAGAGAAGTGGCCTTGCACCTCATGTTCTGGCATCCCTTCGAGGGCAATGGGATGGATTTGGTTAAACCGGCAGAGTTCGGAGTTGTTGCCCACGGCCAGAAGGCAGACTTGCTCCCCACCCTCACCCCGCAGAAGCTCAAAGGACACGATACCTGGAAGACGAGTTACGCCATCAAGCGTCCCGGCATCTACGTGTTTTACTTCATACCTCAGCCTTATTGGGAGCCAGCGGAAGACTGCTACATCGTGCACTACACCAAAACAGTGGTTGCCGCTTACGGTGACGATGTGGGTTGGGATCAACCCATCGGCCTGAAGACCGAGATTGTTCCTCTGAGCAAGCCCTTCGGATTATATGCAGGTAATGTCTTTCAAGGTATGGTGCTCCTCAATGGCAAACCTGTTCCTGGTGCTGAAGTGGAGATTGAGTATTATAATGTGGGGGGCAAGTATTCTGCTCCCACGGACTACATGGTAACCCAGGCCATCAAAGCCGATCCCAACGGTGTATTCACCTATGCAGCACCGAAACCTGGTTGGTGGGGTTTTGCCGCCCTGAATACCGATGATCGGCAGATCAAGGGCAAGGATGTGGAAATAGGCGCGGTGATCTGGGTGAATTTCCACGAGATGAAATAGGATAGAACCATGCATATTTCTGAGGGAGTTCTCTCCGCTCCCGTTTTGCTTACAGGTGCAGCTCTCACCGCAGCGGGTGTGGCTGTTGGACTGAAGAAAATGGACACCGAGAAGGTGCCCATGGTGGGAGTCCTCTCTTCGGCATTTTTTGTTGCCTCTCTCATCCATGTGCCGGTGGGTCCCTCTGCCGTCCATCTGGTTCTGAATGGTCTCTTGGGCTTACTCCTGGGCTGGACTGCATTTCCAGCCATTCTTGTGGGTCTGGCTTTACAGGCCCTGCTCTTTCAGTTTGGCGGCTTGACCACTCTGGGTATCAATACCTTCAATATGGCCATGCCCGCTGTTTGCTGCTATTACCTGTTCGCACGAGGCATTGCTCACAAGCGTAGCGGCCTGGCTCTTGCGCTTGCCTTCGCTTGCGGCTTTCTGGCGATTTTCTTGAGTGCTCTCCTGGTTGCCATTTCCTTGGTGTTCACGGGGGAGTCATTCCTGGCGGCGGCCAAGCTTCTGGTAGTGGCGCACTTGCCGGTGATGTTCATAGAGGGCATTGTCACCGCCTTCTGCCTGGGGTTTCTTAAGAAGGTCAAGCCAGAGATTCTTGAACTAACTCACGCAAGTGGTTAACACGGGAAGATAATGACAGAATTTGCTTCTTCTTCAACAAGGCTTAAACTGGCTGGCGAAAGGTCTCCTGAAGACGAACGGCAAATCCGGCAGACCCTGCGCAAACTTGCCGATGACTTGGTTGAAAAGTCTCAAATACTCAGAGATTTTTGTAGCGAAAATTGTCCTGAGGGTGTTTTTAATGGCCCAGTCCTTTTTTGTGATGAGAATAATTGTCCCTACCGGAGGCGGTTCAAAAAGATCCTTGCAGACACTGTAGAAGAATTGGAGAAGAGCAAAAGATCATTCAAATCCAAGCAATTGGAGGCTCTGAGAAAGAGACTTTGTCAGGAACTTATCCGGATGTAAGCTGCAAGTGCTTAATGGTTGCTGGCTACGAGGGGGAATGGGGATGACATGAGGTGAACCGACGAACTGAATGGAACGGCTTACGGTCCTCGCTGGACTGACCTTCAGAGAACAGCCCAGGCGTGGAAAGTGAAGGCGTGACTGTATTGGGATGGGAAATTAAGTGAGCTCATCCACAATGGGTTACGCCTTTTTATTTTAAAGAAAAAGCAATGCGAACTGGAACATCTGCAATGTGAACCGTGACATCGACCCAAGGAGGATGAAAGTGATGAAACACCTAGCGATGAAAACATTGATTGCCGTCCTGGTCGTCGCGCTGCCAGTCTCGGCATTGGCCTACGAGATAAACGACAAACTATCCATTGGCGGAGTCCTGGCCGGGGCTTACCAGTATCAGGCTGTGGACAATGACGAAGATAAAGGTAGGGGTGCTGTTCCCTTCCAGGTAGAGATGAGTTTCACCCCAGACCAAAACAATGAGTTTTTTGCCAAATTCGGCTTTGCCGCAGGTAACGGCTTAAATGATCAAACCAGTTTCACCCTCGCACCTTGGGCAGCCGACCTGGAAGATGACGTCAAGGATATAAACGGCAGGAATAGGGATTACCTGCTTACGGCTTGGTACAAGTACACCTTTCAGTTCGGTGAAGAGCACACCTTGGGGCTTACCGGTGGCATTATAGACGCAACCGATTACTTGGACGAAAATGCTTATGCCAACGACGAGTACACCCAGTTCATGAATGAGGCATTGGTCAACGGCCCCCACGTCTTTCTTCCTTCCTATGATATTGGTGGCGTCTTCGAATGGGAGATCAGCAACTTCAGTGTCAGGGGAGTGATTATGAACCCAGGCGAGAATGACGACGGAAGCAGCTACCAATTTTACGGCGCCCAGCTCGGCTATACTTTGATTAGTCCCCTGGGAGAAGGGAACTACCGGGTGATTGTTGACCGTACCAGTAAACAATTCCTCAATAAACAGGGAGAAGACAAAAAGCATCTGATGGCTGGGGGGCTGTCCTTTGATCAGCAGCTAGGGGATATTTTTGGCGCCTGGATTCGCTTTGGCTGGCAGGATGACAAGGCAGGAGTCGACTATGACGCAATTTATTCAGGAGGCATCAACATTAGCGGCAGCCTCTGGAAGCGAGAAAATGATAATATCGGCCTCGGTTACGCCTATCTCAACGGAGGCAATCTTGATATGGATCAGACCCAGGTCTTTGAAGGCTACTATCGTCTGGTGCTAAACGAATATTTGGCTGTTACCGCCGACGTACAGTATATGAAGGATGACTATAAAGACAGCTCTGAGCCAGAACCTAAAGGTGTGATCCTCGGCTTTCGAGCGACTGCGGAATTCTAAGAAATATAAACCACTATCTTGGCTGTACTTAAGGCCTATTCAGAAAACCGTTGTAAGCCCGATTCCCCACTGGCGATCCGCTCATTTTCCGAGCGTTAGGGTATTTGATGGATGATAGAGCTCGGAAGGAAACCGAATGCGCAGAGGTATTTGTGTCATTGATCTTATGCAGCTCTTTGAGAATACTTCGGGAAATTATGTTGGGACAGACTAAAGCCCCCCGAGATCGCGTCCTGATAATTTAGAAATCCGCAATCCAAAACCTAATGGCCATCCACCTCTTACAACGAATGACGGCGAAGCCTAGCGCCCAAAATCGCTATGCCCTATGCCCTGTGCTCTATGCTTTATTCAAAAACCTGGTCCTCAGGGCCAGGTCAGATCGCATAGAGCATAGCGCATGGCGCATAGCGAAAAAAAGAGTGAGAGGTAAATGGTAAACGGTGAACAGTCCTGGAGCCAGCGCATAATCTGTTTACCGTTCACCGTTTACTGTTCACCTTCCGCTCTGCGCTCTGCGCATGGCGCTTTGCGTCATGAGCCGGGTCCTTTGGGTAAGGATTTCTTTACTGTACACGAAAAGGAGCGCCCTCCGCTCCAAGCTTGACCCCTTCAATGAGGAGATTGATCTCTACTTCATCGCCTACGGCGCTACCACCCTTTCCACGAAAGCCGTAGTCGATCCCGTAGTCGGTCCTTTTAAGCACAGTTGTGGCCTCGAACCCACCTCGATAACCGCCCCATGGATCTGGACCGAAGCCGAGTATTTTAAATGGCAGCTTCACTGAACGTGTTACCCCGTGCATAGTCAGCTCGCCCGACATTATCCCTTCGTTCTCGCCCGTTAGTTCAACCGCTGTGCTGACAAAACGTATAATCGGGTATTTCTCCACATGGAAGAAATCCTCGGAGCGCAAATGCGTGTCTCGTTTTACATTGTTAGTGTCTATGCTATGCACATTGATTGTGGCATCCACTCGCGACTCTTTTAGGTTATCCCTATCAACCCAGACGGTTCCGGTTACTTCAGAAAAAGTCCCCGACACTTTAGAAAACAGGTGGCCGATTTTGAAGTTGGCCATGCTGTGCACCTTGTCAATCATGTAAGTCTCCATTTCTGCCCGGACGGTTTGAGGGAGAAGGAGTGCGACAATTCCGGCTATAACTATGGTAAGGAATACAATTCTACGGTAGTTCATACATCTAACCTCCCATTTCAATTTTCGATGTCGGAATTCGGATTTCGGATTGAAAAATAATAATAGGGGAATTCACTTAAAATTCCGCAATCCGCATTCCCAGACCCGCAATCGTCAATACGGAATCCTATCACCGGTAACGGAGATAAACTCCCCTGTGTTTGCAGGAGAAATCATTTCTATTATCTGAAAAATCTTTTTCCCAGATTCTGCAACTGTCATAGGAGCAGCTGGACCACCCATGTCTGTTTTGACCCAACCGGGATGTATGATCACGACAGCAATACCATCCTTTTTGTATGCAATTGCTTGATTTCTGCTCAGCATATCGAGGGTGGCTTTCGAAACTCGGTAAGGGGTGGTTCCGCCGCTGGTGAGTCGGATTGAGCCCGTCTGGGAACTTATGTTTACGATTTTCTTCTCCCTTCCCTTTAGCCAATTCTCAATCTTTTGTGCAGTGAATCACGTTGATAAAAATATAAAAACGATTTCATACAAATACAAGAGTGAGGGTTGACCCCATCTATTTGCCAGAACCGTCTCACATATAGATGACAACCTTCCGTCTCACATGTATTATTCTGGGGCCTTTGGTTCTTTCGCTTTTATATTCTGAATCCTGACACCTGAAACCTGAAAACCTGCTATTCGCTATTTGGGTGAACACCTTGCGACGAAATTCATTATATGCACTCATGGCTACTCACGTCAGCCTGGCCTCAGGGACCTATGTTTTTGCCAAGGCGGCTGCGGTGGGATTCCCCAATGCTGAAACCTTGACCCTCGCCCGGGCATTGGGTGCCGCCCTAATCCTGCTTCTGTTCACGGGCTGGGTCATCCCCAAACCCCGGTTCAATTTCAATGAATGGCTCCGCATATTGGTGTTTGGAATCCTTCTTGTGCCTATAAACCAGTACTTTTTCCTTCGAGGCCTCCGGCACACAGTACCAAGCCACCCTGCCCTTTTTTATGCATTGACCCCTTTGGGCGTGCTGGTTCTTTCCAGTGGTCTAAGCCGAAGAATGCCATTGAAAAGAAAAATCCTAGGGGTACTCCTGGCGCTGGTTGGGGTCTACATCATTCTCCGGCCCTGGGAAGGAGGTGAGGCCATTAAAGAGCTGCGTACAGGCGATTTATGGGTCTTGGCCGCCATGCTTGCCTGGGTTCTTTACACCGTATTGGCGGGCCGAACCTGCCAGAACCATGACCCACGAGTTGTAACTGCATGGAGCCTCATACTGGGAGCGGTCGCCATGACGCCCCTTGGCGGGTATTCCCTGCTGACTATGAATTACGGGATAATCCCCCTTGCCGCCTGGGCTGGACTCGCCTATTTGATCGTTCTGACCAGCGTTACAATGTTACTGGTCTGGAACGTGTTGCTACGCTATCTAAGACCCGTAGAAGTGGCAATCTGTACCAATGCCCAGCCACCGACTACAGCCTTACTTTCAGCTCTTATGGCGGCCGCAGGGTTGCTCTCGAGCGAACAAGATTTGGGACCCCTCTTTTGGCTGGGAATGGTAACAATCCTCGCCGGCGTCGTTCTGGTCCAATTCAACAATGATTCGCCAAAGAACAGAATATCTCTCACAGAGAGCACAGAGATCACCGAGATATCAAGATACTCTGCCAGAGAAGGTCCAGCTGGTGATCATGCGGATCGCTAGAAAATTCAGTGAGGATTGAAGCTACTCATGCCAAGGAAAATCGCCTAGAGGACAAATGGGCAGATGCGACAGCATCGGGGCCTCCCGCCCTGCGGGAGATTCTAAGCGATTTTCGACACTCCCATTAGCAGCTCATCTCTGTGTCCTCTGCGATCTCTAGCGAACCTGAGTTTAAGCGAAGGGGAGCGGGCGAGAGATTAGCGCGGGTAGGTGTTTTCTGTATTGATAATCCTTGCATCTATTTTAATTTTGCTTGAATACCTGACCTTTCCCGATTTAAATTAGTAGGCACTAACCACAAGCGAAAGGGAGGAGGTTTTGATATGGATAGGCAACAGCAAGCAGAAGCACTTGCACATTCCTGGAAAACTGAGCCACGGTGGCAAGGAATTCGAAGGACCTATTCGCCTGATGATGTGATCAGACTGCGCAGCTCAGTGCAAATAGAATACACCCTTGCCCGCTTGGGGGCTGAGAGGCTGTGGCATCTAATGCATACAGAACCTTTCGTGCGTGCCTTGGGAGCTCTGACTGGCAATCAGGCAGTGGAGCAGGTATTGGCTGGATTGAAGGCGATCTATCTAAGTGGCTGGCAAGTTGCCGCAGACGCTAATACTGCTGGCCAAACCTATCCGGACCAGAGTTTATACCCCGTCGACAGTGTTCCAACAGTGGTCAGAAAAATAAACAATGCCTTGCTCAGGGCTGATCAACTCCAACATCTCCATGACAGAGGAGATATCTACTGGCTCGCTCCCATTGTTGCAGATATAGAGGCGGGCTTTGGCGGCCCCTTGAATACCTATGAATTGACCAAGACGTGCATCGACGCTGGTGCGGCAGCAGTTCACCTGGAAGACCAGATCTCTTCTTTGAAAAAATGTGGTCACATGGGCGGCAAGGTTTTGGCACCGGCCTCAGAGTTTCTCCGCAAGTTCTTAGCAGCCCGACTTGCCAGTGACGTTCTCGGGGTGCCCACAGTGCTCATAGCCAGAACGGACGCCAACGGTGCTCGCTTGACCAGAAGCGACATAGACCCTGTTGACCAGCCCTTTCTGACTGGACAGAGAACGGTGGAGGGCTATTTCGAGCTAAGGGGCGGCTTGGAACTTGCCATTGCCAGGGCTTTGGTCTATGCACCATATGCCGATGTGGTCTGGTGTGAGACCTCCACTCCGGATCTGGGAGAAGCACGTGAATTTGCCCAGGCCCTTCACGAAAAATTTCCTAACAAGTTGCTAGCTTATAACTGCTCACCTTCCTTTAATTGGAGAAGGCATCTCGACGAGGCCACCATACGAGGATTTCAAGAAAAAATTGGCGATATGGGATACAAGTTTCAGTTTGTCACCCTTGCTGGTTTCCACGCCCTGAATGCCTCCATGTTTGAGTTGGCTCACGCTTACAAGGACGAGGGAATGGCCGCCTATTCTCGCCTGCAGCAACATGAATTCGAGATGGAGCGGGAGATCGGTTACAGTGCGGTCAAACACCAAAGCTTTGTGGGTGCCGGGTATTATGATGAGATTCAAAATGTGCTGAGTGGAGGTGAGTCCGCCACCGCAGCCTTAACAGGTTCCACCGAGGAGGAACAGTTTTAGTAAACTACGAGGGACTTTTCGATTGCGGATTGGAGAGGGCATAGGGCATGGAGATAAATCCGAAATCCGAAACAAATTCAAAATCCTAATTCTCCAATGTCCTAAACAATTACTTGAGACCAAATTCCAGTCTGTTCCGTTTTGGTCATTTAAATCTTGATCATTCGGATTTGTTTCGTGCGTCGTGCTTAGGATTTCGAATTTGATATTTGCTCTGTCGTCTGACTTCAGACCTCCGACCTCTTCGTATTTTGTTGCCTAGTGCTAAGTCCCTAGTGCCTAGTGTGCCGTAGTCGTCTGCTTTGCTCGTATGGAAAAATATCTATTATTTTTCTCGATTTGATCCTGGCCTGAATCTGACGCCAGAAATTTACTTCAAATAAGTCTGAATGCTCTTGCAAAAATAGATCTTTCAACTCTCCCTTGAATCCCAAAAAATAATTGAATTCTTCGGGGAAAATGTCATTCGCGCCAACGCTAAACCACGGATGGTCAGATAATTCCTCCTCGTAACTTCTCGCGGGAGGCATAATTCGGAAGTTACAATCAGACAAGAAAGAAAGCTCATCGTAATCGTAGAATACGATCCTCCCATGACGAGTAACTCCGAAATTTTTCAGCAGCATGTCT
>JAJDNB010000094.1 GCA_022340905.1 Deltaproteobacteria bacterium | reverse complement strand
GTGATCAACCTGATCTTCAATGCCATTGATGCCATGCCCGAGGGAGGAAAACTGATAGTGGGCACTTCCTACAATCCTAGTGACCGTAATCTTACCATCCGGGTAACTGACACTGGATCAGGCATCGACAAGAATGATCTTCCCCGTATTTTTGAACCATTTTTTACCACCAAGAGTGAAGGGCAGGGCCTTGGACTAGGATTGTCTATGGTGGAAGGGATAGTTGAGCGCCACAAAGGTTCCATCGAGATTACAAGCGAGGTAGGTAAAGGAACCACTTTTACCGTCAAACTGCCGGCCAAAAACTAAAGCCTTTCTAGCTTTCACCACGAAGATCACGAAGTACAGGCCAGAAGTTTTTTCTTTGCGATCTTTGTGGCTTAACATGAGATCAGCTTTGCTCAGATTAGTCGCGTTTGAATACCCTGGAAAGTGAGAATTTTACCCGGACACTCTTAATTTGATAGAGCCAGAAGAGATAGAGGGCGAGAAATAGGAAGGAAAGGTCACGAAAAAGCGTAAAGATGTTCATGGAGTGGCTGCCCTGGGTGGTGAAACAGCCGCAGTGAATGTCCAAACCCCTCGCCAAGTTAATTCCAATGGCCGATAAGAAAACCAACAACAACCCGCTGAGGATCAGAATACTACCGCGGACCCATAAACCCAGCACAAGAAGCACGCCACACAGGAATTCCAGCCACGGCAACCAAATGGCCACCAGGTTCACCGCCATCTCGGGTGCAAGCTGGTAATTATACACCGCCTCGGCAAAAAACTCCGGATGTCTTATTTTGTCCAGACTGGCATAGATGAACACACACCCCAATAGAACCCTCGCCACCACACCGATGTTGGGATGAGTCAACCAGCCACGCAATCCGATTTTACCGTCTTTTGAGTTCATGAAACCATTTCGTTAGTGCAAAGTCCTTAAGGTTAAGGGCACCTAAAGCGGACAGCAAGCAGCTGGCAGTAACACTTTAAGAATTGCGGGCTGTCTGCTCCCTGTTGCAAGCTGCCAGCTGACTCAAGGTCCCCTGACCACCTTTTGTCCAGCGGCTTTCCATTGCTGCATACCGCCGGTAAAAATCTCCACACGTTCCAAGCCAGCAAACAGCAATTTCTCCGTCAGTTCCACGCTCATCTCACAGCTAGCGCCATCACAGTACGTAATTATTCGCGGCGCCGCTAACAACCGCTTTTTTACTGTGGGGAAAACCCCGTCAAAATCTTTCACCGGCAAGTTGATCGCGCCGGGAATATGGCCCACTTTGAAAAAATCGGGTTCGCGGGCGTCTACAAAAAGGGCATAATCTCCCTCATGGGCCTCTATAGCCTCTTTGACAGAGACTGCCGGAAGTCCTCCTGTCAACTGCTCATTGAGTACTTTCTCCTGCCAATTCTCCACCCACGGGATTCCATCCGACCGGAACCCGTTCACCGCAAAACCAATGGTTCCTGAGAGGAGGATAATTGCAACTGCTTGGAGGAGAGATCGGCTCATGGATACACAAGGATATGCTTGTCTTGTTTTTCTGTAATCCGGCCAATACGAGATGCTGCGGGAGTTTTCAATTCATTTAGACGACTTACAAGTCCCTCCGTTCTATCGGCGGGTACTGAAATGAGCAGCCCTCCGGCTGTTTGCGGATCGGCCAACATCAAGGACATATTCCTACTCACCCCATGTTCGTAGCGAATGTGATCGTTGACGTATTGCAAGTTGGTGTGGGTGGCTGCAGGAATTTTGCCTTTGCGAACATACTCCCAGGCCTCTTCAATGGTGGGAACCCTTTGGGCAAATATTTCAGCACTAACCTCGCTGGCCTGGGTCATCTCCAAGAGGTGGCCCAACAAGCCGAATCCGGTGATGTCAGTGACAGCATTGACACCGACTTCTCTCATGGCCTGGGCTGCATTTTTGTTCAAAGTGGCCATGAGTGTCCCAACCTTTTTCACTAGAGCATCACTCGCTAGCCTTCTTTGGATAGCCGAGGAGATTGCCCCCACTCCCAGAGGCTTGGTGAGGACCAGATCATCACCCGGCCTTGCACCGCTATTGGTGCGAATCTTATCGATCTCAGCGTAGGCGGTGACCACCAAACCGTATTTCAGTTCACTGTCTTCAATGGTGTGGCCCCCAAGCACGGAAATGCCTGCCTCTTTGGCCTTGTCACCACCACCACGAAAAATCTCGGTCATGACTTCCAGGGGCAGATTGTGCTGAGGAAACCCCATAATGCTAAGAGCGAAAAGGGGCTCAGCACCCATGGCATAGATATCACTCAAAGAATTTGCTGCGGCAATTTGACCGAAGGTATAAGGGTCGTCCACAATTGGGGTAAAGAAGTCCACGGACTGCACAATGGCATGGGTTTCATTTACCCGATAGACGGCACAGTCGTCACCAGTGTGAAATTCCACCAATACGTTGGGATCTTCCACCGGCGGTAAGCTTCTCAGAGCCTTGGCCAGATCCTCCGGCCCAATCTTGCAGGCTCAACCTGACTTTCCCACAAAGCGGGTAAGTTGCGGTTGGCCGGCTGAGCCTTTCGGAAACAGCCGCTCAATAAGTTGTCTACCCAAGTCAGCTTTCATCTTCGTCCCTTGGTCGCAAGCCCGGATATTTCATGAATCTCCGTTGCGAGATCACGAAGATGGGCGTGCCACCTGGCCACCGCAGGGTGTTGGTTCCGAGGCGTACCTTGATGGTACGTCGCAGGGACCGACACCCGAGGACGCCAGGAAGAACGGCCATATCCGTGGTCGCAGCAAGTGATTCATGAAAAATATCCGGGCTAGGTGCAATTACTTGTTTCTTCACATTACTAACTATTAAATCTAAGCTTCATAGCATCTTTGGTCAAATAGAAAATCACATCTGCGGCTATATCACCCATAGGGAAACTCAATGGCTAAGCAACCCAACCTCGTACCTCTTCACCAATTCTACCAACCTTCCAATACTCCACCACTCCACGGATGCGACTCACGCTAATGGTTTCGACGCTAGCTCTTAGCCCCACTTTATAAAGGAAAATATGGAACCTGGATCAAAACTTTCTGCTACGGATAATGTTGACTATCAACCAGAGACCGAGAACTCCAGATACTATGTAACCGATAATTCCCAGGGCAGGAAAGCCAAAGAGGAGAGGCTTTACCCCAGTGGTGATTATCATGGAGGAGGCCACGATCAACGCACCTATTATTATGCCAAGAGTAAGTCGGTTGGTAATGTTCTCCAGGGTGTTTCGCAGTCCACCGAGATTTGCATGTTGAAATCGTATATTCAGTTCACCCCGATCAATTTTTTCTATGATTTGCCTGAACCTCGAGGGCAACTCTCTTTGTAGGGCAAAGAGGGTGGAAAAGTTGCGGCGCAAATCTCTCCAGAGAACCTGGGGTTTCCAGCGTTCTATGGCCAACTTTTTGACAAAGGGTTTGGCCTCCTCCACCACATCGAGCTCGGGGTAGAGTTCACGAGCTGTTCCCTCAGCGGTGATGAGCGCTTTGATCATCACCGCTAAATCTGCCGGCACCCTGAGGTTGTTCTCCCTCAGCATGGTAGTGATATCTAGAAGCAAGTGGCCAATATTTAATTTTTGGATGGGGAGACTGTGATAGATGTCGAGAATGTCCAAAATCTCCCTCTCCATGCTTGCTTCAGGCCTACTGCCGTCAGCTCTGGCCAGGTCGAGGAGAATCTCCTCTATCCTCTCGCTGTCTTTATCTACTACTGCATTGATCAAGTCTATTAGTTCGTAACGCGTTCTTCGGGTCAGTCGCCCCACCATGCCCCAGTCCAAGAGGCAGAAAACATTGCCGTCCAAGATCATCACGTTGCCGGGATGGGGATCGGCATGGAAAAATCCGTCCTCCAGTACTTGCTTTACCGTTAACCGCAGACCACGTCTCGCCAGAAGCTTCCGATCGATTTCAAGATCTGGACCCAGATCCTTCATTTTGATTCCTTTAACCAGTTCCATGGTAAGAACATGTTCGCTGCAATAGGGTTCATAGAGGCGCGGAATGTAAACTTCCTCGTCTTCAGAAAAATTGTTTCGACAGATTTTCATATGGCGAGCTTCACGGGTGAAATCAAGCTCGGCCAACAATGTCTTCTCGATCTCTTGCACCAATTTGGGCAGATTATAGATCTTGCTCCATTCCATGCGCCCTTGCAGCTGCCCAGCAATGAGTTTAAGTATGTAGAGATCGGGCTCTATGATCTGGCGAATTCTGGGTCGCTGGACCTTGACTGCCACTACCTGTTTGTCGTCCCGAATAATCGCCTTGTGGACCTGAGCCAGAGAAGCGGCTGCAAGTGGCTCCTCGTCGAAATGAGAGAAGACCTCCGAGAGTGGTCGCTCGAGACTCTTTTCTACCACTCCCTGGATCTCTTCATATTTCACCGGGGCAACTTCATCTTGGAGCTTGCGCAGCTCGAGGATCAGTGGCCTTGGGATCAAATCGGGACGGAGGCTCATTATCTGGCCAAATTTAATGTAGGTTGGTCCCAGATCGACAAGCATGTGGCGGATCCGTTCCCAGGTACTCATCTCCCGGTCGACCTTGCGGATCTTTTCAAAAAGGACTTTTCCCGGCAAATCCAGCCGTTCAACCACGTCATCAAACCCGTAGCGAAAAAGGGTTATGCCGATATCCTTGAAGCGGCCGAGACGTGTTACTGTCTTTATTTCCACCCCTTACTCCTCTGTCACTTTCTCCAGTACGGTAAGTCGTTTTTCCAGATTATCGACCTGCTCTTTTAGCTCCTGAAACTCTCTCTTGCTGCCGATGTCAAAACTGTCCAGTCCCTTCCTGACTGTTTCCGCCATTTTTTCCTGAATCTCATCCCACTGATGCTTGCCACTTTCAACCAGCTCGTTGGCCAATTTTTCGGCTTCATCCCGTGAGATCTTTCCATCTTCCACCAATCGCTGCGTAGCTTGCTCTACCTTCTCTTTGGTCACCACCGCAGCACCCAGGCTCGCCAGTAAGCTCTTCCTGATCATTTCAATCACTGACATGTCGAATCCTCCTCATCTTGCTTTTATTGCCATTCTCTCCTTGGCAACCAGAAATGGTAAAAACCCCTTCATTTACTTAATTCTAGGGGCGCCGGTGAGGAATGTCAAACAAAGGATCTATGAGGAATTGCAGATTTCGGATTGTGGATTGTGGATTGCGGATTTGCAAGGGCATAGGGCATAGAGCATGGGGCATAGGGAAAGACAGCTGGCAGCTAGCAGCTGGCAACAGGCAGCAATTTTTCATTGGGTAAGAGTTTTTGGCTGTCAGCTACGTGCTTCAGTGCATAGTGCCTAGTAGAACTGACCTCCGACCTTTGCCATCTGTCGTCTGTCCTCTGTCGTCCGGCTCCTGACTCCTTGCTTCTAAAATCTTCAATCTTCAATCTCTCTGACTTGAACTGGTTACCTTCTTTGCATACAATGAAAACCGTCCACTTTTCAAAGAATAGGAATATACATGAACAAGAAAGTAACTATTGACGATGTCACCTTGCACCTGAGCCATCCTGACGAGTTGCCCATGACGTGGGTGGGTCAAAAAGAACTCATGGACCAGATTCTTGCTGCCTGGCTAGTGGTGAACCAAGACGACCTACCTCTAAATCCGCGCCTAATAGGCAAACCTGGCGTGGGCAAGACCACCCTCGCCTATGCAGCGGCAAAAAAACTCAAACGTGAAGTGTACATGTTCCAGGCGACTATGGATACTCGCCCCGAGGACCTCCTGGTAACTCCGGTCATTTCTGAGGCAGGTAAAATTCAGTATGTGGCATCATCTATAGTTACCGCTATGATTCGCGGTGGAGTGGCGATTCTGGATGAAGGCAATCGAATGAGCGAAAAAAGTTGGGCCTCCCTGGCACCCTTGTTGGACAGCCGCCGGTATGTTGAGTCCATAGTGGCCGGGATTAAAATTCAAGCCCATGCCGATTTCCGCATCTGTGCCACCATGAATGACGACGCCAGTACCTTTGAACTGCCGGAATACATTCATTCTCGTTTGCAACCTCAGGTCTTCATTGACTTTCCTGAGCGTGAAGAAGAAAAACTCATCCTTGCCCAAAATCTGCCCTTCGCTGATGAGACGATTCTGAATTACGTAGTGGACTTCCTGCAGGTGAGCCACATGGCCCAGGAACGCTATACTGTTCGTGACGGTATTAACATCGGCCGCTATGCTATCAAACTTCTTTCCACCTCCCGAAAACTAAAATGGCCCCGGCGGGTACCGCCATCTGCAAAACATGTTCACCATTCTCTTGACCAGGCCATCCGCCTCATTCTTGGGGAAGAAGCCTGCGGGTATTTGCCGACACCACCCGATGACGAGTAACAAATACAGGCTGGTAAAGACGATGTTGAGCCGGTGCAAAGGTAAGGTGCAACAATCAAGGTTATTAAATTCCAAATCCCAAGCACCAAATCTCAAACAATATCAAATGACCAAAATACAAAATTCAAAACAGAAACTCTCTCCTGCTCGGGTCGACCGGTCAGAATCACATTGTTTTAGCTTAAGGTTCTTCAGGTTTCGAACATTGGGAAATTTGAATTTGGAATTTGTTTGTTATTTGGACATTGGGATTTGGGATTTTGCGGTCCACCTTTCAGGTGTACGTTAATGAAGCAAGAAGACGGTATCTTTTTTGAAAACATCTGCTTTGTTCCGGTGCTGCACGGTCGGCTTGAATTCACTCAGGCAGTGATTCGCTGGTTTGCTCGCTGGCAGCCTGATGCGGTGGCGGTGGAGTTTCCCAGCACCCTGAGGGAGCCATTGCTCAGGGGGTTGAAGAGGTTACCCCTACTCTCGGTCATCCTCTATGGCGAAAAAGACGGTACTCAGGTCTATCTGCCCCTGGAGCCCACCGACGGCGCTGTAGAAGCCTCACGCCTTGCCCTGGAGCACGATCTTCCCCTCCATTTCATTGACCGTGACCTCGAGGGAATGCCTCAAGTAAGAGAATCGTTTCCTGATCCTTACGCCATACATCGCATAGGTCACACGGCCTACTGTCATTCGTACGCAAACGAGTACCCTCCGCGAGAGTCAAATCGGCAGGACCTTTTACGGGAAGCCAATATGGCTTACTACCTGCAGAAATTGATGAAAGAGCACCAACGGGTCCTCTTTGTTTGTGGTATCAGTCATTACCCGAGTGTTTTGGCCAAACTCTCCAGCCCCCAGGCGCAGCCCATTGGCCGCCAACATCGTGAGGGGGTGGTCCTTGCCCACCTCAATGAGAGGTCCAGCCGAGAAATAATGTCGGAAATGCCATTTATTGCAGGCCGTTACGAAAGAGAGCGAGAGAATCTTTTTGCCCTGTGGAGGGAGAATCCCGCGGCCGAATCACCTCTTGATCGGCTGGCTGAGCATGAAACTCTTCTCCAAAAAGCAGCAGGTAGACACCTGAAAAATTCTCAAGAGGAAGTGACCCCTAAACAGCTCGCCGTGCTTCGCCGCTTCGCCAGGAATTATGCACTTATTCAGGGACTTCTTGCTCCAGATTTTTACCAGCTCGTAGTAGCGGCCCGGGGTGCACTGGACGACAATTATGCCTACGAGGTCTGGGATTTGGGAAGCAAGTACCCGTGGCAAGAGGAAAACCCCGCTCTTCCCACCATCGAACTCCGTGGGGAGGACCTGTTCCTAAACCAGAAAAAAATTCGGTTTCACCGCAGCTTTCGCACCATGCGGAAACGATTGGTGCCTGTTCCAGTGAAGAAGAAACGCTTGCAAGAGCACCAGCCCGGTGAGTGGAAACGTCAGTGGCAAGGGCACATGATCTGTTCCTACCCCCCGGAAGATCTGGTGGTCGAAGGCTGGGGCCACTATATTAAAAAGAAAGCCAATCAGATCCTGGCTGCAGAAAATAGTCGAACTGTCCTTTTCACCAGTTCTCTTCTCGATGGAGTCGATTTGCGTGAGACCATACGCAACTGGCACGACGGCAAGCTCTATGTGAAAGAGAACATGCCCCTGCGGGGAAAAGTGGGTTCGGTGGTCCTTATCTTCCATGAAGATCAACCCAAAAAGGGCGAGGCCGAAAGGTTTCCCTGGCGGGTTACCTGGCTGGGCGAACACCAGCAGGAATCGGACATGGCCTTCTACGCCACCCCTTCTGGGAATAATCTTATTGGGCCGGGTATCTCCCGATGCCAGTACGGAGGTTTTATGCTCACCTATCCTCCCATGAGGGTTTACGACATCTGGCAAGATCCTTTTTTCGATGCAGCCCAAAGCAAGCCGGAGCGCTTGCTACTGGCTGCTATCGATTATTCTGAAGAAACCCAGATCGCTTACATTGCGGCCAAGCCTCCTAGAAGCTGGTGCCATTCAGTGGCAAGCCGCTATCGGAAAAAGATAGTCTACTTGCCCATCGGTATGTTTTCGCCGGTCTTTCTCAAAAAAATACGGAGTTTCCATGTTCTCGACGGTCATCACGTCCGCGCATACGCAGGAGAGTATATTTAGAAGTCAGAATCCAGGAGCCAGTAGCTAGGAGACAGAAGAAAGAGGTCAGAGGTCAGAGGTCAGAGGTCAGAGGTCAGAGGTCAGAGGTCAGAGGTCAGAGGTCAGAGGTCAGAGGTCAGAGGTCAGAGGTCAGAGGTCAGA
>JAJDNB010000083.1 GCA_022340905.1 Deltaproteobacteria bacterium | reverse complement strand
AGAGCCAGGACGATCACTCTCCCGGCAAAATAAAAGATATTGACATCTTCCTCGACATGGAAAAAAAGATACTGCAATGAATTCCAGAGGTCAGCGCCTCTCTTCTCCCTTTTGAGCCGCAATGGACCACCAGATCGAGTGCTTGCCCCGGCGGCTGCTTCCTGTACCGTGAAATATTTGGAGAAGATAATACCGCAACGGTTGCACTCTGTGTTGCCATCGGTCTGTTCGAACCCGCACTTCGGACAAAGCATGGTTGCGTAACCTCATGCAGACATTTGAGCTGAATTTCTATCTCATGGAAGAACAAAGCAATCACCGTGCCATGAGAAGCAAACGGGCGATCAGTTGCCTGTACTACAACTATCTTCCCCTTCCATAACCCTCCCCCGTCAAGGGGGAGGGTTAATTAGTTCTTGGGATAGCAGATGGTCTCTTAGCCGTGTTCCTTTCTGTGTCTCATTCAACAGCAGAATTTGGTTGAGTTCTATACAACTCGGAAGTACAGTGGGGGGGCAGTACCTTACCTTACCACCTCTTGAAATCTGGGAGGTAATTCTGATATTTTCCGCCAGCAATGTTACGTGCAAAAGCAACCTTTTGCTATGAAAGGGAAGCTGCTATGTTGAAAAGATGGTATGTAGTTGTATTCATAATTTTTCTGGCCAGCTTACTGGGCACGCCCACGGGAGTTACAGGGGAATCCACACAAGCTTTTAGACATAAGAACGGACTCTTACCCTATACTCCTCCCTCCTGGTTTCTAGGGGGATACTTTATCGCACGGGAGAGAGATCCAGTTTACGTTTTTGGGCCAGTGAGGGATTTCGTTCGGGATGTGGGGGGGAAAACAACCTGGTTGATAGAGGATGCGGAATTAAAGCGGATTGAACATGCCACGAGAGAAGGTGGGAGTGCTGAATATTCGTTGTTTCTAGAGTCTGTTTCACCGGAGCACACGGAATACTGGGTTTTTGTGGTACTGCCATATGAAACTGCCCAGGAGTGGTTCGACGCCAGGCGGGCATATCATGGGAGGAAGGCTGAGGGTTATTACGGAAAAACCAAAGATGAGCTAGAGCGCGCTCTCAGCCAAGGGGTTACGATCAAAGGGGAGCTTCGCTTTTTCACAGCGAAAGGAGATATCAGCCTCGAGTCCCCCGAGGAGGCGATCATTCAAGTATACAAGTTCCAACCGGTTTTCGACCTCGGCGCCGGTCGCTGGTTGACTTCGCCTGCCAAGACCAAGTAGGCCATGTCCGCAGTTGCTTTCATGCCGTATTCAAAACATATCCGGATTAAGGAGGTATGAGACATGTCATCCCATAATGATAAGAACAGTAGAACCAGTCGCCGCGATTTCTTTAAAAAAGCTGCAGCCATCGGCTTGGGGGCCACGGTGAGTGGTTCTTCTCTCTGGCGGCCCCAGGAGACTTCGGCTCAGATCACCATTCCCAAGGAGCCCATGCCTCGGAGACCTTTTGGCAGATCGGGGATAATGGTCTCCACCCTCTCGCTGGGGGGGATGTTCGACATTCTCAACAATCAGTTGATGCTCGGCAAGGCCCTTGATTGGGGGATCAACTACTGGGATACAGCAGAGGGTTACGGCCAGGGCCGCAGCGAAGAGGGGATCGGTCGCTGGTTCGCCCGCAATCCCCAGACACGGAAGCAGGTTTTTCTGGTAACCAAACTCTCCACGAGGAGAGGTGGTGAGTTTAGCAGCCGGCTGGATGAAAGTCTCAAAAGACTGCATACCGATTACATTGACCTATTCTTTGTCCACGGCATAGGTGACATAAAGGAGATGGAAGTCAGCCTGGAATCTTGGGGACAAACCATGAAAAAGGCCGGGAAGATAAGGCTATTCGGCTTCAGCACCCATTCCAATATGGAAGAGTGCCTCGAGGGGGCAGCCAAACTTCCATGGATTGACGGGATCATGTTTAGCTACAACTATCGCCTTATGCACGAGCCGCGGATGAAAGCGGCTGTTGAGGCCTGTTACAAAGCCGGTATCGGCCTAACGGCCATGAAGACCCAAGGCGGCGGCCCGGTCAAGAGCGACAATGAGTCCGAGATTGAAATGGCGGGTCGTTTTATGCAAAAAGGTTTTTCAGACAGTCAGGCAAAGCTCATGGCGGTTTGGCAAGATAAGCGTATTGCCTGTATCTGTTCACAAATGCCCAACCTCACCATCATGGCCGCAAACGCAGTGGCGGCAGTGGAACAAACCCGTCTGTCAAAGTCAGATCGTGTTTTGCTAGCCCGGTATGCCGAGGAGACCAGGGCCGACTACTGTGCCGGATGCGAGCGTTTGTGCACGGAAGTGCTGGCCGAAAGAATGCCAATCGGCGATGTCATGCGCTGCCTCATGTACTTCCATTCTTACCAGGATCTCGGGCTGGCACGCTCCACCTTTCAAGCCTTGCCGGCTCAGGCGAGGGAGCTTTTGACTCAGGTGGATTTCAGCGAGGCAGAAAGGTCGTGCCCGCGAAATTTGCAAATCGGGAGATTGATGCGAGAGGCTGCGACTCTGTTTGTCTAATCGACACATATCAAATCAAAATGATTAAGGTTTCAGGTGTCTGGGAAAGAAAAAAAGGAAAACCTGAACACTGAAACCTGAAACCTCAAAACCTGAGGACCAGGTTTTCTCTGATTACATACCTTGACTCGGGAGATTCAGTGCTTCTTACCTTTCTGGCAATCTGCGGGGGCATAGCGTTGCTCACCTTTGGTGCCAACCGCTTTGTGGGGGCAGCAGCATCTCTGGCGCAACGCTTGGGGGTCTCACCACTATTTATCGGCCTAACCATAGTGTCAGTGGGGACTTCTTTTCCTGAGCTCGTAGTGAGTAGCACAGCAGTATTGAGCGGTCATCCTGCCGTGGGCGTGGGTAACGTTCTGGGAAGCAATATTGCTAATGTATTTCTTGTTCTCGGGCTCTCGTCACTTTTACAACCGGTAAAAGTGGAACCGGAAGTTATCAGCCGAGACTATTCGGCACTGCTCCTGGCTACATTATTAGCGTGGCTTATGGCCAGCAATAAGGTGTTAAGCCGTCTGGAGGGTGTGGTTCTCCTTGCAGGTCTGGTAGTCTATTACGGCATCACCCTCAGAACTGCCGCAGGATCTGAAGACAGGCAGGAAAACAAGGCTGGGCACCTTCCGACCCAGTCTCTGTTTGGTCTCGTCCTTTGGCTCCTTGTCAGCCTTCTGCTTCTGCTCGCTGGAAGTCGCTTGCTGATTTGGGGTGGCGTCGGACTCGCCCAAACAATGGGCGTCAGTGAGATGATCATTGGCCTGACTGTGGTAGCACTGGGAACCAGCCTTCCAGAATTGGCCACAACTCTAACGGGGATAATAAAGAAACAAGATGCAATTGCTGTGGGAAACGTGGTTGGTTCCAACATGTTCAACACCTTAGCCATACTTGGTACTACCTCGGTTCTGAGTCCCCTGCCAATTACTTCCGAGAACACCTCGCGTGACTTTCCCATGATGCTTCTGGCTTGTTTGATCCTTTGGCCTATTTCCTGGTCTCGGCGCAAAGGGCAGGGAAGGGTGAATCGTTTCGAGGGTGCCATGCTCTTGGGGGTGTATGGAGCCTATCTGTACTTGCTGGCAAATGGACACTGACACCTGCTTTCGCTAAGACAATGGAAGGTAGCACTATTCAAAGATATCCTTTCGCCCTGGCAACCGCACCACTTTTAATGTGCCAGAGAGTCCATCCGGATAGTTGAAATTTATGTAACTCATCTTAACTTTTGCCTTGGCACCGGATAGGATTAGTCCACATTCGACACAATGATTTCCACCTTTGAGAGGACGAGACAATGGTTGAGAATCTAGATCCTGTTTTGCTTGCGCGCATACAGTTTACCTTTACCGTGGCCTTTCACATAATTTTTCCAGCCTTTACCATTGGCCTTGCCAGTTGGTTGGCCGTGGTCGAGTGGCGCTGGCTGAAAACCGGCAACACTGTCTATCAAGAAGTCTACCGCATGTGGGTAAAAATTTTTGCCGTGACCTTCGGTATGGGAGTGGTGTCGGGTGTGGTTATGTCCTTCCAATTTGGGACCAACTGGTCCGTATTCTCCGACAAGGTGGGCAATATTTTTGGGCCGTTGCTGGGTTTTGAGGTGCTTACGGCTTTTTTCCTGGAGGCTTCCTTCCTGGGCATCATGCTCTTTGGGTGGAACCGTGTGAGCCCCAAGATGCATTTTGCCTCCACAATAATTGTGGCTGTTGGCACCCTCTTATCGGCCTTCTGGATTCTTGCGGCCAATAGCTGGATGCAGACGCCACAAGGTTTCCGCCTTGGCGAACATGGCCTACTTTATCCCACCAACTGGTTTCAGGTCATATTTACTCCTTCTTTCCCCTATCGTTTCATGCACATGGTTACTGCCGCCTATCTCACAACCGCCTTTGTGGTTGGCGGAATTGGTGCTTACTATCTTTGGCGCAATCTCCATGTAAGCCATGCCCGGGTAATGTTCGGTATGGCAATGATTATGGCGATTTTTGTGGCACCCTTGCAGCTAGTGCTTGGAGACCTACACGGCCTGAATACCCTTGAACATCAGCCTGCCAAGGTGTCTGCCATTGAAGGTATCTGGGAGACTGAGCATGGGGCTGCCTTGAGGCTTTTTGGCTGGCCGGACCAAGAAGAAGAAACAACTAAATATGCAGTTGAAATTCCTAAACTGTCCAGCTTAATCCTTACTCACAGTCTGGATGGTGAAGTGAAGGGGCTCAAAGAGTGGCCCAGAGAAGATCGTCCCCCCGTCGTCTGGGTGTTCTGGTCATTTCGGATCATGGTTGGTATGGGTGTACTAATGATACTGACCGGGGTTATGGCTGCCATACTCTATTGGCGCAAGAAACTCTTTGACACCCGTTGGTTCCACTATTGGTGCATGGCCCTGACACCGGCAGGTTTCATCGCCGTCATCAGCGGATGGTGCGTTACCGAAATCGGCCGGCAGCCCTATGTCGCCTATGGAGTGATTCGCACCGCCGAATCGGTCTCCCCGGTTCCCGGCCCCCACATCGCTTTGTCCCTGGTGGCTTTCATTGTCACCTACCTCTTCATATTCGGGGCAGGCAGTTACTACATTTTGCGGCTGATTGCCAAAGGCCCTGCCAGCGAAGAAGAAGCCTATGGTGCCCATGGCGTGGACAAACCGCCTCTGGTAAGTGATATTGCGTGAGAAAGGGGAGGAAGAGATGTTCAGCTTTGCTAGTTTTCTGGATTTGCCCATTGTCTGGTTTGGGCTGATTGCAACGGCAGTGCTTCTGTATGTGCTGCTGGATGGATTTGATCTCGGAGTGGGAATTCTCTTCCCTTTTGCTCCATCCGATGAATGCCGTGACCGGATGATGAACTCAGTTGCTCCTTTCTGGGACGGCAATGAGACCTGGTTGGTTCTTGGCGGTGGTGGTTTATTTGCAGCCTTTCCCTTGGCATACGCAGTGTTGATGCCGGCTCTCTACATCCCGGTGATCATCATGCTCCTTGGCCTCATTTTCCGAGGAGTCGCCTTTGAGTTTCGTTTCAAAGCAACGGGTAAATCCAGGAGAGTGTGGGATTATTCTTTCCACTTTGGTTCCCTGGTTGCAACCTTCATGCAGGGTATGTTTCTCGGTGGACTTGTACAGGGAGTCCAGGTGGAAGGCCGGAGTTTTGCTGGTGGCCCTTTTGACTGGCTCACTGGTTTCAGTGTTATGACGGGTTTCGCCCTGGTGTGTGGTTACGGTTTGCTGGGAGCAACCTGGGTAGTGATGAAAACCGATGGTACTACTCAAGAGTGGGCGCGAAAGTGCGCCAACTACTTGCTGATCTACGTTGCTTTTTTTATGGCCCTGGTTAGTTTGATAATGCCGTTCATCAACGCTGATATTAAAAAATTGTGGTTCACTTCGCCCACGTTCTTCATGCTCCTGCCGGTGCCCTTGCTCACCATTGCCATGTTTATAACAATCTGGCGTGATTTGCATAAGAAGAGAGAGTATCGACCTTTCATTCTGAGCGCGGGAGTTTTTCTTATGGGATACATCGGTTTGGCCGTCAGTTTGTGGCCCCATGTAGTGCCCTTTAAAATCACCATCTGGCAGGCGGCAGCAGTAGCGGAATCCCAATCGTTACTTTTGGTGGGAACGGTTCTTTTGTTACCCGTGATCCTCGGATACGTAGGTTACAGTTACTATATATTCAGGGGAAAAGCGTCTCATGAGCCCATTTACTAAGAAGCAGCAGCAATGGCTGTGGTTCTTGTTCCTATGGTGTGGTGGCTTGGCAGCTGCAGTACTGCTGGCCTATCTGGTCCGCTTGATCATGGGAATTGCAAAAGTTTAATTTCTGATGTACATGTCTTTGTCACCAACTTAAGACCAAGAAAACAGGAGCGCCAACTACTCCGGCAGTGAATATTTAGACTAAAGTGAAAACACTCAAGCGAATTCTTGTTGCAGCAATCATCTTGTTTGGTGCTGCATTTCTGATAATAATCTCCCTCTATCTCCTAGTAGATGATGCCACCCTCTTTGCCCAAATAGTCAAGCAGGTGGAATCATCGTCGGACATCCGGGTCCTGCACCGGGGTGATGTCCATATCACCCGAACCTTGAGACCGACCCTCACCGTAGATAATCTCGTGATTGGTGATGCCACCAGACAATATCAAGCTAAAGCCGCCTCTCTCGAGGTGCAGATCAGCCTGCCGAGATTGCTCCTTCGCCATTTGGACGTACCACATCTGATCATCGGCAATACCCGCATCGAAATCAAGGAAGGGGAATCGCCCTCCAAGACGAGGGCCGAGCCGCAGTCGAAAGCTGGCCCAAAGCAATTCCCACTGCCGTTCATGCCGGTATTGCATGATGCCCGGATTTCTAAGGTTGAAATCATCCGTAGAGGTAGTTCAGTCTCACTACCGGAGGTCCGTGTCCGTGAATTCACTCTGAAGCTGAAGCCTGATAATACTGTGGAGTCGAGCGCTCAGGTGGTGCTCGGCCATCAGCAGGTGGGTGTCAAAATCGTACTGAGTGACGAGGACGCCTACTTTGCCGGCAAGCCCCTGGCCTTTTCTGTTGGAATGCAAAGCGCGGTGCTTGATCTTTCCCTGGAAGGTCATGTTGATTTTGCTCAAAAGGAGCCCCTTGTGGAGGCAACTGTCCGCGGATGGACACCGGACGCTGATAAAACTGCAAAAGTTAAACGGAGCACTGAGATTCCGGGAAAATTAAACCTTGCAGCACAACTAAAGGGTACTTTTTCCGAGCTCCCCGTGGAGGGGATCACAGCAACATACCGTGGCCCCAAACAGTCCAATGTAGAGCTAAAAGGTGAGATTGCCAATCTTATTAAGCTCGAGGGCGTAGAGCTCAACCTGACCGGCAAATTGGTTAACCCGACCTGGTTGACGCCACTGCTTCCGGATAGCTTGGGAGCGGTAAATAGCGCCAGCCTATCAGCGCAGATCTCCGGGGCCTATCCAATGTTAGCCGTCAAGGATTTCGATTTTCAGGGCAAAACAGAAGAGGGGTTGGACCTGTCGCTTTCCGGTAAATTTGACCTGGCCAATTCTTTAGAGCCGGCAAACATTCAGGCCAAGGTGGTATTTTCCGCCCCGAACACCCGGGCAGCACGGTTCCTGCTCTTTGACGCAGTACCAGAATTCGGCGCCGTTACCGGTAGGTGCGATGTACTCTCC
>JAJDNB010000259.1 GCA_022340905.1 Deltaproteobacteria bacterium | reverse complement strand
GGGGCATTCTGGCAGGCACGGTAGAGCCGTGTCGCAGTTCAAAGTCTCCCTTGGGAGGGCCAACTTAGCTGGTGTTGCGGTCGGACGGGGGCAAACATCTTCTTTGCCCTTCTGTACCGACTCAATATTACAAACTTCATTTACATTTCTTCGTTCGGAGCCATGCTGCCATCTACAGTAAGTTCTGATTTTGACTGACCAGCCCTGGATTCAAGTTTAAGCGTTATAATGTAAACTCTCCTACCATTCCAGTGGGACTTCATATAACATACTTGAATCCCCACTTTCCCCTTTGAGACTAATCTACAATATCTTGGATTAAAATAAGAAAATGCGGAGTCCTTGGCTCCGCATTTTTCTTCTCAACATCTTGTGCCTGAATAAATCCCAAACAGGTGTGAATTAAGGGATGTAATTTACACTTACACACCTATCTCATCAATGTCGCACTTCCTTCTAGAGTATTAGTTCAGAATCCTTCAGGTAGAGGACTACTGCCAAGTTGGCAAGGTCCCAATGTACCTTCATTCAATCTTCTTGCGTGCTCCATCGTTTAGCTATTGAACCTTCACCTTGACAAGCTTGAGTTAATGTCCTATCGTAGCCTTTATCAATTCAGTGATAGCTACGCGATTCAGTCTGGTTTTGACTGCAAGAGTGACAGGATTTACAATTTTGTGTTCAGCTGAGGTGCTTGCCTCTCACCCTCAGCGGAGAAGCTCAGCCCACCAACACATTGGCTGTCTGGACTCGCGCTAATCCTTACCTTAGGTCCAGTCCCTTCGCTGGCCGTGTAAATTTAGCTCTCCGCTTCGCGCCTTGATTGAATAACTATTACATCAGAGCCTATCTGCGACCACACTGCGCCTAATTCTTTTTGCATTCTTGAACTGGGGGCCAGTTGGCCGTTGACTTAGCGATCCCCATAGAGCATTCCGAGAGACCTTTATACTGTCGCTCCAATCCATCTGCAGGCTGAACTTGACAGTGCTATCCACAACCCGAAATATCCTACCCAAGCCTACGGGATGAAAGGAGAGCCTTATGAAGTGTCTTGATTATGAAGTCAAATATCCTAAGAAAGATTGTCAGCTGGATCAGGATGAAGAATGGATTACGCTAGTTGCTGAAGGCCACACCGAGAAGATTCGACTTCACGATTATGAGAAACTCTACAGCGTTCCTGGCCTGTACGAGGAGGTTATCTATGAGCATCTACAATGCGATTCGCCACGGGTGGTCTGCTCTATGCTGAAAGAGGAATTAGAAGATACAAGGGATCAGGAAGCTGATCTCCGAGTACTAGACTTTGGCGCCGGAAACGGCATTGTCGGGGAGTGTTTGGACGAAATGATAGGCTGTGACACGATTGTGGGGGTAGATATAGTGGAGGAAGCCCAAGAAGCTACGGTCAGAGATCGTCCAGGGATTTATGACGACTACTACGTGATGGATCTTAGTCAACTTAACGACCACAAGGAAAAACAGCTTGCGAAGTGGGATTTTAACGCATTGGTCACAGTAGCAGCCCTCGGCTACGATCACATTCCAACACGTGCTTTTCTCAATGCGTATAACCTGTTGGATGACGGCGCGTGGGTCGCCTTTAACATAAAGGACAGATTTCTATCCGAAGAAGATGACAGCGGTTATGAAGAGATCCTCAGTACTATGATGGGAGATAGTCTTACCGTGTTACGAGAAAAGTGTTATTGCCACCGACTTTCCTTATCGGGTGAAGCACTGGACTATTATGCGATTGTGGGTAGGAAGAACAAGGATGCTACCGTATCGTAAATCTTATGAAGTACTACTCTTGGAAGTAGTTTCACCCAACTTAAAGTGGAACTCCTAGGGACATAACAACACGGAGGCGAATTCAGGGTCACCTATCCCTACAGGACAGAAACAAAGGTAACAGGGCAGGGTCAGAAATGGTTCTGCCCTTTTTATCTCAGAAAGTGAAAATTACATACTTTAATCCCCACTCTTCCTCTTGAGAGCAAGCTACAATATCTGGATTTAAACTAAGAAAGAGCGGAGTCTTTGGCTCCGCTTTTTTTCTCAAAATCTCTCTTGAATATCCCTGAAGCTCACATATTGGCTAGGTATATGAACCAGCTCGCCAGAGGTAGACTTTGTGTCTATGGTTAGGATTTGGTAAAATATATTTTTATACAGGAAGACTCTACATAAGGTTGAGTGCCCTCTTTGGAAAGCGGTTGATAGTGAGAGTGCTTAGTCGGTCCCGACTTAGCAACCAGTAACTATTGCCGCACGATTTCGGTTACCAAAGTTACAGGTAAGGGTCATGAAGCGTACCGGCTTTGTTGCTGCCGAGATAGACCAGGCTCGTAGACTGCTGGGTTTGGGCGAGCGGGCCAGCAAGGCGGAAATCAAGGATGCATATCGCCATATGTGCAAGCAGTGTCACCCTGATGTAGCGAAAGACAAGAAAAGCGGCACTCGAAGAATGAAGGATATCAATGCCGCCTACCGCCTGCTTCTTGAATACTGTGAATCCTATCGGTTTTCCTTTAGCCGTGAAGAAGTGGAATCTTTCGACCCCGAGAAGTGGTGGTCACGGCGGTTTGGGGATAATATTTATTCCCCCTATGGTGAAGAAGGTAGTGGTGAATAGCCACTGGTCAAATTGGACTCCTGCTTTAGAGCAAAGCTCTATGAAGATTACTCGGATGAAAGTATCCCATGGCATGTAGAATAACTCTCACCACCCTCAGCTACGATGTCGATTAAGTCTCGGATTTATTACCTTTAGCATCAAACCGATACCGCTCAGAGAGAGCATGAGTCTCTCTAACCCTCTCATCTACCTTTTGGAGGTAAATAGGTGCCCAAAGTCGAGTCCTTTGAGAAAAATGTGGACAAGTACGAGGCTTGGTTCGACCGCAACAGGGCGGCCTATGCATCGGAGCTCGAAGCGCTTCGAGCCCTGCTTCCTAAGAGCGGAAAGGGACTGGAGGTCGGTGTCGGCACGGGACGCTTCGCAGCTCCGCTGGGCATACGTGTAGGAGTTGATCCGGCGAAAGCCATGGGCAAACTAGCCATGGAGAGGGGAATCGAAGTGCGCTTCGGGGTAGGAGAAAATCTTCCCTGTAAGGACAGCAGCTTCGACTTCGTTCTTCTAGTTACCACGATTTGTTTTTTGGATGACGTACCTGCAGCATTTGGAGAGGCATATCGTGTTCTTAAGTCTGGGGGCTCCATTCTAGTCGGGTTCATAGACCGTGAAAGCTCACTTGGAAAGGTTTATGAACAGCGCAAGCAAGACAGTGAGTTCTACCGGGACGCCGCTTTCCTCTCGGTGAGCGAGGTTATGCGCCATCTGAAACAAGCCGGCTTCCGCGGTTTCGTTTTCCGTCAGACAATCTTCCAGAATCCAACAGAGATGAAAGAAGCCGACCCAGTGAGGTCGGGCTACGGCGAAGGCTCCTTTGTGGTCGTCAGGGCCGAAAAACCTCACAAACCTTAAGATGCACCTACCTGTTTACTGCAGTCTGATATGGCGTCAGCTCCGTAGATTGCACTTTGAGCGTTATAGTGTAGACTCTCCTACCATTCCAGTGGAACTTCATGTCTCCTAGGTTAACTCCCACTTTACCCCCCAAGACCCGGTCACAATACTTTGTGCTAGATTCAATCCTCAAGGACCATACCGTCTCATTTGGGCCTGATCATCACCTGTCCTGATCTTGTTAAGCGGGAACGGACCTTCCTTTAGAACTAATCTATTGTCTGTTTGATCCCTTACTACGACGTGCCATGTGGAGTTTTCATAATCGTGAGTAGACGTTAGAAGATACGTGTGGCCAGGTTCTGCTTTCATCGTAATATCAACATTGTTTAATGAATCGTGTCTGTAGAATATGTAGTAATAATACATAGACGCGTGAACCAGAGTCGAGGACTTACCAGAAAAGGACACGGTTACATGGTAGTCACCGGGAAGAATTTCAAGCTTGACGCTGCCAAAGGTATCTTTTCCATCGGGGCTTTTCATGCCATTCACAGAATTGATCTGTATCCTCTTGCCTTTACAGAGAATTTGTGCAGTTTCGTCACTGGGCTTTTGAGTGGACTGGTACAATCTATAGGTCAGCATCGATGGGGAGCAGGCTGCCAGAAAGCCCGTAAGGAGCATAGTCAAAAGGATACTCACAAAACGATGGATGTTTTTGTAATTGGATCTCTGCATGGTATGTATTCTTTGTATACAGGGTTTACAGCATGTATTACTTTGGGGACTTACACAAAATTATACCAAAAAACTGCATCCAATAGGATAAAAGGTGCAGGTCCAAATGGATGCACAGAGACGATCCTTAAACCGGCTCGCTCACCTGTTGGAAGACCGATTAGACCATGAGGTTGATTTTGACCCTTTGCCCAGCCCTGTGCTAATATCCGACAAGAAGGTCAGAGATCATCAGAAGGATATGCGGAACCTCCTCCTGCTCTGCATGCACTTTTGATGTCTCCGTAACCTTTTTACAAACTCTTATTCAGCACCAAAGATCGGGCGAGTATGAAGCTTGCATCGACACGAGCGGTTGTCGTTCTCCTGGTGGCCTTATTTTTGGCAGCCTGCGCCGCAAAGCGACCAGTTCTCTATCCCAACGACCATTACAATGCTGTGGGGAAAGAAGCCGCACAGGGCGACATTGACACGTGTCTTCGTTTGGCTGCCGATCAGGACTTGGAATCGAAGCCCGAGAAGGAGGTGGCAACCTCCACAGCCAAGGGTGCTGCAGTGGGCACCGCAGTGGGAGTTGCGATCGGAGCAGTTACGGGTAACATTGGACGCGCCGCGGCGGCCGGGGCTGCGGGTGGGGGCACGGGAGGATGCCTGAGCGGCCTGTTCGGTTCACGCGATCCCGACCCTCTTGTCCGTAATTTTGTTGATAAATGCCTTCAAAAGAAGGGATACGAACCCATCGGCTGGCGTTAGGGCGATAACTCGTGCCTACCGTAATCCCCTCTTTTCCTTTTAAGACCAAGCTACAGTATCTTGACTAAACAAAGAAAAGGCGGAGTCCGCGGCTCCGCTTTTGTCTTCTCAACATCTCGTGCCTGAGCACATCTTGGGGAAGAGCGCAGTAAAGGATGTAATCTTTGGTCTCACAATGTCCCTTTTCTGGGGAAATCTGTCCGGGTATTTCGGGTGTGATCGGACCGAATGCCGGTCTCAGTATTCTTGGTTTGCAATATGCCAAGTTATCTCGAATAGGATGCTATAGTTCCACGCAGCTTACGATATAGTGATCAGACTTTCCGCACTAAACGGGATAAAACGGTGTATAGTCTTAGTAAGGCTAGTCCATGAAAACATGGGAGGGAAAGCATGAGTCAGATAACTGAGATTGCCCCAGATGTTTTTAAAATTACCACCTTTATTTCTGAGTTCAATATTCAGTTCAATCAATTTCTTGTGCGAGATGAAGAGCCGCTTCTTTACCATACTGGGATGAAGGAGCTCTTCCCGACGGTCAATGAAGCTGTCACTAAGCTGATTGATCCCACTACACTACGTTGGATCGGATTCAGTCATTTTGAGGCCGATGAATGTGGAGCGCTAAGGGAGTGGCAGAGGATTGCGCCGAACGCCACGGCAATATGCAGTATTGTCTCAAAGATGGTGAGCGTAGACGATGTCGTAGCGGAACGGCCAGCCAAGGCTCTGGAGGACGGAGAAGTATTTGCAACGGGAAAATTCCGTTTCAAGTTTCTTCAGACACCACATGTGCCTCACGCATGGGATGCAGGCCATTTGTTTGAACAAAGTAGTGGCATGCTTTTATGCTCTGATCTTTTTCATCAGAACGGTGAGGTGGAAGCTGTAACAAGTTCTGACATCGTTAGCCGATTCAAAGAGATGCTGATTGAGTATCAGCAAGGACCTTTTGTCGATTATCTTCCATATACAACCAAGACGGAGCAGATTTTAGGCCGTCTTGCCGATCTAAAGCCAAAAACGCTTGCCTCAATGCACGGTTCAACTTATGTTGGTGATGGTGAGTCCGCGATATATGATTTGCTCCAGGTCATGAAAGACGTGTTAGGCGGATCTGGCTAGATTGCTGAGACTTAACGCTCCATTTGCAGACGGGCGGGTATTAAACCTTGCCGCTAAAGCGCAGGGTTCGGCGGCGTTATGATGGCCGATGACCCTCGATCCAAATGCAGGAGGTTTTAAAATGGTCGAGAAGATCCCTGATCTGCCGGATCACGTTCTCGGCTTCACCGCAAAGGGGACGGTAACCGCGAACGACTACGAGTCCGTCATCATTCCGGCGGTGGAAGAGATGTTCTCTCGCCAGGGCAAAGTTCGATTCCTCTATCACCTCGGCGAAGAGTTCTCAGGAATCGAGGCCGCTGCTGCGTGGGATGACGCCCGATTGGGACTGAAGTACCTCACTGGCTGGGAGAAAATGGCGCTCATCTCCGACGTTGACTGGATTCGGTGGGCCGTCAAGATTTTTGGACTGGCGATTCCAGGGCATATTCGCGTGTTTCATAACCGCGACCTGGCCGAGGCAAAACGGTGGATCAGCGACTAGTTTTGTCCAGTAGGCGAACAGGACTATGAAGATCCACACACATCGCGGGCGCCATCCCGCGAGATAGTATGCTTTGGACGAAGAGCTAAGCGGCTTGGCTCAGATTGGTGTTTTTCGACTGCGGGTGGCAACCTCGTCAATCGTCTCAAAG
This sequence comes from Deltaproteobacteria bacterium, assembly GCA_022340905.1. Classification (GTDB taxonomy): domain Bacteria; phylum Desulfobacterota; class Syntrophobacteria; order BM002; family BM002; genus BM002. The sequence continues at coordinate 8,278 of JAJDNB010000259.1, read as the reverse complement.
TGATTGAATGTCATCAGGGGATCTTATGATAAAGACTTATTTCGACGATCTCAGAGAATCTAATGAATTCTTGAACATACTGCTGGACAATATGAATTCGGCAGTTCTCATTGCCGATGAAAATCTCCAAATCCATCATTTTAACGATAACTTCCTCCAACTGTTCAAGAAGTCGGAAGACCGCGTTTTAATAAAAAGATTCGGTGGAGCCACAGGGTGCATCTATTCTGTCGAGGAAGGCAAAGCTTGTGGGGAAACGTCAGAGTGCGAGACTTGTATGCTCCGTCGTTCGGCCCTCAAGACACTCCTGGAAAAAATCCCCGTGGACAAAGTGAAGTTAGAACGGGTGTTTTATATCGATGGAGTACCTACTACCAAGTTTCTCGAGGTCAGCACTCGCCATGTTCATTATCAAGGTAAAAAAATGATCTTAATAATAATGTATGATGTTACTGACATTGAACAACAGAAGATCGAACTTCAGAAAAAACAGCACCAAATCGATCTAGACCTCAAGGCGGCGGCCGGAATCCAGCAAAGCTTGCTTCCCGCATATTCTCCGTGGACAGGCGCTCTCAATATTGCCTGGAAATTTGAACCCTACAGTCAGATCGGTGGGGATATTTTTAATCTCCATTATCCGGACAAGAATCATATCGAGCTTTATATGCTGGACGTGTGTGGGCATGGTGTCCCTGCAGCCCTGATAGCAGTGTCGGTATCCCAATTCCTGCAGAGCAAGCGTAGCCTCTCAGAGGATAAATCCGGAGTCATCTCGCCGGAGGAAGTTCTAAACAGCTTGGAGCGAGCCTTTCCTTTTGAGCGCTTCGATAGCTACTTCACCATTATCTACATGGCCATAGATTTTTCCAAAGGTCGTCTTACCTATAGCTGTGCCGGGCATCCGCCTCCAATTTTGCTGCGCGCCAACGGAAACCTAGAAGTTCTCGATCGCCGCGGTTCTGCTATCGGGTTGGGAACCAATCAGCCATTTGGTCAGGACGAGGAGCAACTGCAACTCGGCGATAAAGTAATCCTTTACACTGACGGCAGCCTGGAAAATAGCAATTCTGCGGGGGAAGTGTTCGGGAAAGAGAGATTTTATGGGGTCCTCCGTAAGAACCGAGATCTCTCTGCACAAGGAATGGTGGAAGCAGTCTATTCGGCGGTAAAAGACTTCGGGAAGGATACTGAACTTGACGATGACATCAGTATTTTGGTGGCAGAATATGTCGGCAATCAACTGCGGCGAAGAAATTGACAGACAGAATTAATCATCATCATTTTATGTGCTTATCGACCATCTGAAACGTTCCGTATCATATTGTAATCCCCACTTTTGCCTTTTCTGACCCGCCCGCATATATAGCAGTATGCTTCCGGGGGTCAAGAGTGTAAATCAAGTGGCGTATTTTATACTCTTCTTGTAGAGTGGTCGAGGTTACGATATCTTATTAGCAATTACGCTCGCACCCTCCATATCTTCGCTAAAGAAATCTTGTTAACCTAGGAGCTGCATACGTCCATTCATCCGTCAATGAGAATACGACCGATGAAGCATCTGACGATGAAAGCTTTGATTGCCATTTTGGTCTTATTATTGCCGGTGTCAGCATTGGCCTATGAGATAAACGACAAATTATCCATTGGGGGATTCCTGGCCGGTGCTTACCAGTATCAGGCTGTGGACAATGACGAAGATAAAGGTAGAGGAGCTGTTGTCTTCCAGCCGGAGATCAGCTTCACTCCAGACGAAAACAATGAGCTTTTTGCTAAATTTGGATTCGCAGCTGGTAACGGGCTAAACGAAGTCACCCGCTTCAACCTGGCACCTTGGGCAGCCGACTTGGAAGATGATGTCAAGGATATAAACGGTAGGAACAGGGACTATCTGCTTACAGCGTGGTACAAATACACCTTTCACTTCAGTGAGGAAAGCACCTTGGGGCTTGCCGGTGGAATTATTGACGCAACCATCTATTTGGACGGAAATGCCTACGCCAATAACGAGTACACGCAGTTTATGAATGAGGCGCTGGTCAATGCCCCCAACGGTTTTGTTCCTTCCTATGATATTGGCGGTGTCTTCGAGTGGGAGATCAGCAACTTCAGCGTCAGGGGAGTTGTCATGAATGTGGGTGAAAATGAGGACGGCGATAGCTATCATTTTTACGGCGTTCAACTTGGCTACACTCTGAGCACTCCCCTGGGAAAAGGGAACTATCGGGTGATCATTGACCATACCAGCAAACAATTCCTGGATAAGACGGGAGAAGACAAGAAACATCTGACAGCAGTAATCCTGTCCTTTGATCAGCAGCTGGGAGATATTTTCGGTACCTGGATTCGTTTTGCCTGGCAGGATGATGCTGCGGCGGTAGGTTATGCGAAGCTGTTTTCCGGCGGCATCAACGTAACGGGCAAACTCTGGGGACGTGAAGAGGACAGTCTGGGAATCGGCTACGCCTATCTGGGTGACGGCAATACCTCTCTAGATAGTAGTCAGGTGGCCGAGGCCTATGCGCGTTTTGTCCTCAATGAATACTTCGCCCTAACAGTGGATGTGCAATACATGAAAGACATGATCGATGACGAGGACAACCCGCAGGGGTTCATCGGTGGCCTTCGTATGCATGTAACATTCTAATTCATTGGAGCATAAATGGAATAAGACACAGTTTCATTCCAGTCAAAAGCGAGTGCTCATGAGATGATATTGAAGAATCTTTGTGTGTGCTGTCTCTTGGTTTTCTTGATTGTGGGGCTGCCATTCGTATGCCTGGCCCAGGAGCTGGAGCCCCGGCGATGGAGCCACCTTCCCACAGGAGCGAATTTTCTCGGTGCTGGCTATGCGTACACCGAGGCGGACATATCCTTCGATCCCATTCTCCGGATCGAGGATGGGAAAGTGGAGCTGCATACCTGGGCGGCCAAGTATATCCGCACCTTTGAACTGTTTAACAAATCCGCACGAATCGGTCTTGCTCAAGCCTACCAGAGAGGACGTTGGCACGGAAAGGTCGATGGCGTACCCAAGTCCGTCAGACGGGGTGGTTTGTCAGACTCGGTCATGCGATTCGCCATAAACCTATACGGAGCGCCACCCCTAAAGGGTGAGGAATTTGCAGCTTACCGAGCGAAGGTACATGATGAAACCATCATTGGAACGGCTTTGGTTGTGCAATTTCCCACCGGTGAATACAAGGATGGCAAACTCATCAATCTCGGCACCAACCGATTCACCTTTCGGCCTCAGCTCGGGGTTGTGCACAACCGGGGAAAGTGGTCGGTGGAATTAACCGGTTCGGTTTATCTATACACGGACAACAAGGATTTTTTCGATGGAAGTAAACTCGAGACTGATCCATTCTACACCCTCCAAACTCACCTCGTTTATACCTTTCGCCCGGGGCTCTGGGCATCAGCGGGTGCTGGCTATGGTTATGGCGGAGAAAACACCGTAAATGGAGAGAACAAGGGCGACACGAAGGAAAACCTAGGTTGGCTGTTTAGTTTTGGCTATCCCTTCACCCCCTACTTTGGTGTAAAAGTATCTTATCTGGGTATCCGCAGCCAAAAATCGATTGGTCAGGACTCTGACAGTATCCTTGTGGCCTTTGCTGCCTTTTGGTGATCTTGCCTCGTAAACCCCCAGGCTTCCCGCCCCTTTACTGGAATTATGCGTAAATAGTCGTTTTCTGTCTGTTTCTGGGACGAATCTTGCATAAATCGAGTGACGCAATACAGTCCCATCTCACAGGACGGAAAAAGATCATGGAAGGGCAACTCTATAAAGTGGTTTTTGAAGGAGAGATCCTCGAGGGGCGTCATCTTCAAGAGGTGAAAACAGCTTTGGCTAAAATGTACAATGCCGGCGAGGACAAAATTGAGAGGTTTTTTTCCGGCAAGCGTCTCGCCATAAAAAAGGATGTGGATTATGAGACGGCCATGAAGTACGTAAAAGCCTTTGAGGGAGCCGGAGCCGTATGCAGGATAGAGGAAATTCAGACTCCCGCCGGCCTAGAGCAGCCCCTGACGCTCGAAAAGGACACGGAAAAACCCAGCGAGCAGGAAGACCTTATGGTCTGTCCCAAATGCCAGTTTGAACAGGCTCCTGCAGAAGAATGTATCCGCTGCGGTATCATCATAAGTAAGTATTCTGCAAGATCTGATGCACCAGAGAGTTATGTAAGAGAGAAAAGTTCTGGGACAGCGCCGGCAACAGGGAACTCTAAAATTCTGGCAATCTCTATCGCCCTGGTTGTGGCTTTTCTCGCTGCTGGTTTCTACTATTTCTCTGGTACGCCACGGTATTCACTCTACAAAATGTCTCGGGCCTACAAAAACCGTGACAGCGCTGAGTTCCACAAGTATTTGGATATCGATAGAATCGTGGATCATCTTGCCAAGTATGCTGTGGAACAAGCTCTCGCAGAAATGGAAGAAAATCAGCCAACAGGTGATTGGGGAAGACCTGGTCCACAATTTGACAAAGAGCTCGCTATGATGATGTTGCCTAAAATGCTGGAAGCTCTGAAGCCACAAATTAGACAACAGATCACAGAACTCATTGAAAGCGGCAACGATGACAGGAAGGGTTCCCCTTTGCTCGGCTCCACTTTAGCTGACATACAAACCGAGGGCAGCATTGCGCTGGTGACGGTCGTAAACGAACATACGGGACAAGAAATCCGGTTCAAAATGGCACAGTCGCCGGAAAGGTACTGGAAGATCGTTGAATTGGATGAAGAAAGCTTCCAGGAGCTTTCTGAAAGTTGATAAAACACGCATAGCGCGAAGCGCAGAGCGCATAGCGTCCGATAAATCGTTGAAGTCGTTCAAACCGCAGAAGTTCCTAAAAGCATTTAATCTCTTTTCTCCTGTCTCCTGACTCCTGACTCCTGACTCCTTGATTTTAAATCCGCAATCCGAAATTCGAAATTATTTCCCTATGCCCTATGCCAGTATGGTAAGCTGTAAGCCGTATTAAAAGCTTTTAACGAATTAACAAATTTTCTAATTCCCTAATCGACTAATTCCCTAATCGCCTATTCAACTAACGGAGTTGAAACCAATGGAAAAGAAAATTCGCGTAATGAGTGAAAAGCCATTAAACGCCGAGACCCCCATCGAATATCTGCGCTCATGGATAACTCCCAACGCTGTATTCTTCAAGCGAAACCAGGGTGAAATCATGAAGGAGCCCATAGACCTATCTCAGTGGGAGCTCATAATCGAAGGCGAGGTGGAAAAGAGCGTCCGTTTCAGTTTCGAGCAGATTATCCGCATGCCCAAAGCAATTGTATCCAACACCCTGGAATGCTCCGGAAATGGCCGCTCGCTCCTGGAGGAAAAGGCCTCGGGCAATCCCTGGACCATCGGTGGGGTGGGTAATGCCGTCTGGGGTGGTGTCTGGCTCAGAGATCTGCTCGAGAAGGCAGGTTTAAAGGAGGAGGCAAAACATATAGCCTTTGAGGGACTGGATAAGCCACTGGGGTCCGCAGGAATCAAGTTTGTTCGCAGTATCCCCATTGATAAGGCCATGTCTTCCACCCTCCTTGCCTACGAGATGAACGGTGAGCCTTTGCCGCTGGAGCATGGTTATCCCCTCAGGGCTCTGGCCCTTGGCTGGACCGGGGCAAACTGCGTTAAGTGGCTGTACAAGATCACCGTTCTCGATCACCCCTTTGAAGGCTTTTACATGGATAATGCCTACCGGGTACACCAAAAGGGTGAAGATCCCAAGTCAGGAGAGGTGGTAAAAAGAATCAAGCTGAAGTCGATAATCACCCAACCCTTGCCCGGTGAAACGCTCGAGGCAGGGCCGGTTACCATACTGGGTGCCGCCTACGCTGGAGAAGTAGATGTCGAGCGTGTCGAGGTGTCAGTAGACAACGGTAAGTCTTGGGAGGTTGCCGAACTTATCGGCCCACACGAGCCTTTTGGTTGGAGGCAGTGGCAGTATGTGTGGGAGGTGAAAAGGAGTGGAGATTTTACCATCATGGCCCGCGCCACTGACACCAAAGGGGGTGAACAGCCCATGAATGCTCAGTGGAACGTTCTGGGTTATGGCAACAACGGCATAAAAGAACATTCAATAACTGTCCATATCAAATAAACCTCACCAGCGTTAAACCCATCGACAGGCTCAGGGCGCTTCGCGCAATAAGCCGCAAATGGTGAACGGCTCAGGATGTTATTCGCTATCCGTTATACGTTATCCGCAAGGAAATTAGTCAATAAGTCAAATAGGGAATTAGTCAAATAGGTAAATAATTTATCGTTTATTATCTACTATTCACGACTTGAACGATTTCAACGGTTTTAACGGTTTCTACGCCTTCTACGTTTTCTACGAGTTCTCTAATTCCCTAATTCTCTAACTCTCCAATTTCCCAATTGCCTTCCCAACCTGGAACAAAATATGCAAAGCTTTCGTACTGTTTTCACAAGCGGGCGATTCTGAGTAAACGGTAAACGGTGAAGGGTAAACCGTAAACCGAGTGACGAAGTGTGGAGTCTTTTTTTGTCTTTAAACTCTATGCCCTATGCTCACGTGATTTGACCATTTGACGAATTGACTGATTCTCTAATTTTCTAATCAACGAATCTTGTTCCAGGAAAGGGAACATGGAAATCAGAAAGATCATTTTTCTAATTTTTATAGTCAGTCTTACTGCCTGTTCTTTTGCCGAGTCCAACCAACAGCCGGTAATCAACAAAGACCAGGGCATCATTGTTCTTCCTCCTAAAATGAAAAAGGCCATTGAGGCTTTTAATCCAGACTTTGCCATGTGGAAGTTGGAAGACTACACACCAACGATTTTGAAAGAAGATCATCAAAAAGATAGCCCGCACAAACTTCCTTTTGCCTTGATCGTCGATGCCAACAAGGACAATATACCCGACGTTATCCTTGACGGACACGACAAGGAAAAGTGCCTTCTCATAGGTGTCATCTCAAATAACGGCGGATATCGGGTATTGACCATCGAAGAAAAAAAGTTGATCAGCCCGAGAACAATGCAAAACATGTTTCAGGGAAAGAAAGAATATGGGTTGAGCTATTTTCTCTGGACTCTGGAAGAAAAAGAAGAAACAAAGAAAACAAACGAGATTTTTATGGTCGGATATCCCCAGCAAACAACAGCCGACGGCAAATTACTGAACGATGGTGCATTTCTCATATACCGTTATCTCAACAAAAAGTTTTATGTCGAGTATCTCACCCTATAGAAAAGGAGACAGGAGGCAGGAGATAGGAGCCAGGAGAAAGACCATCGAGATCGAGTTCTTTTTAACTACTGGCTACTGGCTACCGACTACACTACTTTCTCTCTGCTCTATGCCCTATGCCCTATGCTCTATGTCAGCACGATGAGGGCTGCCCATGAAAACTTTTGCCCTGGGATTGAGACAAGGGCTTCAGAGAACCATTTACCCTCTGTCAGAGACCACCACCATTGGTCGCGCCCCTGAAAATACCATCACGGTGGTGCACCAGACGGTCTCCCGCCAGCACGCCAGGTTGAGCCTCGAGGGGGACAACTGGATAATTGAAGATCTCGGCAGCGTCAATGGCATTGTCTTTGAGGGCAAACGGGTTGACAATCTGAAACTCAGGCCGGGTGATACTTTTAGGATCGGGGAGGTCGAGTTTTACTTTTTCGATATGGACGTACCCCAGGGGAGAACCCAGTATCTCGAGACTGTGGAAATTCTTCTGGCCGCGGTGGAGGAAGACGCTGATCACCTTGGCCAGGGTGGAACACTACAAAGGCTGGAGCGAATCCAGGATGTCATCGCCAGGATTCCTCTATTTTCTTCCCTGGAGGAGACCGACTACCGGCGACTTGTGGAAAATGCGGCATTTCACGTTTTCGACGCGGGTGAACTGATCATTCAACAAGGGCATCTCGGCGGATCTATCTATGCGGTGCTGGACGGTAAGGTCAGGGTCTTCACCAAAGATCAGCGAGACAATGAGCTGGAATTGGCCGTGTTGGGCCCGAGAGAGATCTTCGGCGAACTGTCCCTATTGGCAGGGAAGTTCCGTTCGGAATCGGTGACCGCCCTCGAGACGACCGTCCTCGCCGAGCTTAGTTACAGTGCCATGCGCAAGCTGATGAAAGAGTATCCTGATGTTGAGAAGAAGCTGCTGAGATATCGTAAGGAGCGGTTCCAGGATATGGAAAAGAAATTGGCCGGGGCGAGGATGCGAATTCCGTCCGAACCCGAAAGTTGAACCATAGCAATAGATGGTAAGCGGTAAGCAGCA
>JAJDNB010000073.1 GCA_022340905.1 Deltaproteobacteria bacterium | reverse complement strand
GAGGACAGACGACAGCAGGTCAAGGTTTCAAGTTTCAAGTTCCAAGTTAGGACCTGTTATGGGTTGTAGTTCTCCGAGTGACCAATAACGAATAACGTTATGTACCGTTTCCCCTTCACCATTCACCATTTTGCGTCTTCTACGCCTTCTACGTTTTTAACCATTTGACCACTCGACCAATCGACCATTTGACTAATTCCCTGATTCTCTAATCGACTAATTTTCTAATTCCCAAATCCCCAAGCCAAAATCCGCATCCCCAAATCTAAATACTCTCGACTCTCGCACAAGTATCTGCTATCTTTGCTAGCCGGCAAACGCTCTACTCATTTGGCCGAGAGGTGATTGATGATTGTTGGCTTAGATGTCGGGGGAACACACACTGACGTGGTGGTGCTTGAGGGTAAAGAGATCGTCAACAAGGTAAAGCTTCTTACCGACGAGGAGGATCTTCTCCAGACCGTCTGTTTTGGCTTCTTTGAAGCCATACACGGCTTAAAGGTCCAATCCATTGATCGAGTAGTGGTCAGCACTACCTTGGCCACAAATGCCATTGTACAGGATAAAATAGAACCAGTGGGAGTAGTTGTTGCCAGCGGACCGGGTATTAACCCGTGGGCTTACGTCATAGGCGACCACTACTATTGCGTGAGCGGTGCCGTTGATCACAGAGGTGTAGTGGTGGCGCCCGTTAGTGAAGGGCAAATACTGAAGATTAAGGAGGAATTGAGCGCTAAGAATGTACACAATCTGGCATTGGTGAGTAAATTTAGCGTCAGAAATCCTGAACTCGAATTGAAAATGGGCGAATTGTTGGCGGACAACTTTGACAGCGTTACTCTGGGTCACAAACTATCCGGGCATCTCAACTTTGGCCGACGGATTGCCACCGCCTACCTCAATGCTGCCGTGACCTCGATTAGTCGCAAATTCTACCATGCAACCCGGGGTTGCATGGAGAAAGAGGGAATCCAAGTGCCCTTGGAGATACTCAAGGCAGACGGAGGCACAATGGCCCAGGAGGTTTCAGAGCAATATGCAGTGGAGACCATTCTCTCCGGGCCGGCGGCGAGTGTCATGGGTACGCTCACTTTTGCAGATCGAATAAAGGAAGAAGTGGTCTTGGACATTGGCGGCACTACCACCGACATCGCTATATTGGTAGACGGGGTGCCTTTACTCAAGCCTTTGGGAATACGGATGGGGGGCTTTAACACTCTGGTGCGGGGCCTCCGAACTTTTTCTCTAGGTGTCGGCGGCGACAGCTGGGTGCGGCTGCAGGGCGGAGAACTGAGAATTGGACCAGAAAGGAAGGGCCGGGCCCTTGCCCATGGAGGTCCAGAGCCAACTCCTACTGACGCCCTGATTACCCTGGGTTTAGCTCAAGGCGGGCAAAAGCAAAGAGCCATTGAGGGAATGCGTAGGTTGGCGGAAAGAATGGGCAAGAACTTGGAGGAGGCAGCGGAGGAAGTGGTTTCCAAAACCTGTGCTCTCATTCTCGAAACGGTCTACGCATTGGTGGAACGGGTTAACCAGCAGCCAGTCTATACCATTCACGAACTGCTCAAGGGACGACAAGTAAACCCCTCAGGGCTGATCGTTATAGGGGGTCCGGCCAAAGAGCTTGCTCCGCGGCTTGAAACTATGAGCGGTTGGCAGGCCAGGGTACCTCCTGATTACGATGTGGCCAACGCTATTGGAGCAGCTATGGCCAGAACCACCTGTATGGTGACGGTAATGGCTGACACGAATCGCCGCTACGTAGTTGCCCCGGAAGAGGGCTATGTGGACGAAATCGACTGGAGAGCCACCAAGAAAGAAGTAACCCAAATTGCTTTTAACCTCTTACGGAAGAAAGCTCTGAGGCTCGGAGCCAGGGAAGAAGATTTAAAGATGGAGTTGTTGGAGGATCAGGAATTCAAAATGGTAGAGGGATTCTACCCCGTGGGAAGGAGTATCAGGGTGAAGGCTCAAATCAAGCCCGGTCTCATCACTCCCTATAGCGAGGCGGCGGCATGAAGGCGAGCAGAAAAACGGGTCTGGTCTTTTTTCCGGCCTTTGACTGGGCTATCAGTGAGACCCATCCAGAAAGGGAAGAACGTCTGCTCTACACTCAGGACCAGATTTTTGAAGAAGGTATTTTGGACATAGAGGGGTTGGTGGAATTCAACCCTTCCCTTGCGACTAGCAAGGAAGTGGAGCGTGTCCACTTTTGCGTGCCGAAAATGGAAGATGTGGTTACCGAAAGCCACCGTATTTCCAGTGGGGGATGCATGACCGTCGCCGACGCGGTGCTCGAAGGCAAGGTAGACTGTGGTTTCGCTCTGGTGAGGCCACCTGGGCACCATGCCATGCGGGTTGTTCACGGTGCTCGGGGCTTCTGCAACATTAACAACGAAGCCATAATGATAGAGCACATACGTCACACCTACGGGGTGAACCGTGTGGCTATTGTGGACACGGATTGCCACCACGGAGACGGCACCCAGGACATCTATTGGCATGACCCGGACACTCTTTTCATTAGCATGCACCAGGATGGTCGCACCCTGTATCCTGGCTCTGGCTTTCCCCGGGAGATGGGTGGTCCCAATGCTCTTGGCACCACGATAAACATCCCTCTGCCCCCCAAGACCTCCGAGGAAGGATTTCTCTATGTGATGGATCGGGTGGTTTTACCCCTATTGGAAGAATTCAACCCCGAGATTGTCATAAACTCAGCGGGCCAGGACAATCATTACAGCGACCCCATTACGGCAATGAACTTTTGCGCCCAAGGGTATGCAAGGTTAACTGACAAGCTCAAGCCTCACATCGCTGTGCTCGAAGGTGGATACTCTATTGAGGGGGCCTTACCTTACGTGAACGTTGGGATTATCTTGGCACTCGCCGGTATTGATTATTCTTGGGTTCAAGAGCCAGATTACGATCTGGAAGAGATTCGTCAGACTGAGGAGGTGAGAGCCGCTATAAGCGCCAACTGTAACTTCCTGCTGGAGGAAAGGAAGCAATGCCAAGCCAAGCGTGAGAAGTACCTGGAGGGCAAAGAGTTTATCGAGCGCAGCAAGACCGTTTTCTACGATACAGACAACATCGTTGAGGAACAAAAAGAGGTTATTCGGGTTTGCAGAGAGTGTGCTGGCGTCTTGAGGATCGACTCCTATGCCGACACCAAAAATCACCTTCTCGCCATCCACATTCCCAGGAAAGGGTGCAACACCTGTCAGGAAATTGGCAGAAAGTGGTTTGAGGAGGGGAATGTCTCGAGGTTTAATGTTGTTTGTCTGCAAGACCGGGTAAACGATAAATATCAGGTGAAACGCAAATGAGCGCATCTGTTTTTCTCAAAGAGTTCACGCCCGCTGAGCTGGAGATGTGGGTCAAGCAAGAGGGAGAGCCTGCTTACCGAGCCAGGCAACTCCTGAGATGGCTCTATTCACAGAACGCCGAAGATTTTCAGGTAATGACCGATTTGAGCAAGGATTTTCGCAGTTGGCTGGTCGAAAACGCGCGCATCTCCCTGGTGGAGCGGGAGAAGATCCTAACCGATGTTGACGGGACGCGAAAGCTTCTGTTGAGACTTCAGGATGGAGAGCGCATCGAAAGTGTGCTCATTGACGAGGGAGAGAGGCTCACCCTTTGCCTCTCCAGCCAGGTTGGCTGCGCCTATGGATGTCGCTTCTGTTTGACTGGACAAGCCGGATTTCGCCGGGATTTAACTGCCGGTGAAATAGTTGATCAGATATGTGCAGCCCGCAGGGAGATCACTGCGGGTGAACGGCTGACCAACCTCGTATTTATGGGCATGGGAGAGCCTCTTGCCAACCTGGAGCAGGTGATCAAGGCGCTGGAAATAATCACTTCAGACCGGGGCCTAAATTTCTCCACCAGGAAAATCACCTTATCCACCGTAGGGTTGATTCCGGAAATGCTCACATTGAGTAGTCTTTTCCCGATAAAACTGGCTGTGTCCCTCCACGCTGCGGACAACGAGACAAGATCTCGCGTCATGCCCATCAATAAGAGGTATCCTCTGGAAGAACTGCTCGAGGCCTGCCGAGATTTGGAACTGCCCCGGCGTAACCGGATTACCTTCGAGTACCTTCTCCTCGGTGGTGTGAATGACTCACAGGAGGCAGCTCGAAAGCTGACCAAGATACTGAGAGGTCTTCGGGCCAAGATTAATCTCATCTCATTCAACGAATATCCCGGGGCTAAATTCAAAGCTCCTTCGCCCTCCAGTGTGGAAGAATTCCAAAAGATACTCCAGGACAAGCATTTCACCGCCACCCTGCGCCAGAGCCGCGGAGCCGGAATCATGGCAGCCTGTGGCCAGCTCAGTCACTGCCATTAACCATTTCACCACTACCAAGGTTTCAGTGTTCCCCGCTGCCGTTTCGCTTTGGGTTGGAGCCAGGGCTTCGGACAAAGGACACACCGAATCTGCCCAAGTATACGAACTGATGACAAATGAGAAATGGTTGATGGAAAAGGAAAAGTGTAAAATGACTGGCTTGACAAAGCCAGGCGGGTATAATAACAACAAGTGCCTGGATCTAAGATATAAGCGAGTGTGAAGAGAATGGTTTGGCCTGGGAAGGAAGAACATGCTTGACTTCCAAAAAAGTGGAGGGCTGGTGCCGGCTATCGTTCAGGACGATGACACCGGCCAGGTATTGATGTTGGCGTACATGAACGAGGAGGCCTGGGAGAAGACTCTCGCCAGTGGCAGAGCTCACTACTGGAGCCGCTCTCGGCAAAAATTGTGGCTCAAAGGGGGAACTTCCGGCCACATTCAAGAGGTTCGTGCCATTTACCTGGATTGCGACCAGGATACAGTACTGCTCAAGGTGCACCAGATAGGTGGAGCCGCCTGCCACGAGGGCTATGCCAGCTGCTTCTACCGCAAGGTTGAGGACGGCGAACTCGTAACCACGGCGACCAGAGTATTTGACCCCAAGGAAGTCTATAAGTGAGACTTCAGATCGCAGATTTCGGATTGCAGATTGCGGATTTCGGATTTAGGTTTGAGACTCTTGTTGTCGACCATACACCCCGCAACTCATGATTTGTAGCTGTTTAGGATGTGGATGTGGCTTGGTTGAATAAAATAAGGAGGTAAGGTAAACCGTGCAACAGTTGAGACTGGGCGTGCCCAAAGGCAGCCTTCAAGACGCCACTATAAGTTTATTTCAAAAATCCGGATGGCGAATTTCCCTCAGTTCTCGCAATTACTTTCCTGAGATCAATGACGCCACAATGACTTGCTCCATTTGTCGGGCTCAGGAAATGTCACGCTACGTTGAGAGTGGCACCTTCGATGTAGGGCTTACAGGGAAAGACTGGATACTCGAAAACGGCTCCCAGGTAAAAGTGGTTGCAGATTTAGTCTACTCCAAGGTGAGTCAAAGGCCGACTCGATGGGTGCTGGCAGTTCCCATGGACTCGGAAATCAAAGAGCTGGCCGACTTAGAAGGCAAAAAGATCTCTACAGAACTGACGAACTTCACCCGGAGCTACTTCAAGGAACAGGATGTAAACGTAACGGTGGAGTTTTCCTGGGGTGCCACCGAGGCTAAGGTCATTGACGGGTTGTGTGACGCTATCGTTGAAGTCACCGAGACGGGCAGTACTATGCGGGCTAATGGCTTGAGAATAGTTCATGAGCTAATGCAGTCCAACACTCAGCTGATTGCCAATTTGGACTCCTGGAAAGACCCCTGGAAAAGGGAAAAAATAGAGCAGATTTCCCTGCTTCTGCAAGGTGCATTAAAAGCTGAGAATATGGTTGGACTGAAGATGAACGTCCCTGAGGACAAGGTGGGGGATGTGATGGAAATTCTTCCCAGCCTGAATGCCCCAACTGTATCCCACCTTTACCAGAGTGAGTGGTTGGCAATTGAGGTTGTGGTCGACAAGGATCAGGTACGTGAACTCATTCCCGCCCTCATGAAGCGCGGGGCAGAGGGTATAATCGAATACCCGCTCTATAAGGTGATCTAAAAAAAGCTATCAGTTTACAGCTGTGAGCAGACAGCTGGAAGCGGGCAGAACTTAGATGTCTGAGATCAGATGTCAGAGGTCAGGGAGAAAGCTGATCTCTGATCTCCGACTTCTGACCTCTGTGACTGACGTCTTCAACGACCCATAACCAATCACCAATTACCGAGTACCAAAATTTAGGCATTTCCCTGTGATCACCAAACGCGCCGAAGAAATGAGGTCTTTCATAGTTATGGACGTGCTCGAGCGCGCCCAGGAACTCGAAAAGGAGGGCGAGCACGTAATCCATTTGGAGGTGGGAGAGCCGGATTTCGATACTCCCACCTGTATCCGCGAAGCCGGTGAAAGGTCGCTGAGAGAAGGAAAGACCCACTACACCCACAGTCTGGGACTTTTGGAACTGCGGGAAGCCATTTGTGAACATTACAAAGAAAAATATAGAGTGAACATTGCTCCAGATCAAATTATTGTTACCTCTGGAACCTCTCCTGCCATGTTGCTGATTTTCGGGGCCTTACTAGAGGCAGGAGATGAGGTAATCATCTCAGACCCACATTATGCCTGTTATCCCAACTTCATCAGATTTGTCGAGGGAGTTCCAATCAGGATACCCGTGGCTGAAGAAGATGGTTTCCAATTTCGGCCCGAAGAAATCCGTCGGAAAATGACATCTCGCACCAGGGGTATCTTCATCAACTCCCCGGCCAATCCTACCGGAAACATTCTTTCCTCAGAGAGGATGGCTGAGATTGCTGATCTCGGATCGAAGGTTATCTCAGATGAGATCTATCATGGCTTGGTGTACGAGGGGAAAGAACATACTATTCTAGAATACACTGAAGAGTGTTTTGTCTTGAATGGCTTCTCAAAGCTGTATGCCATGACTGGCTGGCGGTTGGGCTATGTTATTGCGCCTCGACGTTTCGTCCGACCGATGCAGAAGATGCAGCAGAATTTTTTCATCTCTGCCAGCGCAATGGCCCAATGGGCTGGAGTTGAAGCCCTGAGAAGTAAGCAAGCCGCTGAAGAAGTGGCGCGCATGGTAAGCACCTATGACGAGCGGCGGCGCTACATGATACAGCGGCTCAAGAAAATGGGCTTTGGTATAACCGTCGAACCCACTGGTGCATTCTATGTTCTCGCCAACGCCAAGAGGTTCAGCAGCGACTCCTACGGTTTCGCCTTCGACATTCTTCACAATGCCAAGGTGGGTGTTACTCCGGGAGTTGATTTCGGCCCGAACGCTGAGGGCTACATCCGGCTTACTTACGCGAACTCTTTGGAGAACATAGCTGAGGGCATGGATCGGTTGGAGCGTTACCTGGAAAGTCGCAGAGCGCAGAGCGCATAGCGGATGTCAAACCGCAGGAGCATAACGAGCGGTTTAAATATTAGCCAAGGTCTAGTCAACTCCTAAAGTGGTCAGAGCCAAATAAGTCTTCGCTTTCCCTAACCATTTGCGACGCTATGCGCTATGCGCCTGACGCTTTGCGACAATCATGATCATTCGTTCAGCCAAATTCGTTTGCAGTGCGGTGACCCCTGAGCAGTACCCACCTGCGGACCTACCGGAAGTGGCCTTCGCTGGCCGTTCAAATGTGGGTAAGTCTTCCCTCATCAACAAGATACTGAATCGCAAGAAACTGGTACGTACCAGTAAGACGCCTGGTCGCACACAGCTTCTCAATTTTTTTGAGATTAATGAGGTCTACCGTTTTGTGGACCTGCCTGGATATGGCTATGCAAAGGTGCCCGCTGAGGTGCAAAAGCGTTGGCGACCCATGGTGGAGACCTATCTGACTGGCAGGGCTAATCTCAGGGGAATGGTCCTTCTTCTAGATATTCGCCGTGAACCTTCCAAAGAGGACTTAGACCTCTGGCATTGGCTCCAGACGGTGTCCATAGATGTCGTAACCGTAGCCACCAAGGTGGACAAGCTTTCCAAAAACAAACGGCATAAACAGATTGCTGCTATTGCCAAAGCACTCAGAAGTAAGGCAGAAAAGTTGGTGCAGTTCTCGGCCGTAACTGGTGAAGGAAAAGACGAACTTTGGAAGCGGTTGTTTAAGCTATTAGAAGGGGAGTCATCCCTGTAAGCTTTCAGCCGTCAGCCATTAGCTTGCACCTGTGGTATTTGTGCTGGCAATAATTGCTGACCGCTGAATGCTGAGAGCCGAAAAAATGAGAAATGAAAAATGAGAGCAGTAGTGCAAAGAGTGAGTGAGGCAAGTGTGCGGATTGAGGGCCAGGAGGTGGGGTGCATCCACCAAGGAATTCTGGTTCTGCTGGGAGTAGGACACAAAGACGAACCAGAGGATGCCAAGTACATGGCGGAGAAAGTGGTTCATCTAAGGATATTTGCTGATGAACAGGGCAAGATGAATCGATCTCTCCTCGATGTAGGTGGTAGCCTGTTGGCTGTATCCCAGTTTACCCTCTGGGGAGACAGCCGCAAGGGAAGAAGACCTTCATTTGTGGCCGCGGCCGAGCCCGCCAAGGCCGAAGCATTATATGAATCTTTTATCGATCATGCCAGGAGTCTCGGTGTGACCGTGGCCTCCGGGCGCTTCCAGGAAATGATGGAGGTGTCACTAGTAAACGACGGACCGGTTACTCTTTTACTAGATAGCAAAAAAGAGTTTTGAATATTAGCTATAGACCTGGAGCATGGGACATGGAACGAATGGGGATTTCAGATTTCGGAATGCGGATTTCGGATTTTTAGAAATGTCAATGAATAGGGAAAACGAACCTGAACTGGCGCTAAGCGAAAACGAACTAGTTCCCTGCGGTATCTTTATCGACCAAGAAGGGGATTGGTACTATCGCGGAAGCGTCATGCAGCGTGGTGACATAGTCTCACACCTCTGCCAGCACCTGAGGAAAGACGAGTCCAGTGGGCGCTATATCATCCAGATGGACAAACAGAGGTGCTATCTGGAAGTGGAAGACACACCGCTGGTCGTTACCAGCGTTTTGCGGGAGGAAGCAAGAGAAAAGGAAGGGCAAGAACGGTTCTACCTTTCCATAAAGCATCTACCCACCCATGAGCCCCTCAACCCACGGACTCTCTGGGTAGGCGAAGGGAATGTGCTTTATTGTAAAGTTACTGAAGATGCCATTCCTGCGCGCTTCCTGCGGCCCGCCTACTATCAACTGGCAGAATTCATCGAGGAAGACGAAGAAGAGCATCGCTTTTACCTTTTGCTTGGAAAGAAGCGTTACTACATTGGCTAGGAGAATTTGCATGAAAACCGGGACAAGATTCTCGGCAAACCTGATCCTGTTGTGCTTTGTTTTTGTGATGTATTCTCCTTGCCCTGCCAATGCCCAGTCTTTTGAGCCTCTCAATTTCGAGCCCAACAGAGTGCTCTGGAGTGATCTTTCCTTTCGCGCCGAAAAGACTGTTGTGGACGTGGAGGTTGACATTCGGCTGGCTCCCTATTCCACCCTGGAGTTCGAATCGATCTGGCGAACCTACCCCCAGCGCGTTCCACTGCCAACCGTGTGCCAGGGAGTCTACAATCTCGAGGTAAAGAGAATTATAGACTACATCTTCAGTCGACCGGTAAGGCTGTGGAATCAGGTTTTGTTTGATCCCCAAAATGCAAACTCCTTCTACAGGGTTCGATTACGCCGTGGGAAGGATGACATCGAGAGAGCCTATTGGTTCAGTGGGGAAGGGGTCCATCGGCTGCGGAGAATGCCCAGGGTCAAGGCTGAGACCTCACTGGATCCGGCAAAATGGACAGACGTGAGGACGAGCTTCTATCCCTACGATCTGACTCGGCTAGGGTGCCCGCAAGTGGTTGATCCGATGCTCCTCATATACCTTTTGTCCGCCGCTCCAATTGACAGAGAAGGCAAGATTTTATCACTGTGCGTTTTTGGCAAGCAGCAACTGCATCGAGTAACACTAGGTTACCAGCGATTGGAGAGTCTCGAGGTTGATTATTCCCTGAAAAGTGGGGAAGGTACAGTTCGGAAAAAAGGTAAGCTTGATGGACGAATGGTAACAGTAAAGTCTGTCCCCTTGGTGTCAGACAAGAAAAATGCGGAGAACTTCTCTTTTCTCGGAATGCATGAAGACATAGCTATTTACCTCGACCCACAGCTGCGAATACCCCTCCAGGTTAGCGGAAGGATTCCTACGGTTGGATTGGTGACCTTGAAGCTGAGTGAGGCCACATTGAAGAACTGACAAGTAAGATGGCGATCGGATTTTCGACTGGGTCACAACTCGTGCTATTTGGAGCTGATTCGTCGTATCACCACAAAGGACACAAAGACCACAAAGATCTTCTTTCACTGAGCAGTCTTCTTTGTGTACTTTGGGACCTTTGTGGTTTGAGGATGTTTCTAGTCTTTAGATTTAGGCTTATTTCTGTATGACAGACTTGCGCCGGAGCGAGATAGGTCAGCCGAGATGGCGACGACTTAGGATCAGCTCAGATATCCCTTCGGGGGATAATTGTCGGAGCGAGGTTACGACTAGATGGGCCGTAGTTAGGCTCTCGGGAGGTGCGGTACCCGCCAGAGCAATTGCGGTCATACCGCCGGCAAGAGCAGCTGCTATCCCGGCAGGCGCATCCTCGATTACAGCACAAGCTGAAGGTTCTATCTCCATCCGTTGGGCTGCCAGCAAGAAGACCTCTGGATCTGGTTTGCCGCGGGTTACGTCACTTCCGGTGACAACTGCCGCAAAGGAGTTCGTTCGCGCCAGCCCACGTAATGACAGTGCTACGTTTTCTGGCGGTGCCGAGGAGCCAACCCCCAGGACAAACCCTTTTGCAGCTAAACTGTCGATGAGTTCAATTGCGCCATCCATGAGAGGAAAGTTTTGCTGCAGATTTTCGCGGTACTGGGCTTGTTTTCTCTGGTGAATTGAGGCAACCTGCTCTGGAGGGAGATCTCCACCCCAGATCTCACGGACGATTTCACTTCCTCTTCGACCAAAGAGGGGGTCAAAATCCCTTTCGCTTAAAGTAATACCATGTTTTTCGGCAATAGCTCGCCAGCACTCGTAGTGTAGCCTGTAAGAGTTCAAGAGCACCCCGTCTATGTCGAAAATTACTCCAAGGCGATCCTTGATGCTTTGTTGCATAGTCACCTTTTCTAAAGAGGATATCTAGATGAAACCCAAAGAGGGACAGCATCCGTTCGGTAGAGTAATCTGCTCCCTCGGAAAATACTTAGCCTGGAGATCTCCTGCAGAATCTGGCGTCGTCCAACAATGTATTGCCTAGACGTACCACTTCTTCCACCAAAAGCTCAAAATCGTCCCTCCTGCTGCGGTGGTTGGTAATTGCCACTCGAAGTGCATAGTTGCCGTTGATTGAAGTGTAAGAAGGCGCTGCAATGCCACTTTCGTGCAATCGAATGAGAAGTTCTTTGTTTACCTCATTGAGGGTGTCATTGTCATATCGGTCAGCTATAAATCGAAAACAGACAATATTCAGTGGAACCGGGGCCAGTAGCTGGAGATCTGCTGCATCTTCCACGAGCATGGCCAGGTAGCGGGCTTGATCGACGTTTTGCTCGATGAGTTTTGCGTATTTTTGGACACCATGCTCTTTTATGGACATCCACACTTTGAGAGCACGAAAGCCACGGGATAATTGTACACCATAATCGCTGAACCAGATTTTACCTCCCGCTAATCCGCGGTCAGCGTGGGTCAGGTAATCGGGAGTCAGGGCAAAGGCTTTGCGGTGGGCCTCCTCGTGTCTGACCAAGGCGCAGCCAACTTCATAGGGCATATACATCCACTTATGCAAATCAAAGGCGAGAGAGTCGGCCTTTTCCATCCCGGCTACCAGCGGGCGGAGTTCGAGGGACAAGCCGGCCAGGGCGCCAAAGGCACCGTCAACGTGGAACCACATGTTTTCCCGCTGACAGATCCGAGCAAGTGCTTCCAAGTCGTCGATTGCTCCGGTGTTGACAGTTCCAGCGTTACCGACTGCGCAAAAGGGTTGGCAACCTCCTCGCCTGTCCCGAGCTATAGTGCTCTCCAATTCCGGCAAGTCTATTTGGAAATCCTTGTCGACGGGTACCTGACGAAAAGCACTGCCTCCCAGGCCCAACAGCTCGACCGCTTTTTGCACCGAACTGTGGGTTTCAGTGGAACCATAGAGGGTCATCTTGCGGTCCGAGGCGTAGATGCCATCTTGGCGCAGGTCAAATTCGGCTTTGGTGTTTCTTGCCACAGTCAAACCGACAAGGTTGGCCATAGAACCTCCGCTCACCAGCAAACCACTTGCTTCGTCGGGATAGGCCAGCATTTGTTTGCACCAGTGGAGCACTTGTGACTCAACATAATTGGCCACATGATCGGCACCGCCAACGTTGGGATTCATTCCCGCTGCCAGCATATCTGCCAACATGCCCAGGGGTGTGCCGGTTCCGATCACCCAGCCCCAGAATCTGGGATGAATGTTTCCCATGGGGTGGGGGAGCACGTATTGCAAGAAATCACGGTAGGTATGTTCGGCTCCCTGCGCTTCCATTGGCAGGGGCTGTCTGAAGAATGCCTTTACTTCATTGGGCACAGGCTGCCATACATGGCGGTCACGCACAGTCTCCAGGTAGGTCAGCATGTCGTCAACCATCCGATGGCCTAAATTTCTCATGAGTTGCCAATCTTCAGGATCGAGTGATTCCTCTTTAGTAACATTCTCAGTGTTCATTTCAGTTTCAGCCTCCTGCCGTATCAGGTTATTTATGAGGTGTCAGGGTCAGGAGTGATAGAGCTGAAGGCCGGAACCTAACACCAAAGGGAACATCCTCGTGGATGTTTTGGTCCTCTCTAGAACCACTATCGGGCCGCAGGCAACGGTCGGGCTCTTCATGACCAAGAGGAAACAAGAATAGCACAGAGAAAGGAAGGATTTACACATAAATGAAGAGAAAAAATATTTGCGGCAACAGTCCTTGACGCAAATATCTGACCGGGGAGAGGGCAGGGGGGCAAAGCGCTTTTCTCTTATCTCTAATGGTTGAGTAGTGTATAGGGCAGGAGCAGGACTGCCAGGATCGCTTGAAAAACGGCGCTGACACACATAACTAAGTAGCAGGGCACAGGCCTGGCTATCTCTTTCCAGCTTGTATTCTTCAAGGTCCTTTTCCCCGATTGCTCTGGGAGGTCGACCGGTTTATTTTCCCCTTTCATTCTTATTGCTGGTGTGCTCATGGCCCTTCTCGATAAAAAAGCGCAAAGTGAAAATTCCTCTTGCCCTTCATGACAACGCAACTTGTGTGCCAGTTTCTCAATACCTGAGATTAACCACTTGTAACTTAGCTAACATATCGTAATTATAGCAAGTATTTCCTGTGAACGGTTCTAGACTTGGAAGGAAAAAGGTGGTTGTTGTGGGGTGCGGGAGTTAACTAGGTTGGCAACATTCCCTCTCTATGCAAAAATAACCTTTGTTTCCAATTGCTTATCTACTGTTAACTAAGTTGGCACTGTGTGATCACAAAGTTGGCAGGTGGGCTTAGAGTCCGTATCTTCGCATCTTTTTCATCAAACCATTCCGACTCAAACCCAAATCACCGGCCACTCTGGTCTTGTTCCCTTGGTGCTCCCGGATTTTTTCAACGAGTACGGATTTTTCCAGGGTCTCAACCATTTCCTTCAGAGAGTGGCGAGGTTTGATCCCATGGATTCCACCGGCCGAGGTGTCCCGTATTTTAGCACTCAGATTGGACCATTCGATTAGGTTGCCATCAGTCACCATGGCTAGTGCTCTTTCGATTTCGTTTTCCAGTTCTCTTACATTTCCCGGAAAGGGATAGGCGGACAGAGCATCCAGGGCTTCCTGACTCAAGCCTTTGACAGGCTTCTTGGTTTTCTTTCTGAACTTAGAAACAAAATGATTTGCCAGAACCGGGATGTCTCCCACCCTTTCTCGGAGGGGTGGCAGTCTAATGGCGAAAACCGAGAGCCTATAGAAGAGATCCTCTCGCAATCTTCCTTCTTGCACCTCCTTTTCAAGATTCTTGTTCGTAGCCGAAATTACTCTTACATCGACTTTCTTGCTCAGATCCGATCCCAGAGGCTTAATCTCGCCTTCTTGCAGTACGCGCAAGAGACTCGTCTGCATCGCCGGAGACATCTCCCCCACCTCGTCCAGAAATACCGTGCCTCCGTGAGCAATTTCGAAAAGTCCTTTCTTGTCTCTAACGGCTCCAGTAAACGATCCTCTCTTGTGACCAAAAAGCTCGCTGGCCAGCAAGGTGTCAGGGATACCACCGCAGTTCTGGGACACAAAATGGTTGTTTTTTCGGGATCCATTGAAATGGATAGTGCGAGCAATGAGCTCTTTTCCCGTGCCTGTCTCGCCCTCCACCAGAACCGTTATGTCGGAGTCAATTACCCTTTCACACAGTCTGAAAACCTGAAGCATCGCCTCGCTATTTCCTATTATTCGGTCAAAACGATAATGTCTCTCAACCTCCCGCCTGAGGAACGCAACTTCGTTTCTCGTCTGGGCGATGAGTTCGTCTTTATCCTTGTTTGCGAGTTGAAGCTCACTATATGCCCTGTTAAGTTCAGTGCACATCCTGGCATTGTCGAGTGCCATGGCAATGATAGGAGCCAAGGTTACTAAAAAGTTTAAGTTCTTCTCATCAAAATCACCTTTAATCTTGTTGAGAACTTCGAGAACACCAATAGTCTCTTCTTTGGTTTTGAGAGGTACCGCTATCATAGATTCGGTTCTAAATTGCGTAGCAGTGTCGACGGTACTGTAATGCCTTGGATCATTGCTGACATCTAGTATGATTTCTGCTTTACCACTTTTAAATACGCTGCCCGCTATCCCATGATCGGGAGGAATACGGATCTCTTCGAGTTTGTCCAACCGTTCTGGTATGTCGCTAGACCAGCAAAAGACCAACTCATCCTTCCCCTCATCGTACAAAATTACAGAAACTGCCTCTGCCTGCATCACCTCTGTTATTTGTCTAATTATATGGCGAATGAGATCATCGACATTGAGATACTGGTAGAGTGATTGGGTTATGTCCCACAGGGATTTCAGTTCTTGGTGTTCGCGGCTGAGGAGGGGATGATCTCCATCCTTTGCTATTCTTTTCTTGCTCATAGTCGTTACCAGGAAAGTGCTGACCGAAAAAGCCAGGGGATTTAGACTGGCGCGCCCTTGTTGCATTCCAAGATGAAAGCCAACAATTCTAAGGTACCTTTCTTAGAGAAATTCTGTCAATCCGAAAAATCACCATAACAGTCAGCAAGAATTTCCATAAAGGTGGGTAGGTAACGTCTGCGAACCAGTGATCCGTAAGCGTCTATTGCAGCGACTGTGGCGGTTTACTGAGTCCCTTGGCCAAGGAATGGGCAGCCCCAATAGACTGCCTAGGGAATGAGGAAAGGAGGAGCGTGGTGAAAAATGGCACACCCACCTTCATGGTCTCACGACAGCAATTCATGAAATATCCAGGTTAGCGAAAAATCTCTGCAAAAAAGACCTTCATGTCTGCCCAGGATCTCAGATCTGCTGACTTGCTGTACCTTACACCATCAATTCCATAGGTGTCCGCTCCGGGGTTAGTAAAGCCATGCCTGGCTCCCCCGTAAATTATCATTTGATAGTCTAAACCGGCCTTTTCCATGGCAGAAAGGTATTGCTCAATCTCTCCTCTTTTGGTAAAGGGATCAGCCGCTCCATGACAGATCAATATCTTGGCTTTGACTCGTTGTATTTGATCACTCATAGGCAGCATCAGTGAACCATGAAAGCTTACCACTCCGCTGAGATCTGCACCACTGTAGGCAAGCTGCTGAACCGTGGCTCCTCCAAAGCAATATCCTATTGCGGCAATGCGGTTGGCGTCAGTTCTCGGATCTTTCTTAAGCACTTCCAGCCCTGCGAGGGCACGCTGCTGCCATTGATAGACATTGCTCCTCACCTGTCTCATCCACTCCCCGGCCTGGGAGGGATGTTGCGTGACTTTTCCTTTGCCATACATATCCAAGGCAAAAGCCACATATCCCAAACCAGCCAACTGCTTGGCCCGGCTGCGAACATAATCGGTCAGTCCCCACCATTCGTGGACAACCAGTATTGCGGGTCGCTTCCCCTTTAAGGAATCGTCGTAAGCCAGAAACCCCTCAAGGTTCACCCCATCATGTTGGTAAGAAACTGTCTTTGTCATGATCTTGGCCTGAACAGTCGATGACATTCCTACCAATATCAAGCTTATCAAGATAGATTTTATATTCATGGCTCTCTCCTTATCGTTCCGGTTCAGGCTACCACTTTGCACGGTTTTCTCTGCGGGCTAATCAAATTCTTAGGTAATGGTTTCAAGATAACGCCTAAAGACAGGGTGTCAATATTAAGGAGTGAGATCACGACTTCGGCAAGTTGTGGGTAAAAGAGTGGGGCTTCATGGTCTCGCGACAGCAATTCATGAAACATCCGGGCTAGCCAAGGGGATCGATAAAATGAATCAAATTAATGGCAACGGGATTCTTGTTTTTTTTTGCCTTGAGCATTTCCTTGGGTTACAATTCTCCTGTTGCGCTGCTGGTGCTCAAGTTATTGTTACCTCTCGATCTATCTCTCTCGTGTGCATTCTAGCTGACTTCTTTTGCGGTTCTCTTCCTCGGTTTCTAGTGGGCCTTTTTTTCGTTAGCATTTTCCTAGTATTGTGGTATATATTGATCGGGTCGTCCTTTGGACTAACCCCATTTTCCCCCAATGTGCGCCTCTATGGTGTTTCTGATCACGAAAACTAATCAATCTAGATTTCGTGTCAATACTGCTACCTGCCGAGAATCTGTGGGCAGATCGGTTTGGTAGAGATAGGGGACTAGTGTGTTTTTCAATTTCGTCAATGTTTTCATTTTCATCATCCTCGGGCTGGCCATGACCTTTGTGATCATTACTGTTTCAAGGCTGCTGGCCCCTCAGGTAGGGGATAACCCGGACAAGTTCACCACCTATGAGTGTGGCGAGCGGCCCGTTGGTCCTGCCTGGATTCTGTTCAACTTCAGGTTTTATGCGGTAGCACTGGCCTTTCTCATTTTCGACATCGAGTTAGCCTTCGTCTTTCCCTGTGCTGTTGTTTTCAGGAAATGGCTCGGGCTGGGCGCAGGGATTCTGGCCTTGATCGAAGTTGTGGTGTTTGTTGTCATCCTTTTCTTGGGCTTGATCTACATGTGGAACCGGGGCGACCTCAAGTGGACCAAGGAAGTGCCAGAGGAGGTGGAGGAACCGGTGATATTGGAGGAAGAGAAACCCATCGCCTTTTAGGGCGAAGAAAAACCCCACTCAAGAATTGAAAATCTAGCGGAATTTCTTAATGCCATACCGAAAGAACTGGATTCACAAGGGGTGAGCACAACATGGTATGGGCAAAGGACGACCATGCAGGCAAATCAAAGATGAAGGAGCTCTAGAGGAAAAACGAGATGGTAAACATTTATCAGAAAATGCCTTCCGAGGGGTTTTTTGGAGCGGTTTTCACCACTGTGGACAAGGCGTTGAACTGGTGCAGGTTGTCTTCGGTTTGGTACCTTCTCTTCGGTCTGGCTTGTTGCGGCATTGAACTGATGCAGACCGGGGGGCCGCGGACTGACATTGATAGAATTGGCTCGGTGCCTCGTCCCACCCCCCGACAGTCGGACCTGATGATCGTGGCCGGCACCCTCACCTACAAAATGGCCTCGAGACTGCGACTCCTTTACGATCAGATGGCAGAACCCAAATATGTTATTGCCATGGGAAGTTGCGCTAATTGTGGTGGCCTTTTTCAACTTTCCTATTCGGTGGTCAAGGGGGTTGACAAGATCGTGCCGGTGGATGTCTACGTTCCTGGCTGTCCCCCCAGGCCAGAGGCTCTGACAGAGGGCATTTTGAAGCTTCAGGAGAAAATTCGTCAAGAACGTTTCCTGGTAAAAGGCGAATAGTGCAAAAGCAAGCCATACTCGAAAGAATCAAAAGAATCATTGGCGAGGCTGATCTCCAATGGATAGATGACCAGCCGGGAGACCCCTACCTGATCGTAGGCAAAGAAAAACTTCTTCGGCTGGCCATTTACCTGAAAGGTGATCCTCATCTTAGCTTTGACACACTTTTGTGTTTGAGCGGTGTGCACAACATGGGTGATGAAGACGAGATAGAGGTGGTGTACCATCTTTATTCGTTACGCCACCGCCACCAGCTTACTCTTAAAGTGATTTTGGAACGCCCCGCATTTTTCCCCCATTTTTACTTAAAAATAGATTCGATTTCAGAAATCTGGCCTGCCGCAGGCTGGATGGAACGTGAGACCTACGACATGTTCGGCGTCCATTTTGTCGGGAACAAAGATTTTCGCAGGTTGCTCCTTCCCCCTGATTGGGAAGGTCACCCACTACAGAAGGACTATCGAGAGTCTCCAGTCTATCGAGACATAACTACAACGAGAGAAGAAATTGATGGGATCGTAGTGGGATTCCAGGAGTAAGAGATGCCTCTGGCGACCGAAAGCATGGTCCTCAACATGGGCCCGCACCATCCAAGTACCCACGGGGTACTCCGTTTCATTCTGCGCACGGATGGTGAGGTAATCCACCATTGCCGTCCGGATATCGGTTATCTACACAGGGGGTTAGAGAAGATCGCAGAGAAGGTTTCTTACGCTCATTTCATGCCATATACGGATCGCCTCGATTATCTCGCAGCGATGAACTGCAACCTGGGCTACGCCATTACGGTAGAGCGTGCGGCCGGAATTGAAGTGCCCCCACGGGCAGAGTACATACGGGTGCTGGTGGCTGAACTCAACCGGATCATTAGTCACTTGATCTCAGTGGGAACCTTCGCCATGGACATGGGGGCGGTGACTCCCTTCACCCACTCATTGCGGGAGAGGGAGTGGGTCAATGATCTGTTCGAAGAACTATGCGGTTCGCGGCTCACCTACAATTATGTTCGTTTCGGGGGAGTAGCCCTCGATTTGCCCGACGGGTTTCTCCAGAGGCTCAGCCGTTTTCTTGACTACTTCGAGCCACGGTTGCGGCAATACAACCGCTTCATTTCCAAGAACAAGATCTTTAAGGAGCGTTTGGTAGGGGTTGCGGTGATCAGCCCGAAAGATGCTTTGGATTACAAACTCGTTGGCCCAAACCTCCGGGCCTCCGGTATTGACTGGGATCTGAGGCGAGATGAACCCTATTCAGTATACGGAGAACTGGATTTTGACGTTCCTGTCGGGGGCGGTGCGGAGATGGGAGAGCTAGGCGACTGCTACAGTCGTTACTGGATCCGTATCCGAGAGATGGAACAAAGTGTGCGAATTCTTCGCCAATGTATGGAAAAAATACCTGACGGTTCCCATTGGAACAGGTCAAAGAAGAAATTGAAAATTGAGCCAGGAGAGTTTTACGTGCGCACTGAGGCACCTCGGGGTGAATTGGGTTTTTACCTTGTCAGCAAGGGCGGACTTAAGCCTCATCGGTTGAAAATCATGACCGGTTCATTTTCAGCAATGAGCATTGTCGAGAAAGTGGGATCGGGCCTCATGGTGGCTGACTTAGTGGCCCTAATCGCCAGTCTGGACGTGGTAGCACCGGAAGTAGACAGATAGCAAGCAGCGGGCAGCTGGTTGGTCATATGGCTTCGCCGTCACTGGGCATGGAGCATGGAGTAAAGAGTCAGAAGTCAGAGGTCAGAAGTCAGAGGTCAGAAGTCTGAGGACAGACGACAGACGACAGACGGCAGAAGACAGAGGACAGATTATGATTTCTACGACTTCTGCGATTTCTACGATTTGACAATTTGACCAATCGACCAGTTGACGAATGACCACCGGCTACTGACCACTGGCTACTGAATTTTTTATTAGGCATTTTAGACACTTGCTATGGAAAACCTAGTCAGCGACCTTTTCAACAAAGTTAGCTTCTTTCAGCAAATTGGTTACGTGCCCACTGCTGCGGTGGTAATGTTGGCTTGCGGGCTAGTGGTTCTCAATTTTTTTGGTCTCATGTCGGGACTTTATACCTATTTGGAAAGAAAAGTGGCGGGCTGGACCAACTCTCGCAGAGGCCCCAACCGGGTGGGACCTTACGGCTTGATGCAATTTATGGCTGACGGAGTAAAGCTCATCCTCAAAGAGGATATCATCCCCGCTGCTGCCGATAAGAGTATTTTCAAGTTTGCCCCTTACTTGCTGCTGTTGGGCACCGCCCTATCTTTTGTGGTGATCCCCTTTGGGCCGAAATGGATCATCAGCGACTTAAACGTCGGCGTATTATACCTCCTGGCCACAGGCTCCTTTACCGTGATTGGTCTGATCCTGGCAGGCTGGGCCTCCAACAACAAGTGGGCTCTCCTGGGTGGTATGCGTTCGGCCGCTCAGATCGTGAGCTACGAGATTCCCAATGCCCTGGCGATTTTAGTGGTGGTACTCTCAACCGGTACGATGAGTATGCAGTCCATAATAAGGGCCCAAGCCGGCGGCCTGCACCACTGGTATCTCTTTAGCAGCCCTTTCAGCTTTTTGGCCTTCTTTATTTATTTTGTCTCCGCCATCGCCGAGATTAATCGGGTACCTTTTGATATTCCCGAGGCGGAGTCGGAGCTTGTGGCCGGCTATAACATTGAATACAGTGCCATGCGTTTCGGCGCTTTTTTTGCGGCAGAGTTCGGTAACATTTACGTAATCAGTGCAGTGGCGGTTACCTGTTTTCTCGGGGGTTGGCAACTGCCACTATCTGTCGACGTAGGCGAACTGGGGCCAATTGGTGCTGCATTCGGTCATTTTCTCAGCCGGCCCGATGTCCTGATGCTTTTGTTGCTGGGAGCTGTGCCAGCCACTTTTTTTGCCTGGAAGGCGCTGCGAGCCTTTATTTGGGATGTGCGCCGCAAGCGTAACTTTTTCGGCAGCCGATTCGTGCGTTTTCATTCCGAACTGCTGGTTTTGGGACTCCTTTTCGCCGCCGGTGGTTTGACCCTAGCTCTGCACCTGCCTTTGCGAGCCTATCTGCCCGCGGTTTATCGCCTAATATTTGAATATATTGTGCCCTTTCTCGTCTTTTTTACCAAGGCCATGGTGGTGTCTTTCGTAGTTCTCTGGTGGCGTTGGACCCTGCCGAGGCTCCGAGTTGATCAGTTGATGGGCGTGTGTTGGAAATATCTTATCCCCTTGGGATTTTTCTGTCTCGTAGGACAGGGGTTCTGGATGTGGCTCTCGAGTTGAGGAGGAAATTTGGAATTATTGCACCACATCAAAATCTACTTCGGCAACATGTATGAAGCCGTCACTACCATCTCGGTGGGCATGTGGATTACTTTCAAAACTGCTTTGTTCGAGCGGAAGGTCACCATTCAGTATCCCTCCCATGACATCCTTAGAGGTAAACCCGAGGATATGTCGATTCCCGCGCACGGGAATTTGAACCCACCATTTGAGGTTCTCCTTGGGGCTAGTCAGCAGCAGTACAAAGGACCGCTAAATCCCCAGCTTGCTGAACGGTACCGAGGATTGTTGGGCTACGATGAATCCATTTGCATAGGTTGCCTTCTCTGTGCTCAGAACTGTCCCATTGATGTAATTAGGGTTAAAGGCGTGAAGATTGAGGGCCGAAAAGGCAAGGCCCCAACAACATTCAGAATTGACTATTCTAAGTGCATGTTCTGCGGCTTTTGCGTGGAGGTGTGTCCCACAAGTGCCATTTTTTTTACTCGTCAGTTTGAAGGGGCCACTTTCGATTATCGAACGTTAATCAGGGAATATATTAGCCCCAGGCTTTCTCTGGAGCGCATGCAGCTTGCCGAAGAGGCCAAGAACAAAGCCGAAAAAGAAAAAATGAAAAAGGAGAAGGAAGACAAGGGTGAGGAGTGAGTAAAGGAAAATGAAAGAAATTGTTCTTAATGTATTTATTCTGTTGACGGTTATTCCTTGTCTTTGGGTTGCTCTATCCAGCAATATCGTTCATGCGGCCTTCTCGTTGCTCGTGACTTTTTTTGGAGTTGCCGGTCTGTATGTACTATTGGGAGCGGACTTTATCGGTGTAATCCAGGTAATTGTCTATATCGGAGGAATTCTCGTCCTGATTATCTTTGGGGTAATGATGACCCAAAGAGGCAAGCTGCTGTCACTATCCGTCCAGCTACCCGGAAAACTTTTCGCCGGCCTTCTGTGCGGCATCATCCTAACAGCGTTAATAATGGCAGCGAGCAGATCTCTGTGGCCTGTGGCTGTTTCTTTGGTAAATCCCGAACCTACTTCGGCGGCCATTGGTGATTTGCTCCTGGGGAAGTATCTCGCAGCCTTTGAGGTTGTTTCTGTTCTGCTCCTGGTTGCACTTGTTGGGGCTGTGTTGATCGTCAGGAGAAGTGTGAGAGGAGAATAGCCATGTCGTACAGTCTTCAAAGCTTCCTCATTGTAAGTTCCCTGCTTTTCTGCCTGGGCATGTTCACGGTGCTCACCAGGAGGAACGCAATTGGTGTTCTTATGGGAATCGAACTCATTCTTAATGGGGCTGGTCTCAACTTCGTTGCTTTTTCTCGTTTTCTTCAACCATCTCAGACGGCAAGCCTCCTGAGCGGTCAGATTTTTACTTTATTCATCATTGCCATTGCGGCAGCTGAGGTGGCCGTGGCTCTGGCCATTGTCCTTGTCCTGTACAGCCAGATGAAGACTATCGATGTGGAAGATTTCAAGGAGCTAAGAGGTTAAAGGCATCAAGGTCAGAGATTAGAGATTGTGGATTGCGGATTGCGGATTTCGGATGTGAGATGTGAAATAGAGAGAGGATTCATACGTTGTTAGGGCCACAGACAGTAAAAAACATACTCTGGCTCATTCCTTGCCTTCCCTTAACGGGAGCCGTAGTCAACGGCCTGCTAAGGAGAAGACTCCCTGCCCGGTTGATACATATCATCGGCTGTGTCACTGTCTTTCTGGCTTTTCTGGTATCGGTAAGTGGGTTCATCTCCCTCCTGAGAATTGAGGAGCCTCACAATCGTCTGTTGATTCAATCACTCTATCAGTGGCTACTGACCGTCTGGGATCAGGGTCGTTTCAGTCTGACCGTTGCCTTTAGGTTCGATCCCCTTTCGGCAACACTCTGCCTGGTGGTGACCGGCGTGGGGTTTCTCATCCACCTTTACTCCGTAGGTTACATGGCGGGCGACGAAAGCCAGGGGCGTTATTTTGCCTATCTGAATCTTTTTACCTTTTCCATGCTCCTCCTAATACTTGCCGACAACCTGTTACTCATGTTTGTTGGTTGGGAAGGCGTAGGGCTCTGCTCTTATCTGCTCATCGGCTTCTGGTTCAGTGACCTCGAAAAGGCCCAGGCCGGCATGAAGGCTTTCATTGTAAACCGGGTGGGTGATTTTGGTTTCTTCGTGGGATTGATGCTCCTATTCTGGAGTCTATTTGAGGGCAGCAACGGCGGGGTGAGCGGTTTGGGATTCACCGAGTTGCGGCAGGCAGTGCCCTTGCTCGCTTCGGCCAGTCCTGTCCTAGGCGTCGGAGTGGTCACCTGGATAGCCCTGTTGTTTTTTGTGGGAGCTACCGGGAAATCAGCCCAGATTCCCCTCTATGTCTGGTTACCTGATGCCATGGCCGGTCCGACCCCGGTGAGTGCTTTCATTCATGCTGCAACTATGGTGACTGCGGGAGTTTACATGATTGTTCGTCTCAACTTTCTCTACCTTGCCGCTCCTGCTGCCTTGACAGTAGTGGCAGTGGTGGGGGCAGTGACCGCGTTTTATGCTGCCACCATTGCCATAACCCAAAACGATATCAAACGAGTTTTGGCTTACTCTACCATTAGCCAGCTGGGGTATATGTTCCTGGCTGTGGGGGTGGCTGCCTTCAGTACGGGAATTTTCCATCTCGTGACCCATGCATTTTTCAAGGCTCTGCTCTTCCTGGGAGCCGGCAGTGTGATCCACGCTGTACACAGCAACGACATGCAGGAGATGGGTGGATTAAAAAAATACCTGCCATACACCTATCTCACTTTTATGACAGCCTATTTGGCAATATCCGGGATACCGCCGTTTTCGGGATTTATGAGTAAAGACGAAATCTTGTGGGCTACCTTCAACAGCCACCTTTCGGTTCCCGGCCTTGGCAAAGCTCTCTGGGCTCTCGGCCTGCTCGGAGCGGGGCTCACGGCATTTTATATGACCCGTTTAGTGGCACTGACCTTTATGGGCACTTTCCGGGGCGGAGCAGATGAGGAGAAACATCTGCATGAATCGCCGCTGGTAATGACCATTCCACTCATAATTCTGGCTTTGCTAGCAGCAGTAGGAGGAGCGATAGGTTTACCGGCGGTAACTCACTTACCCAATCTGCTTCACGACTTCTTGAGTCCCGTGCTCAGCGGTCACGGGTCCTCGGGCCACGAGGTCCACGCTTACGGCCTGGAGGTTCTCCTCATGCTGGTATCCACCGGAGTGGCGCTCAGCGGGATAGGTCTCGGGTACTATTTTTACCTGAAAAGGCCGGAGCTGCCGGATCAGGCCAGAGCCCGTTTCGCGGCAGTGTATCGGTTGCTTCTCAACAAATACTATGTGGACGAAATCTACTCTGCCCTTTTCCTGCGCCCGGTGTTGAAGTTGGTAGCACTCAGCGGCCTCTTTGACCTCCAGGTGATAGACGGAGCGGTAAATCTTTCTTCCAAAATTACGGCCAAATTCTCTTTTCTTGTAGGTTGGGAAGACTTGACCATCGTTGACGGCGCCGTCAATGGCGTGGCGGCTATGGTCCAGAGATGGGGTGATTGGATTAGACACCTGCAGACCGGAAGGATACACCAGTATCTCTACTCTGTAGTACTGGGCCTATTTGGCCTGTGCGTGTTCATGTTGCTATTTTGAAGGTAATTGGACGAGGACAGATATGCATTCAGCAACAATTCAACAGATAAAGACTCGGATAAAAGGAGATGGAATCGATGGTGCCTGAGCACATCCTGTCTTGGATGATCTTCTTCCCGCTTATTGGAGCCGGGCTGATCCTCTTGGTGCCCAAAAGGTATCCCACCCTGATGAAAGTGATTGCCCTCCTCGCCACCGTTCCTCCTCTGTGGTGGGCGGCCAGCCTCTATGTTGGATTTGACCGCTGGGGTAATGGTTTTCAGTACATGGAAAAGGTCCCCTGGATCGAGGCGTTCAATATTCACTATTCTCTCGGCATCGATGGCATCAGCATACCCATGATCCTGCTCACCGCCTTGCTAGCCTTTATCTGTGTCATCGCTTCTTGGAACATTAACGAGCATGTCCGGGGCTATTTTGCCCTTTTTCTTCTGTTGGATACGAGTATGGTTGGTGTTTTCTCTGCCCTGGACTTCTTTCTATTCTACGTATTTTGGGAACTGATGTTACTTCCCATGTACTTTCTTATCGGTATATGGGGTGGGCCCAGGAAGGAATATGCAGCGATCAAGTTTTTTCTCTTTACCCTGGTAGGCAGTGTGCTCATGCTTGTGGTTATGCTGGTCTTCTATTTTGGCTCAGTGGAACCCGCCACCGGGCTGCACTCATTTGACCTCACCATTCTGGCAGACCAGTCCGTGCACCAGGCCTTCCTACAGAGCCATACCATCCGCTGGCTCTGCTACCTGGGGTTGTTCATTGGCTTTGCCATCAAGATCCCTCTGGTGCCCTTTCACACCTGGCTGCCTGATGCTCATGTCGAAGCACCCACTGCCATAAGCGTCATTCTGGCTGGCATTCTCCTGAAAATGGGAACCTATGGGATCCTACGGATTTCCTACCCGCTGCTCCCCGACATGGCGCGCGAATTCGCGCTATTCGCTGCTATCTTAGGACTCATCAGCATCATCTATGGCGCTCTTTGTGCCATGGCACAGCAGGACATGAAAAAACTCATAGCCTATTCCAGCATCAGCCACATGGGCTTTGTCATGTTGGGCATGTCGGTATTCAGTAATACCACGGCGATAAACGGGGCGGTGCTGCAAATGTTCAACCACGGCACAGTCACTGCCATGCTCTTCTTGCTGGTAGGGGTCATCTATGATCGGGCTCACCATCGCGATATCGACGGCTTCGGCGGCCTGGCCAAGACCATGCCGGTATATGCCGGCTACACCGGCCTGGCCTTTTTTGCTGCCCTGGGACTGCCGGGGCTTTCCAGTTTTATCAGCGAAGCGCTGGTGCTGGTTGGCTCCTTTCAGCAGTACAAGATAATCACCATTACCGCCACTACAGGCATTATCCTAACCGCCGGCTATTTTCTCTGGACTATGCAGCGGGTATTTTTGGGACCGCTTAACCAAAAGTACGCTGAGCTTCCAGATATCAGTCTGCGGGAGGCATTCACCTTGACGCCGTTGGCGCTCATCGTCATCTTGTTGGGCTTTTATCCCATGCCTGTACTGAATTTGATCGGTACAACCTTGAAACATACGGTAGCGATGGTAGTAGGTTAGGCAGTTTGTTTAGGAGGCACGTAGTAATAAGTAAACATTGAGCAGTAAACAGAAGGCATTGTTAGGTCATTATGCTTCGCGTCACTCATGGTCACTACGCTGCGCTGTCACTCGTTGTGGCTCCTTGTGACTACCTAATGACAGCCAAGCGTAATGACGGCGGAGCCAAATGACCTGATGACAACCAACAATGACGAACAACATGATTCCTAAAGCTTTTATACTGAGTAACCTCCAGGGTCTTCCCTTTGTAAGTCCGGAGATCATTCTCACGGCCACGATAATACTTCTCCTCGTGGTGGGAGTGGTACTGCCTCGTTACCGTCTGGTGTTTACGGTCTTGGCTCTCCTGGGTCTGATAGGATCGCTTTTGCCCTTGTGGAAGCTGCCACCACCCCAGCCAAACCTCACCTATCTCTCGGGACTTTTCGTTTGGGATTGGTTGACCTTCTTCTTTAAACCCTTTTTCGTGGTTGCAGGTGGTTTTGTCATTCTCATGACCCAGGCCAGCGGCGATATCGACAACGTGGAATACAGCGAGTGCACAATCCTGGTGTTGGCGGTCACCATGGGGATGATGCTTCTCGTTGCCTCCAAAGATCTGCTGATGATCTTTCTCGCCTTTGAGACCATGGGAATCTTGAGTTATTTACTGGTGGGGATGAGGGCCGGAGATGTTCGCAGTGGTGAGGCTGCTTTGAAATACGTGCTCTACGGTGCCTTTACGTCCGGCACCATGCTCTTTGGCTTTTCCCTTCTCTTTGGGCTAGCTGGGAGCACCGACCTTATGGAAATCAGCCGACAGGTGGTGGCGGCCAGCCAAAATTCTCAAGATAAAATCCTGCTGATTGTGGCGGTGTTGTTTTTTCTGGCCGGCCTACTCTTCAAGACCGCCTCGTTTCCCTTTCACTTCTGGTGTCCAGATGTTTACGAGGGGGCACCGACGCCGATTACTGCCTTTTTGAGTGTCGGTCCCAAGGCAGCAGGCTTTGCCCTTTTCATCCGACTTTTTTATCCGCTTTTCACCACCGGTGCACAAGGAGGCATGTACGAATCTATTTCCGGTTTGGACTGGCCGTCGATTCTCGCCTTGGTATCGGCCCTAACCATGACCCTCGGGAACGTGGCTGCAATTCATCAAAACAATCTCAAACGCCTCCTTGCCTACTCGAGCATCGCTCATGCTGGCTATCTGTTAATGGGAATAGTGGCTTTGAGTGACCTTGGTCTTCGCGCGGTGACTTTTTACCTGGTGGTTTACCTTTTCATGAACCTCGGAGCTTTTGGTGTAGTAGCCATGGTGGCCAACGGTGGGGGAAGCGAGGAGATTGACTCCTACCGTGGCTTGGGGAGCAGAGCGCCTTACGTTTGTGTAGCCATGGCTATATTTCTCTTTTCACTTATTGGCCTTCCCCCCTTTGCTGGTTTTGTGGGGAAGATCTATCTCTTTGCGGCGGTTATTTACAAAAAGATTTACTGGTTGGCTGTGGTGGCCGCTCTCAACACAGTGGTTTCCCTTTACTACTACTTGCGGGTGGTCAAGGCCATGTTTCTAGAGAAGCCCATTGAAGAAAGCCAAATGCAGATTTCCTTGGGCTCGCACGCATTACTTTTGGCCTTGCTCATTCCCACCCTAGGTTTGGGCATATACTGGCAACCTTTGGCTAAGGTCGTCAGCGGGATGTTTTGAAATGTGGTACCGCGGTGTTGGTTTCATGCTGATTTGCACGGTGAGTGCAATTGCCATTCTGGTCATAGGTATTTACGCCACGGTAAACATCAGCACCCAGAGAAACCAACTGATTCAACAAGTCATCCAAAGTACCAATATGGTGAGTGACACTATCAAGCGCAGTATGCGCTATGACATGCTCAAGTACCAGCCCGAAAGGCTCCATCGTGCTATAGACACCATTGGCGGACAGGAAGGAATTGAGAAGGTACGTATCTTTAATTACGTTGGTGAGATAATCTATTCTTCCGACCGAGCAGAAATGGGCGCCATGGTAGATAAGTCTTCCGAGCAGTGCTACGCCTGTCACGCCAGAGAAAAACCCTTCGAACGGTTGACCACCTCCGCCAGAAGTCGAATCTTTGAAACAGCTGTCCGCCATCGAGTCCTGGGAATGATCAACCCCATATACAACGAGAAAGACTGCTATTCGGCCTCCTGCCACATCCATCCCCAGGAACAAAAGGTCCTTGGAGTTCTGGACATCGATGTGTCCCTGGCTGATGTGGATAGGGTGATCAATAGCAGCAAGAAAAAGATGACCCTTTTTGCCGTGGTGGCCATTGTCGCAGTATCGCTTGCAATCGGGCTCTTTATCCAGCGCTTTGTCAGCCGACCGGTGAAACAGCTTGTAAAGGGAACCGAAAGGGTCGCCGCCGGTGACCTCTCCACTCCTCTGGAAATTTCATCGGCCAGTGAAATCGGCACCCTGGCTCGTTCCTTCGACCAAATGACCCAGCGGTTACAAGACTCCGAGCAGGAGTTAAAGGCTTCTGAGGAAAAATACCGCTCTCTCTTCGACAATGACCCCAATCCCATTTTTGTATTTGATCGCTCGACCTTCCAGATTATTGACGCCAACATCCGTGCTACTGAGAAGTATGGTTACACCCGAGAGGAGTTGCTCCAAATGTCTTTCCGTGACCTTGGTGATCCAGAAGATGCCGAGAAGATCAGGTCATCTGTGGTGGAGGCGTGCATCTTTATACCCAAGGTCAGGCATCGCAAAAGAGATGGCAGCATAATGCACGTTGACATTCATTCGTGCCCCAGAGTGCATCTGGGAGAAGACGTGATAATTGCGAATATTGCCGACATCAGCGACAGCATCCAGGCAGAGGCTCAACTGATCCAGGCGAGTAAGATGGCCACCCTTGGAGAAATGTCTGCGGGAGTGGCCCACGAGCTGAACCAACCCCTGAATGCGATTCGGATTGGTAGTGACCTCCTGAAAAAGGTGGTGGAAGGTGGTGACAACCTCGAGGGAGATCGAGAGGTGCTCGTGAAGGTCTATAGCGAAATCGGTTCCCAGGTAGATCGCGCCGCCAACATTATCGATCATTTGAGGGAATTCGGCCGAAAAAGCGAGCCGGACGAAGTAGAAAAGGTGTTTATCAGCAAGCCCATAACAGACGTGTTCACCGTACTGGGACAGCAACTAAAGCTCAAACAGATCAAGGTGGATTTGGATTTAGATGAAAGCCTACCTCCTATTTATGGGGTGAACAACCGGTTGGAACAGGTATTTATCAATCTGGTTATGAATGCGAGGGATGCCATAGAGGAAATGATGGAAGGGGACTATCAGAAGGGGCAAGGGGGCATCCTGAGCATACGGACATACCAGGAAAAGGGTAGGGTCGTGGCAATTGTTAGAGATAATGGCAGCGGCATGCCAGAGCATGTCAAGGAGAAGATCTTCGAACCTTTTTACACTACCAAGGATGTGGGCAAAGGGACAGGGCTGGGACTGTCTATTAGCTATGGGATTATCAAGGATTATGGAGGAACCATAGAGGTGGATAGCATGCCCGGCAGTGGCACCATTTTCAAGATTACTTTTCCTGCAGTGGACGTATAGCTGGGGGGGGGTAAAATATTCCTGTCTTCTGTTGACTGAATCCTGAAGCTGGCTTGAAGAGGATTCACCAACCCATATCAAAAAGGGAATTTCGCCATGGAAAAACTGCTGGTTATAGATGACGAGGCGAGCACCCGGGATCTGTTGAAGTTGTCCTTGGAAAGAGATGGATACACAGTTTTCATAGCCGAGGACGGTGCCAAGGGACTGGAACTATATGCCAAGGAGAATCCGTCCATAATCCTAACGGACATAAAGATGCCCGGCATGGATGGGATTGAGGTTCTCAAGCGGATAAAAGAGCTGAGTTCAGATGCGGAGGTCATTGTAATCACGGGCCACGGAGAAATGAACTTGGCCATTCAGGCCTTACAGTTCGAGGCATCTGATTTTATCAGCAAACCCATAAGCGATGAAAGTCTAGCTGTTGCCCTCAAACGTGCGCAAGACAAGATATGGTTGCGGAACAAACTGAGAGAATATACCGAGAATCTAGAGAAGATGGTCAAGGAAGCCAACGAGGAGTTGCTCAAGCGCCACGAGCTCGAGCACAACCTTATCCAGACCTCTATGGACGGGATAATTGCCAATGACCGTCAGGGAAACCTCATAATTTTCAATGAGGGTGCGGAGCACATATACGGCTACACACGGGAGGAGGCAGTCTCCTCAATTCACGTAACCAAACTCTACACTGAAGGCCAGGCCAGGCATATCAAGAAAATGATCTACGGTGATGAGTATGGCGGCCCCGGCCGCCTGATCAATTACGCAGTGGAAGTTCTCACCAAGACGGGTGATTTG
Source organism: Deltaproteobacteria bacterium (assembly GCA_022340905.1). Lineage (GTDB taxonomy): Bacteria > Desulfobacterota > Syntrophobacteria > BM002 > BM002 > BM002. The sequence continues at coordinate 12,823 of JAJDNB010000073.1, read as the reverse complement.
GTGCCCATCCTGCTTTCGGCTACGGTACTGTACGACAAGGGTAAAGAGGTGGCCACCGTAGGATACTTTAAAGATATGCGTGAGATCATGACATTGAGGCAGGAACTCGTTGACAGCGAGCGTATGGCCACCGTGGGCCAGACCGTGGCGGGAATAGCCCACGGAGTGAAAAACATTCTTCATGGTATGAAGCTTGGAGCCTTCATGGTGGACACCGGTTTGGAAAAACAGAAAACCGAATCTCTTGAGAAGGGCTGGAGCTTGGTGAGGAAAAATATCAACCGAATATCCAAAATGACTAAGGAGATGCTGAGCCTGGCGAGCACCACCCCGCTTGCTTTCGAGGTCTGCTCGATAAATGATGTGGTGGAGGAGGTGTGTGAGCTGATGAAAAATGAAGCTGAAGACAGGGGAATAAGCCTGATCTGTGAGGTGGATCCCTCCTCACCCCAGGTAATGGTGGATCCAGATGGTATCCACACCTGCCTTATGAATCTGGTGACCAACGCCATTGAAGCCTTTCCCAAGGACAGCAGTGGAGGACAGATTGTCGTCTCAAGCCGTGACGACGAAGCGGCGGGAGTATACCTGCAAGTGAAGGACACCGGTGAGGGGATGAGCAAAGAAGTCAAACAACAGATTTTTGAAAGCCTCTTCAGCACCAAGGGGGCACGAGGTACAGGTTTGGGACTCGCCCTCACTCAAAAAATCGTCCGGGACCATGGTGGAACTATCAAGGTTGAAAGTGAGCTCAAAAAGGGTTCTTGCTTTACTATAATCCTGCCAAAGTAGTGTCGATTAGCCCTCTTAAGACCGGGCTAGTCCTTTTGAGGCCATTCCTGGATTTCACGCTCTTTTACAAAATAGCAAAACCGGCTCCACTCAAACTCACGAAAAGACACGGGACATTTGAGTCTGACTCTATTGTCGCTCACACCGATCACCTCCCAATCTCCCCGGCGCGGCCCCTCCTCTATGTGGATCTTTTGCCCCACCTCGAAAGGGTAGGGGCGAAACATTGCAACCCGGTGAACTGCCATTCTTCCTCCTTCCTCAGTCTAGATAAATGATGAACTCATGTCTGTCAGCTAATCGTACTTGATGTAAATACTGTGGACAACCCACAGTTCTGCCATGTCTTGAACTTTTCATCGCAAGCAATTAAGCTTTCTCCCACATTTGCCTGGAGCGAGTACCGTATGCAAAAAAAGAAAAGATGGTCAAACCTTGTGGGAGAAGTGTTCAAGGCACGTTTTGTCTCGAGACCAAACCGGTTTCTGGTGCACTGCGAAATGGAGCAAAACAAGAAGATCATGGCCTTTCTGCCAAATCCCGGCCGGCTGTGGGAACTGTTGTTGCCTGGGGCTACTCTTTATTTGCGGCAAGACGGGAAGGGTGAAGGACGGCTCGGTACACGGAAGACCCAATACACAGTTCTGGCCGTGGAGCGTAAAGGAAGCCCCATTTTCCTTCACACCCACGAGACAAATGGAGTAGCCCACTATCTTCTAGAAAATGATTTGATCCCACCACTGAAAAATGCAGCTATTGCTCAAACCGAAGTGCGGGTTGGGAGTAGTCGGTTTGACTTTCTTTTGCGCCACAAGGGCAAAGAATTGTATCTGGAAGTGAAATCATGCACCCTCTTTGGAAACGGGGTAGCAATGTTCCCAGACGCGGTAACTTCTCGAGGCAAACGACATATCCTGAAACTTGCAGAAATGAGCCGCGGGGGAATTCGGTCAGCAGTCTTGTTTATCGTCCACTACCCAGAGGTTGACTGGTTCATGCCGGATTATCACACAGACCTCGAGTTTAGCACTGCCATGCTCCAGTGCCAAAGAGATGTCCAATTTATCCCGGCAGCCGTAAGCTGGAACAGGGACCTATCGCTGGATTTTGTTAAAACAAAAATCTTAAAAATTCCCTGGACCTATTTGCAGAGGGAGGTAAAAGACAGGGGAAGCTATCTTTTAATTGTAAAGTTGGCAAAGGCAGCTGCAATAAAAATAGGCAGCTTGCATGAAATCTTTTTTCAAGCCGGATATTATGTGTATGTGGGATCGGCTATGAAAGGACTGTCGTCACGCTTGGCAAGACACCGTCGCCAAAACAAGAAGATCCACTGGCATATCGACTATCTCACCGCCGGAGCCAGTCAGGTTATTCCCATACCTATCAGATCGTCAGAGAAACAAGAGTGTGAAGTTGCCAAGTCCTTGTCCTCTATGCTGCAGATGGGACCGAGGGGGTTTGGATCATCAGACTGCGAGTGCGCCACTCATCTTTTTTTTAGCCCAACGAATCCCCTGGAAAGCGAAGAGTTTCATCAGTTACTGCAAAGCTTCCGTATGAGAGAACCTTCAGGTCGTCTGAGGTAAGGAGGAGCCCTGGACTGGTCTCCCTAAAACTACCACTTCTTATAGCTAACCGAAATGGACTGTTCGCTGGACTTGTCCATTCTGGTCTCGAAATTAGGCAAGCTTAGCACATAATCGAGAAATTCTTTGATACCTCTGTCAGACCTCCAGGAGACATTATGTGCCGTAAAACAACCGCCAACTTCGAGTTTGGGAGCCAAGGCCACGAAATAGTTTTTGTACCACTCTTTGTCCGCATCACAAAAAATGAAATCAAACGGACCTTCCAATTCTTTAACGAGTTCATGGGCGTCAGCAAGCCGTGCATCAATATATTCGCTGACTCCGGCTTCTCTAAAGTTCGCCAGAGCCTCTTTATAGCGGCCTTCATCAATCTCAATGGTAATAAGTTTGCCACCGGTTTTGCTTAATGCCCATGCCATCCAAATCGCCGAGTGCCCTGTGGAAGTACCAATATCGACTGCTTTTTTATAATTATTTTGTATGATAAGTTCATATAAAACCTTGCCATCAACTTCGGGAACGTTCCAGTCCACCCATTGACCTCTATGGCTTTCTAAAAATTTTTTCACTTTAGAACCTCGGTTCATGTCCATTTTTGTTTCTTGGCCAAGTGTTGGATGTGTAAGAATACTTGAAAAGAATATAAAAGAAATGAAAAACAATGCGATCTTACACTTTCCTCTCATGTGAATTCCTCTGTAAATTGTTAGCTCATCAATTTACACTTCTACTCCCAGTGAATTTAGCACAAAGTACGGTAGCCGGTCTGTGCCCCTGAATGCTCGCGATTAACGCCACAGTATCTCGGCATCATTTCTGAGCGGCAGTCTGTGATATTTAAATTTCGGATAGCCCACCATCATAGCCCCGAAATTAACATTTCCTTCAGGAAGTCCAAGTTCTTGTTGCATTGGTGGCCACAAAGTCGCCGCTGCATTAAAATAACCAGCCCAACATGCCCCAAGGTCAAAAGATGAAGCAGCCAATTCCAAATATGTTAAGGCAATCGTGCAAGCAACAGGAGCTGTCCGATCTTCTTTATGAGCATGGGCAATGATTATATGAGGTGCATTTCTGCATATTGGGTCATTTCCTTCTTCCCAGGAAGAAACCACCCGATTCAGATGCATGGCGGCAACGAGTGGTGAATCTTCTTTCATTAAGTGTCGCATCCATTCGATTACAAATGCAGCCATTCGTTGGACGGCATCCTGGTCATATATAACCAGCCATTTAACGGGTTGAAAGTTATGTCCCGAGGGTGCAAATCTGGCTACATCAATTAGTTTTGTCAGAGTCCCTTGTTCAACCTGCTCGTTTTTATAATTCCTTATGGACCTTCGATAGCGTAAAAAATGCTCGACTTGTTCCGGGCCAAGCAACCAGTCCTCATTGACTGATTGGCACTCTTCCGGTTTCATAATTGTGTGAGACATGGCACCATATGGACAAACAGCCACACAATGTCCACAGCTGATACAGATTTTATCTCCACCATCTACAAGTGAAGGAAATGCATCGTTACCTTTAAATTCGATGATTCTTGCAGGACATACCTCAGCACAGATACCATCACGGTGACATTTCTCTTGATCTACGGCTAATAGACTCATAGTTTTATCCTCATTATGATAGGTTATTTTGATTTGGCGTTTGCACTGTCAGAACCATTACTTTTCTCTCTATACTCTTTGTATGCTTGGCAGCCTTGCTTGTAACCTAAGCTGCAAGAGGTTTTGATATCGTGTAGGGCTTTGTGCAAATTACCTTTTTTGTAGTAACACCGCCCCCTTGTATAGTGCGTCCAACCGTCATTAGGTTTCAGTTCAAGTGATCTGGAAAGATAATTGATGCTTCTATCATATTCTTCAAGTTTCAAATGAATCCAGCCCAAATTATCATAAGCTTCAGCATAATCTGCTTTGAGATCAATCACCTTTTGGAAGTCAGCTGTAGCTTCCTTCAAGCGATTTGTTTTAATATGGACACGTCCTCGCCAAAAATATGCTCGGTAATTGTCAGGATCCAGTTCAATTGCCTTGTCAAATTCCCCTAAAGCTTCATGGTATATTTTCTTCCTGTAGAGACTATGCCCGGTTCTCAGATGTTTTCTGACCTCTCTCTTCTTTTTACTTTGTGACCATATATCCTTCCTGCCCTCTAGTAAACGCTTACCTTCATGCCAACTATCACTGATCCATCTTGAGACAGTCTTGAAAGTATTATCGAAAGAATCTTTTTTTGTTGTCTGGATAAGATAAACAGATGAAGCAATAAAAAGAAGTAAAACAACGATGAAGACTACAATTGCGAGGTAGTCTTTAGGATTCTCTTTATGCTGGCTATCTTGTTCTCTCATGTCTCCAGGTATGTCCAAGCCAATTTCCCGACCAGTTCAGCTTCTGGCGGTGGCGTTTTTATACTCTCTGAGTCTCTTCTCGAACCATGATTTGAACTTTCTGTTTGCCAAGTAACAACCTTCACCGTCGGTCCCTTTGGGCCCCAGATACTCGGGTCAGTAGGCCCAAAAAGGGCAATGGTGGGAGTGTGACAGGCGGCTGCCAAGTGGGTGATGCCGGAATCATTCCCCAAAAAGAGAGAACTCTGTTTGATTAAAGCAGCCAGCTTGCCCAAGGGCCAATTATTAACGAGCAGAAGGGGAAGCGCTCCGACGTTGGAGCATAGTTGCTGAATCATATAACTGTCGGCAGGCCCCTCAATGAGGGCAATTTCACTATCATTGCGACTTGATATCTTCTTTATCACGTCAAACCAACCAGCGACGGACCAGAGCTTTTTCCTTCCACCGCTGCCGGGATGAATTAAAATCAGCTGGCGTCCGGGTATCAGATTTTTCCGAACAAATCTGTTGGCCTCGAGAAAGCGTTCCTGAGATGGTGCAATAACCGCAGGGGGGCCAGGGAGAGCTGGAACCCCGATTTCTTCCAGTTGGCGGCATTGGTAATCAGAGACATGGATCCCTGGAGCCGACTGCGGAAAAGGGTCAATGCGGTATGTGGGTTTTTCATATACTCTTGCGAGATTGTCAACAAGCCTCTGGCTGGAAGAACGACAGAAGGCAAAAACAGAGTCCACCGGGGGCAATGACTCGATTGTTGGTGTGTCGGCCTTTGAGTTGTAAAGGGGAGCCCAGCGCTTGTCCGCACAGTTGAGCACTCCATCGAAGTAGGGCCGAGAATGAATAATTTCTAAAGTGGCAGGATGGCCTAGGAAGATGAAGCGAGCTAGAGAGTGAAAACGATGAATGGCCTCAAGGGCGGGCAGGCTTAAAACAAAGTCACCTATAGCACCCTGGTGGATGATAAGAATAGATTTCATGGTGATCTATAATGCCGCACTGAATCACCTTACCAGGTTTTAAAGCCAAATGAGCACGAAGCGAGGAGGTCATAGTCTAGAGGACAACTTAACTGCTGGAGTACTGGAGTAATGCAGATAGGTTAAGGAATTAAAGAAATACTCTCGAAAACATTTCGGCTTTTCATCCCATTTGCAGCACTCCAATACTCCATCACTCCAAGAAGAACTGCTTCCTTCTTAAGGAGATACTGTCGTTTGAATAAGATGAGGAATCTCAGACCTTCACTTGCTTCCCCCCCTCTGAGCGTTTCGCTTTCTCTCTGACCACCGCAGAATAGCTCCCACAATGCCGCCCGGCTCAACAGCTTTTTCAGGTTCAGAAGACTGCTCAGCCTCAGAGCGGCTTTGATATTTGATTTTCTCAGCGCCACCACTTGCGGCAATAGCGGCCTGTAGGCACTCTCGCAAAGAGTCACACAAACGGCAGTCCTCCTGCGGCTGGATGATACCGTTCTCATCCCTAGGCATGCAATATTCGGGAATGCCAAAACAAGAAGGCCTATGGTCGACCATACATTTTACCCGGAAATCCTAAAAGCATTGATCTCAGCAAAGTTGCCAGCTCAGAGCCCTTCTTCTTCAATGATCTCGAGAACTACACGCTTCTTGAGCTTGGCAGAAGCAGCGTTGAGGATGGTGCGCATGGCTTGGGCATTTCGCCCTCTTTTGCCAATTACCTTACCGAGGTCCTCTTTGGCTGTTCTCAGTTCGATCACTGAGGCGTGTTCTCCTGCGACCTCACTCACTCTCACCTGATCAGGATGTTCCACCAGTGCCTTCGCCATAATTTCGATTAAGTCTTTCACTGCCGCACCTCCGTAGGACAAGACGCACTAGCTATGACAACCTCCGATATCACAGCATATCGGAAAATAGGAGTCGAGGATTTTAGTGATAAGGCCAAGAAGAAAATTGCTCAAACAAACTATATTCAGCCAGATGCTGCTGAGTCAAGCCTTTTTGCAGTGCAGGTTAGTTTCCGAGAGTTACTGCCATTAAGGTGAAAGGAGTGCAATCTCCATTCTCGTGATAACCGATTCATACAACATCCTGATTAAAGTGGATTGCCCAGGATTTGCAACAGTCCCAGAACATGGGAAACTATCATGGCTGAAATCACTCCGAGGGCAAGGAACCCCACTATGACAATCGGCATGATGAGGGCAAACACCACCTTGGGCTTTGAGGCTTGGTGGGCCTTGCTGAGACCCACAAAGTACAACACCAAAGTCCAAAGGGGCATCACTATTCTTCCCAGGAAGGGAATTACATTAATGATGGAGGTCGCTCCAGAGGCATAGGCCATGACCTGAAATGTGGTTGAAAATGGCCGCCGGGTCGCAAGTAATATTCTCAGAACTAAGTGGACCAGACATGCCGCGACTAAGATGAGAGCTAAGAAAATAACCGGAGTGAGCAGAATGGTATAGGCAAAGTACAGAGTATTTTCTAAAGCATTGCTTTCTATGGTGCCATATTGAATGCCAAGGATGGTAATCCAATAGCGGCCTATAATTTGTCCCAAGGAGCCGTAAATAAGCAGGTAGAGAAGAGAACTGCCAATTCCAGATTTGTAGTCTAAGGCTGTAAAGACAGTTGAGGGGCGAAAGAGAATGGACTTGCTGGTCTGCCAGAAGGCGGCCAAATCCAACCAAGAGCTTCGCATTTCCCAAGGCACCCTCTGGGATTGAGAACTCTTGCGCTCACCTTGAACAAAAGACGTGACTGACGCACCTTTTTCGTCAGGGTAGATTAAGACTGTTTGACAACGGGGGCAAAAGAAAGGCTGCTCCACATCCATTCGGTTAGTGGCGCTGATTGCTCCGGTAAATTTACATTTGGGGCAGCGAATAATCATGGTAATTCACTCGCAGCATCTAGCCCGGATATTTCATGAATCACCTGCTGCGACCACGGATGTGGCCGTTCTTCCTGGCGTCCTCGGGTGTCGGCTCCTGCGACGTACCGTTCAGGTACGCCTCGGAGCCAACCCCCTGTGGTTGCCAGGTAGCACGCCCCTCTTCATGGTCTCGCGACAGCAATTCATGAAACATCCGGGCTACTCGACCTCTCTTGATCCTCGGTGTAATCTGGCCATCCTTAAAATGCTTTAATCTGTAACCGCATCATAACATGATCCCCAAACAGTTCATACCAATTCCTAAGAGCGTGGAGTGAGGAACGAGACGGGCGAGACGGGAGGTCGGGCGAGACGAGATCGGAGGTCAGAAGTCAGACGACAGACGACAGACGACAGAGGACAGAAGACAGAGGTCAGCAGTTCAAGGTTCCAAGTTCAAAGTTTCAAGTTTCAAGTTCAAACTTGGGACACGTTATGGGTTGTAGTTCTCCGTATAACGGATAACGGATAACATCTTGTTCCGTTCACCGGTTACCTTTTACGACCTTCACGATTTGAACGGCTTTAACGATTTAAGCCATTTAATATGAGTGAATAGATACAAAATAAATAGTTATAAGTTGCTGTCTACACTACAAAAAATACTTTGACAGTTTTGTCTAACTGTGGTACTCAAGAAGAAAACATCGGGTGAGGTGAAGCAACTCCTTCAGAACCACTTAGATGGGGTGATTGGTTATGGCCGAGGAATTTCGGCGGGTGGCCATAGTTGGCCTTGGCTTGAAAGGAGGATCTCTTGCAATGATCCTTCGCAAGAAGCGCATCGCCAAAGAAGTCGTTGGCATAGATACTGACAAGACTATTCTGACGAAGGTAGTTCACCGCGATATTGTGGACCAAGCGGTGGCAGAACTAGCAGAAGGTCTACCCCAAGCAGATCTGGTAGTCATAGCAGTGCCAACACATTCCACTTCCGAGGTATTGGCAAGTGTCGCTCCCCATCTCAAGGCAGGCGCAATCGTCTGCGATGTGGGAAGGTTGAAAGGGCCCGTGCTGGAAAAGGCAGGAGAAATACTCGCTGATCATAATCCTTTCGTGGGTTGTCATCCTGTGGTTTACATGGAGGACAAAGATATCGATGAGGCTTATCCTGCTCTCTTCCAAAACCGACCGTGCATACTCACTCTGGACAAAGGGCGGGATGAGGAAGCAGTTAACAGGGTCAAAAAGATGTGGGAGGCGGCAGGTTGCAAGATCGAAGAAATGGACCCCGAGGTCCATGACAGACTCTTTTCCGTACTGGAGGATATTCCTGTCTTACTTCTGAGACTCATCCGCAAAACTGCTGGGCAAGCTAACCGCTATGTCGATGAAGTGGAAGATTACTTTAGCAGAGAGCTTAAGGAGATCGCCAAGATTGATACCACTCTGTCTCCCCAGGTGACTGAGAGATTTTGGGCTAACCGGAGATCAATCGTCCACGTCCTTGCTTACTACCGCCTCAAACTAAAAGAATTGAGCGAAGTGCTCCAAGGAGGAAGCCTCCAGGATTTACAGAAACTTCTGTAGACACACCTCAAAGGAAGGGTTACAATCCGAAATCTTCAATCCCAGGCACCAAACAAAGCCAGCGGAAGAGATGTGGGATGTGCGCTATGTGATGTGAGATTCATTATGTCTCTAAGGATTTAAGATCCCACATCTCACATCCAGTGCCACATTTGTTCATGATGTCGAATTTGCGAGACTTCCGTACTCGAAACTGAACTGCCGAGCCGTACGATGACTGATCTTTCTGCGGACAAACGTCCGAGCGATTCTTCCATCACCATTCCCCAGCTTGATGACCATCAGTCTAGACCACTCATGGCAAAAATGGTGCGTTTGTTACGAGAATTAGGTGGACTGAAGGAGATTGAGCGCTTCCGCCAGAACTTGAGACTACCTCAGGAGGCATTACGTTTAAGCCGGCGGGTCTTTCAATTGTACGATGAATACTTGGGTTACGTTCTTAAAAAGCTGCGGGGAAAAGGCTGGCAAGTCTATTGCGTCCCAGGTTGCTCAGCCTGCTGCTGTTGCATGCCCGCAGGAGTCAGCAATTGGGAGTTTCTCATAATCTATGATCATCTTCAGCAGGATGGGCAGCTTTCAAGATATTTCAGGAGAAATCTAGAAAGTTGCCAGGTACTCGCCCGGGTAAGTGGGCAACTCTTTGATGGATGGGCCAGGAAGGGGTCCGCAGACAAGTCCAGATACGACAGGCTCTTGCACAATTACAGTTTGGCTGAGCACCCCTGCGCTTTCCTAGACGAATCGCAGAAGTGCCAGATCTACTCGGTGAGACCACTGAGTTGTCGAATGCATTTTGCATTCACTCCACCTGAGTTGTGTGACCCAACTCATCCCCAATTTGCTCAGGCAGTTCGTCTCAGTCTCAATCCCCACGGGGACGTTGATGAGGAGCTGCAAAAGATGGATTCCAGCCTAAACCTTGGTATCAGCGATCTTTTGGCTCCAGGGCTGGTTTCGCTGACGGCTAATGTCCTGCGTTTCTCTCCTATTTTGTGAATAGCCCGGATATTTCATGAATCGCCTGCTGCGACCGCGGATATGCCAGTCCTTCCGGGCATCCTCGGGTGTCGAACCCTGCGACCTACCGTTTAGGTACGCCTCGGGTCCAACACCCTGTGGTTGCCCGGTGGCACAACCATCTTCACGGTCTCGCGACTGCAATTCATAAAATATCCGGGCTTTAACACTTCTCATTTTTCATTCCTCATTTCTCATTTATCATTGAAGATCGCACTCGGATGATTACTAATAGTATTGAGTGCGGAACCGGGGCCCCAACCAAAAGGTTGGGGACTGAGCGGAGCGAAGCGAGCGCGAAGAAATGAGCAATGAGCAAGAAGAAATGAAAAACGATAACTGCATCACGATAATCGGCGCAAAACAGAACAATCTTAAGGATCTTAGCCTGGAGCTCCCCCGAGGAAAACTTATTGCTGTTACCGGTGTAAGTGGCTCCGGCAAGTCAAGCCTGGCTTTGGAAACTCTTTATGCTGAGGGCCAACGGCGTTATGTTGAGACCTTCTCGCCCTATGCTCGTCAGTTTCTGGACAGACTTGACAGACCGCAGGTGGAAGCCATCATTGGCATTCCGCCAGCCATAGCCATAGAACAAGGAAACCGCATCAAAAGTTCCCGTTCCACTGTGGGCACAATAACGGAGCTCGCTGACCATCTCAAATTGCTCTTTGCCAGGATCGGGGTGCTCCATTGTCGACAATGCGGCAAACCTGTTTGTCGGGAAAGTCCTGAGACTGTTTGGTCTTCATTGTCAAATGTTCCAGAAGAAAGCCCGGTGGTCATAACCTATCCTCTGCAAAGAAAAGGTCGATCCACCGAGGAGATTCGTCGCTATTTGTGGCGTCATGGGTTTCGTCGCCTTTGGCAGCAAGGTAGAATACTCGACCTGGATGAACAGTCAGTTCCAGAAGAAGAGAACCTTGATGTGCTGGTGGACAGAACGCTATGGAGCTCGGAAAACAAAAGGCGAATTTTTGACTCGGTTGAGCAGGCCTACCAATTCGGCGAGGGTAAGCTCAAGGTAGTGTTTCCACCTGATGGGGAGCATCCATTTTCAGCCACACACCATTGTGCTTTCTGTGACATTAGCTATCCTGCTCCCTCACCCCATCTCTTTTCCTATAACAGTCCCTTGGGTGCCTGCGAGGTCTGCCGAGGTTTCGGCCGAATTATAGATGTGGACCTGGATTTGGTCATACCAGATAAGAGCTTGTCTTTGGAGGAGGGCGCAGTAAAGCCGTGGTCCAAAGAGCGCATGGAGTACTACGATCTCATAGACTACTGCACCGTGGCGGGAATTCCCACAGACGTACCCTTCAACAAACTGTCATCGGCCCAGCAGGAGGCGGTAGTTGAAGAAAGTGATGAATTCTACGGAGTCCGCGGTTTCTTTCGTTGGCTTGAAACCAAGACCTATAAGATGCACGTTCGTGTTTTTCTTTCACGCTATCGAGCTTATCTCACGTGTGCGGCCTGCAAGGGAAGTCGGTTCCAGCCTCTCACCTTGCTATACCGGGTGGGGGATCTAAACCTTTCGGAAGTCAACCAGATGCCTATTTCGCAGGCTCTGGAATTTTTTCGGCAGATTGCCGAGACAATCACTGCTGATCCTGCTTCTGCCTTAGTGTGCAAAGAGATCAATGCCCGTCTTACCTATCTAGCAGAGGTGGGGCTTGGCTATTTGACTATGGATAGATCTTCTCGCAGCCTTTCCGGGGGTGAAGTGCAACGGGTACACTTAACCCGCGCCCTTGGTTCACCGCTGGTCAATACCCTCTATGTATTGGACGAGCCCAGTGTGGGGTTGCATCCTCGGGACAACGGCAGACTGATAAACATCCTCAGAGCTCTCACCCGTCAGCGCAACACAGTCGTGGTAGTGGAGCACGATCCAGAGATCATTAGGGCTAGCGACTACCTTGTAGATTTGGGCCCGGGGGCAGGAGAGCAGGGTGGTGAGGCAGTATTCACTGGGCCCAGCGATGATCTGGCCTCCGCCGAGAACTCGCGGACTGCTTTATATCTTACCGGCCGCAGTCGTATCTCCCGTCCAAGCAAGAGAAGAAAAGCTCGTTCAGGTCGTTGGTTAAAGTTGCTGGGCATCAAGGCACACAACCTAACAAACCTTGATGTACATATTCCTTTGGGTCTTATGGTTACCGTAACCGGAGTTTCCGGTTCAGGGAAAAGCACCTTGGTAGAAGAAGTGCTCTATCGCAACTGGCTTCGTTTCAAGGGGCTCGCCACTGAACCACCCGGCTACTGTGAGAGAGTAGAGGGGTGGAAGCATATCGATGATGTGGTGCTCATTGATCAGCAGCCCATTGGGAGATCTCCCCGAGCCAACATGCTCACCTACACCGGAGCTCTATCACCCATTAGGGCTTTGTTTGCCAGAACGGATTTGGCGAGAGTCAGAAATTACGGCCCCGGTCATTTCTCCTTCAACGTGCCCGGTGGTCGTTGTGAAGCCTGCGGTGGCCAGGGATTCGAAAAAGTGGAGATGCAGTTTCTTGCCGATCTTTATTTGGAATGTGGAGTGTGTAAAGGGAGCCGTTTTCGGGAAGAAATCCTGGAAGTGACTTACCGGGGTTTTTCCATTGGACAG
>JAJDNB010000072.1 GCA_022340905.1 Deltaproteobacteria bacterium | reverse complement strand
CATGAGGGCGACAATATAAGGTTGGGAGATAGTCTGCCCGTGGCCTATGGGAAGAGGGTGATCCTCATAGGCCAAGCGTTTTAGTGCCCAGGGGACAAAGAGGTGACGGGGCACTTGGCGCATGGCCTCCAAGACTTCGCTATCACGAATTGCGGGGCTCCGCTGCACCATTTGGGTCTGGACCATATGGGTCCGTTCTTCCCGAAACTCTGAAAAGCGAGGCCGTGTCCAGCTCTTCTCAGCAGACCCTGATGATTGAACTTTTTCGACGGCTTGACCGAATCCAGCGGGCTGGGGAAAAAACATAAAAGAGAAAAAGCCCGCCATTATCAATGATACCGTAGTGAGACGAATGAAAAGATTAGGCTTCATGACATTAGATTAGTTTTTGAAGGTTACTTATTCTCAGTATAGTGGAAGATATCAGAGGGTCTTTAAACGGGTCAAGGCAAGGTAGACTCCGAAAGTAAGAATTCCAAATGTATAACCCTATGCTCTGTGCCCCATGCTCCATGCATTGAGAAAGTCGGCAGACTTTCGTCTTGGATTTGACTGATGCTCGCTCAGTGGTTAGATTTATAGTATTAGTAGCTAAAGGAGGTGAAGCTTATGGAAAGCGATCTCGGTCGTTCTCCTTTGGCCCATGAAGAGGATTGTGACTGTTGTTGCGGGTGTGATATTTCCGCTGAAAGAGATGACTATCCCAAGGACGAAGAAGGAAATCCCATTTACCGGCCATTTTGACCGGTAATATACCTGACAAATCAAAAGGCCCGCCTTGGCGGGCTTTTTTCAATCTCTTGACCTCTCGCCCGAGCCCTCAGAGGGCTCAGAGAAAAAGCACTGGCGGATATAGTCAGATCGCTTAATGACTCCCGCGGAAGCGGGAGGTTCCGATAAAGCTTTATCGGAACAATAGGGGAGCACTTGGAGGTCAGAATAAACAAGCTTACTCTGACCTCCAAGAACTCCCCTTTAAAGTCTTAAGCGATCATTAAATGCCTTGACATATGGCCTTAATCGTCTTTGTACAATAGAGTTCTCTGAGGCTCCGCGAGCTCTGCGAGAGATAAATGGTGAGATACGGTTCTTGATCAAGGAAAAAAGTTCGCAGGAGTGAAACTACTAGGTTCAAAAAAGCAGCGGACCCAAGTAACCTTCAGCTGCTGCACTTGAGACATCTCAGCAGCCTACAAGCTTCTTGGGTCCACGATTTTATTTTACTATAGCGTGCTCACGGGGGTCAAGGCAAAAAGGTGAATCGTGTCTGAACGGCAGTGGTTTGTATCACCCTTCGACAGCTAATTAGAAGAAATCCCGTTCCAGTTGCCAAACCTCGGGGGAGCGCCACAAACGGGATTTAAACAGTTCCCGGTGGTGAACAAACTCTTTGGGCAATCGGTCAAAAAACTTGTCAAATAGCTCCTCGTGAGACCTTGCCTCCTTGGCTGCTTCCTCACGGTTCACTTCCATCAAGTCATAAAATATGTCGCGGTCGTAGTCCAATCCCTCCCAGTGAATGTCCCGATGACGCGGCATGACTCCCAGTGGACTCTCTACCCCATAACCACGGCCTTCAACCCGATCGACTATCCATTTTAACACCCTGATGTTTTCGCCGAATCCTGGCCACAAGAACTTGCCCTTTTCGTCCTTTCTGAACCAGTTCACTCTAAAGATTCGGGGTGGATTGGCAAGATGTCGCCCAATGTTCAACCAGTGACTCCAGTAGTCGGCCATATTGTAACCACAGAAGGGCAACATGGCCATGGGGTCTCTTCGCATTGGCGGCAGAGTTTCTTCAGCCGCGGCTGTTGCTTCAGATCCCATAGTCGCTGCGAGATAGACGCCATGAGACCAATTAAAGGCCTGGAAAACAAGAGGAACATTTTTACTCATCCGGCCGCCGAAAATGAAGGCTTTGATGGGAACACCTTCGGGATTATCCCATTCTGGATCGTAGGTGGGACACTGGCTGATGGGAGCAGTGAAACGGGCGTTGGGGTGAGCGGCAGGTCGGTCGCAATTGGGGGTCCAATCCTGCCCAGTCCAGTCGATTAAATGGGCCGGGGGTTCCTTGGTCATACCCTCCCACCACACGTCGCCATCGTCCGTGAGGGCAACATTGGTGAAAATGCAGTTCTTGGTGAGGGTCAACATGGCGTTAGGGTTGGAATCCATAGAAGTACCTGGGGCAACTCCAAAGAATCCAGCTTCTGGGTTGATGGCTCGCAAGGTGCCGTCCTTGGCTGGTTTGATCCAGGCAATGTCATCACCCACCGTGGATATCTTCCAGCCCTTGAATCCTTGGGGCGGTACCAACATGGCAAAGTTGGTTTTTCCGCAAGCGCTGGGAAACGCTGCAGCCACGTAGGTCTTTTCACCGTCCGGGTTTTCGACCCCCAAAATCAGCATATGTTCCGCCTGCCAGCCTTCATCCCTGGCCATGACTGAGGCGATTCTGAGGGCAAAACATTTTTTGCCCAAAAGGGCGTTTCCCCCGTAGCCACTACCGAAGGAATAAATGGTACGCTCTTCCGGAAAGTGACAAATGTAAGTATTGTCCGGATTACACGGCCAGGGCACATCTTTTTGACCGGGTTCCAGGGGAACTCCCACAGAATGGAGACAGCGGACGAAATTGCCTTTGTCTCCCATGACATCGAGAACCTTTTGTCCCATACGCGTCATGATGCGCATATTTGCCACCACGTAAGGGGAGTCGGTGATCTCTACACCAATGTGAGCAATAGGTGAACCTAGGGGCCCCATGCTGAAGGGAATCACGTACATGGAGCGGCCACGCATACAGCCGTCGAAGAGGTTCTTCAATGTCTCTTTCATCTCATGGGGATGGACCCAGTTGTTAGTGGGACCGGCGTCAGCTTTGTTGACAGGACAGACGAAGGTGCGGCTTTCCATGCGTGCCACATCTTTGGGGTCCGAACGGCAGAGAAAACTGTTCAGACGTTTTTCCTCATTAAGTTGGATGAAGGTCCCGCTGGCAACCATTTGGTTACAAAGCTCGTCGTATTCCTTTTGGGAACCGTCACAGATATAGACCAGATCAGGTTTGCAGAGATAGGCAATTGTCCTAATCCAGTTGAGGAGATCTTCATTGTTGGTTTTTGCCCCATCGATGTGTATGTCGTTCATGCTGTCCCTCCAATACTAAAGTCTCTTGAGAGTGAATGAATCCATAATAATAATTCACTTTGCCTTTAAAGACCATGGTCATTTGAAACGAGCTTTTCCTCTGGAAAAAAATTTTCATTTGTGGGAGTCTGCTTTGGCAGGGGGCAGCAGTGATATTTTGGATTGCGGATTTCGGATTCTTATATTCGAGATTTAGAAGCTATGGTATGGCAATTTTAATCAACATTTGAAGGAGGGCGGGGAGTTGGATCTATATGAAGCCATAAGAGAGAGGAGAAGTATCCGCAAGTTCAAAAAGAGAGCAGTGACCAAGGATCTCCTGGAGAAAATCTTCGATATTGCTCTGTGGGCGCCTTCGGGGATGAACAGGCAAAACTGGAAATTCTTCGTTTTGGCGGGAGAGAGAAAGGAAGAGCTTATATCCATTGCTGCCCACAGTTTCGAATACCTGGAGCCAGAGCTTCAAAAACGTTTCGCTGATAAACCAAAAATCGTGGAGGCCACCCGCAGATTTTTCAAGCGGTTAGGTGGAGCACCGGTGGTGGTCTGCGCCTATTTTGAACCGGCCAACACGGAGGATGTGACCAGTTTTCAGAACGTGGCTGCCGCCATCCAAAATTTGCTGTTGGTGGCCTATGCAGAGGGGTTGGGAAGTTGCTGGATGACTGGTCCGGTAACTGTTGCCGAGGAAATCAGTCACTTTTTGAGAGTGGGAGATATGACCCTGGTGGCGGTAATACCCATGGGCTATCCGGATGATACCCCAAAGATCCCGCCCCGGCGACCGGATAGAGTTGCCTACCAGGGCTTCGAGTAGGTGGGAAGGCTCCTTTTCTGCCGTTTTACTCTACCTGCTGTGCTTCCAAGAAAAGACCTTTGGACAAAGAAGTGAAGAACTGTTGGTAAGGTTCAGGATCCTCTACTGTTTGAAGATTATACTGCGCATTGCAACGTACAATCATTTGAGTGTCTCCCCTGGGCCGAACAGATACAGTCACCCGCAAGACGTACCTTTTGAGCTTTGTGGCGGTCACAGTTCCAAGAGTCTCTTCAGCATCATCAATGACGAACCCCAAGTCCTGCAAGGTAGCTATGATCGTCCGCAGGAGAAACCGGCGATCATTCGTATCGAATACCCGGCTCTGTATGCTCCGGAGTTTTACTTGAGACTCCTGCGCCTGGAGAATATTCTTTTGGTTCCCTACACAAGAACAAATAGTCAAGACAACAATCAGACTAGATATGATTGCCCTATATCTGATCATAATCCTACCTTTATCTTTATATTTCATGTGCTGTGAGAAAAATAGACTTGGATAGTTTAGCGAAGAACTCCTGATAGATTTGAGGATCGTTAATTTGCTCGAGTTTCGACACCTGATTTTGATTGTTCCATACAACGTGCTGAAAGGTGATACGAACGGCGATCCTTTGGCCGTCAACGGGGTTCGTCGCTAATGATGCCTCCACCCTTTGTCTCTTGTCCCAGGGGACTGGAGCACCAAGGCAGATTCCCAATACGATCGAGCCAACAACCTGCCCCGGGTTTGTGACATCCCTTTCCCGTGAACTCACTATGACACCGCATGAAATTTCGCTCTCTTCGATGGTATAGCCCAAATCCTGGAGCACTGCCGCAGAGGCGGTGAGTAACTTCTTTTCGTCATCTGTCTCAAATATGCGCGTCTGTTGCTGTCTGTTCCTGAGAGATTCGGGTGACAACGCCATGGCGTCCGGCGGAACCTTGTGTACGCAAGCTACTAGAGAGAATAGTAACACGGCCATGATGGGACCAGATGCAGGCGCCTTAAGAGACATGTTCTTTCATTTCCTTCGCTAGAATCTGCTGGCGTGATAGGCAAAATCTCGTACCATTTTTTGTTCATCGAACTTGATCACAACCGTGAGAGTCCGTTGCGTCTTGGACTCAGCTCCGGCGGATTTTCCGTAACTCCCGCCTGCTCCACCTCCCGCAAGAACATCCCCTGATAAACCGCCAACGAGAAGGCCAACAATTATGCCTCCCGAGCTTCTCGAGTAAGTGACGTCGGTAGATATCTTGTCATAAACCCAGACCTCGCGACCTTCACCATCCGTGGTAACTATGTTCGGTGACCCCAGCACTTCTGCTACTTCAGCTCCAGACATGCCTTTTCGTATCTCTCTTTGCACCGTACCCACTGTCAGCCTACGTTCTTGGACACCGTGGGTGTCTTGGTAGTGTTGCTGCGCGGTCATACATCCGTGCAGCAAGACGGTTATCCACAGTACTGAAAGCATTTGTTCTATTCTTAAATTTTGCATTGCAGATCCTCGCCGATGAGGGTGAAAAGTGAAATAGCACTGGTAAACACATTTTCTTGTCCACCTCTTACGCAAGGGTTGTTCCAAATAAACAGCCAGTCCGTCGCCACCAAGATTGCACCATGCATTCGTGTTTTGATGCTGCCTGCTTTAGAATAATATGCTTAGTAATCTTAAATACTTATAGGAGAAAACCTTTCGGGGTATGTGGATCCGAGGCTGGTTGAGTAACTCGATTCAGGTGAGAAGGAACGGTTTTACAAGGATGCAACAAGCGTTTACCTTTTCCCCATTTGAACTTATAAAACTATTACATATCAGCACGTTAGGATTGAGCAAGGAATGTTTACAAGGAAAATAAGGTTGCAGCCTTGTCTCCCCGCGGCTGCACCAGAGGTGTAAAGTGTAACCTTTCAGTTTTAAAGACCTGTCGTTTAAGCGGGAACGGCCACCAGACGATTTCCCTCTAACCTATCGAGTCTGGCCAAAACGTTCTGATTCTCCAGGGGTATGTCGGTTTGGACCAACACTGGCAGGTAATTATCAGAGAAGCCGCAAGGCAAACCTGTTGCTGCATCCTTCCGATTCTCCACCAGGACGGGCCGCACCGTTCCCAGAAATCGATCTAGGAAAGTCAAACGTTTGCTTTTGTCTAACTCTTTCAACAAGCGGGAGCGCTGGGCAATCAGAGCCGGTGATGACTGTCCTTCCATGGCAGCCGCAGCCGTACCAGGACGGGGTGAGAAAGGGAAGATGTGCAGGTAAGCTACCGGTAGAGATTCGATCAAACGATAAGTATTTTGAAACTGCTTATCGGTCTCACCTGGGAAACCCACCATTACATCGACTCCCACAGCCAGGTCTGGAATGCGGTGAATGGCCTCCAGGACAATTTTACTGTAAAGATGGGGATGATAGTTACGGTTCATTCGACTTAAAATGGTGGCATCACCACTCTGTAAGGGGATGTGCAAGTGGGGACATATTTCGGGCTCAGAGGCGATTAGCGCCAGCAAATGGGAAGAGAGCTCTGCCGGTTCCAGAGAACTGAGCCGAAGGCGAGGAGGGGGGCAGTGTCCAAGAATGGAACGCAGGAGTCCAATTAATTCCTGTTGTGGCTGCAGGTCGGAGCCCCACTGTCCCAAATGAATGCCTGTGAGAACAATCTCCTGATAACCGTTGCCGAGGAACCTTTCCACCTGTTCAAGAATGGACACCAGGGATATGCTGCGGCTACGCCCGCGGGCATAGGGGACAATGCAATAGGAACAGAAATTGTCGCAGCCGTCTTGGACCTTAAGAAAGGCGCGAGTTCTGCGGGAGAAGTCCGAGAAGACCAAGGGAAGAGGATCGGGTGCATCACGAGCATCTTTCAAGTGG
>JAJDNB010000066.1 GCA_022340905.1 Deltaproteobacteria bacterium | reverse complement strand
GAATGCGGCCGAGTATTCATGTGTGCCTCGAAACGCATATCCTGACTCTTAAGCCTTCCTCCAGTGTAGACAATGAGTCCCTCATTGAGAAATTCGTCGCTCACCTTCACGGCTTGATCCAAGAGGCCACCTGGGTTGTTGAGCAGGTCCTAAATCAACCCTTTCAGGGGCTTATTTTCTTTTTCTAGCTCGGAAATATCCTTGCGAAGATCCCGGGCGGTAGAGCTCTGGAACTGGGAAATACGTATGTATCCGTAACCGGGTTCCAGAGTCTTGCTTCTCACACTCTTGATGGCAATTGTATCCCTGGTAACGACAAAATCTTGGGGCTTGGTGAACTCATCTCTCATTATGGTAAGAACCACGTTGGTACCCTTGGGACCACGCATCTTTTTGACCGCCTCCATGAGGGTCATTTCTTTAGTGGGCTCACCGTCCACCCGAAGTATCTGATCACCAGCCTGTATACCCAACTCATAGGCGGGAGTGCCCTCTAAAGGTGATACGACAGTCAAGACGCCATCGCGAACCGTTATCTCAATGCCAATGCCGCCGAAACTCCCCTTGGTCTCCACCTGGAGTTCTTTATAGGCGTCGGGATCCAGATAGGAGGAGTGAGGATCGAGGGTCCTCAGCATTCCGGAGATGGCACCTTCAATCAATTCCTCACTTTCCACCTCCTGGACATAGTTCTCTTTCACAATGTCTAAGACGTCGCTAAATATCTGCAGATTCTCATAAACGGTCTGGTCTTCCGCAGATACTCTTTCTATGCCTAATCGGTCCCAAACAAAAATAGCAGACAACCCTACCAAGAGGGCGACAAGGATAGTCAAGCTAAGTTTACGTATCGACATCAATCCTCCCTCATGTCTCTCTCAGCAAACAGATTGTGTTTTTACCCTTCACAATTGCGCAGATTCTTATCCTGGTGACAAAGAAGGAACAATCAGCTGGAGCGATTTTTTTATATTATACCTTCCCTGGCAAGATCAATTCCTGCAAGTCTTGTGCCTCTAATTAACTCGGTGATTTAAACCACTTGCCAAGGCGGGAAGCAACCATTCCTCTGGATTCAGGGCCTTGCTGAGGTGACGGACCTCGAAATATACTCTGCCTCCCTGTCGTTCGAAGGGAGAATAGCCCGCATAGCCTATTGTTTCCCCTGATTCAACCACTTCGCCAGCCTCTTTCAAAACTTCCGCCAAGTGTCCAGTTAAGGTGTAATATTTCCCACCGTGGTCAATTATCATCACCTTACCGTAGCCTTTGACCCATTCGGAGAAAAGGACTTGCCCCCCATAGATCGCAACCACCGGCGCTAGGGGTTCTGTAGCGATTTCGATGCCGTTGCTGCGAATCATAGTGCCAAATTTCTTATGCTGTTTCGGCCCGAAACGAGATATTATTGCACCTCTCGCTGGGTAAGGTAAAGCACCTTTTTTACTGACAAAACTTCCTTTAAGCTGCTGTAATCCCATGCCGCTATCGTCAGCTTGGTTCTGCAATTCTTCTATCTTAGCTTTAAGTTCTCGGGAGACAGCTGCCAGTTCGGTCATATAACTCTCGTACATCTCTTCCTTGTTGTGAATATCCTGTAACAAGGCCACCTGCTCTCGTTTGACCTTCTCAATCTCCTCCTTTTGTCGACTAATCCTGGCTACCAACTTGCCAAGTTGAGCTTCCTCGTTAGCAAGCGCCCTGCCAATCTGTGCCTCTCTTTGTTGCCGTTGTATGAATCCCTTAACGAGTTCACTGTCGTCCTCGGCGATGGCTCGGAGATAAACCCACTGGCGTTGGAGACCTCTCACATCTTGGGAGGAAATCAATAGATTGACATATGCTTGCCGTCCGAACTTGTAAAGCGCTTCAAGTCTCTTCGCCAGAAGGCTTCGGAGTCCTCCCAATTCATCTTCCAATTTATTGAGATCTTTGCGTCTTTCAGCGATCTGCTTACGCAAATGAGCCCGTTCTTTCCTTCTTTTTTCTTGTTCTTCCCGAAGATGCTGAAGCTGTAGCTCCATTTGATCTAACCGGTCAAGGAGCAAACGTTCCTTCTGGCGCATCGCCTCAATCTGTGCTTGGCTCCTCTCAATCTCTTGGTGCACCTCTCCGATTTTCTCTTTTTGGACTGTAATGTCGCCCTCTGCGTGGCCCCTCCCCACCCACACCTGAACAATCCACAGGCAGAGTAACAAGCTTAGCGTGGTTGAGACAATGCGACTCATGGTCGTAAAAATCTCCGAAGAGACACCGTACTTCCCAGGACTCCGAGGGCCAGACCAAGTCCGACGAATGCTCCAATCAATTGGACTGGAGGGAGTGAACCCGGCAACACTGCAAGTCTTAACGGCAAATCCAAATTCGACAACAAGAAAAGCATGAGCAATGACAACCCTCCAGCGGCCAGGATCGCTCCCCCCAGACCGTGGAGTAGCCCTTCGATAAGAAATGGGGCTTTGACGAAGAAATCTGTAGCCCCCACTAACCTCATAATTTCCAACTCCTCCTGTCTGGAGTAGACCGTCAGTTTGATGGTATTGGAGACTACGAAGGTGGTAGCGAAAAGAAGAAGCCCGCCAACGGTTATTCCCACTAATTTTATCACATCAACAAAGACTCTCAACTTGGCCACCCATTTTTTCCCGTACTGGACTTCGGTCACCCCGGGCAATCTTTCCAAGCGGGCTGAAAGCTCTTGAATTTTGCCGGACCGTCCGAACTGGGGCTTTAATTTGATCTCAAAGGAGGCGGGAAGGGGATTGTCCTTGAGCCCTTCAAGTATGCCAGCATATTCCTTCAGCTGTGTGCGAAAATTGGCCAAAGCCTGTTCTTTGCTCATGTAGGTTATCTCTTCTACTTCTGTCCAGTCTGCAATCTTAGCGCGAAGCACTTCGGCCTTTTCTGGGGGATAGGTTTCATTTATATAGGCGGTGATTTGCAAGTCATCACCCAAGTGATTCACCAACTGCTGGACATTGATGTATATGAGCACAAAGAGGCCAAGAATCAACATGGAGATAGCAATAGTGCTGAGTGTCACCAGACTCAGAAACGGATTTGACCAAATGTTTTCCAGGGCCTTTCTGAGAAAGTAGCCTATCAGACTCACTCGCATCTCGTTTACAAAACCCCCCTGGAGCTTATTTCCAAAGCCGAGCGTTGAGCCATGACCTCCCTGGCTGGACCTGCAGCCACGAGCCGCCCTTCGCGCAGGATACCCACCTTGGCGTCAGGAACCTTAGCTATGAGTTCCCTGTTGTGGGTAGCCAAGACCACCGTGGTGCCCCTCCTATTCACTTCCCTAAACAACTCCAAAATATCCAGGGTGATTTCATTGTCAAGATTACCTGTAGGTTCGTCCGCCAAAACCAAGATGGGATTCGCAGCCACTGCCCGGGCTATGGCTACCCGCTGCTGCTCTCCGCCTGATAGTCTGCAGCAAAGGTGGTTTTCCTTGCCATCTAATCCAACGAGGCGTATTACTTGTCGAACCCTTTTTTCGATGACTGAGCGTGATCGGCCGGTGACTTCCAGGGAAAGTCCCACATTGGCAAAAACGCTGCGCTCTCCCAGTAGCTTAAAATCCTGAAAAACGATGCCAATTTTGCGCCTAAGATAGGGAATTCCTGACCGCTTTATGCGTTGGAGATTTATTCCCTCTACGAGGAGTTGGCCCCGGGTTGCCTCTTCGGCACAGTAAATGAGTCTTAGTAGAGTGGTCTTGCCCGCTCCACTGCGACCTGTGATAAAAAGAAAATCGCCTTTATCGGCGGTCAAAGTAACATCGTACAGGGCGTATTGCTCACCACCGTAACTCTTGTACACGTGATAAAGTTGAATCATGGGCAGCCGTTCAGAGTCGAAACACTCAGGCGATCACCTCACCTAGCCCGGATATTTCACCAATCTCGCCTTAGCGTCCCCGGGCATCGGCCCCTTAGCCAAACGGTGTGGGACACACTATCATAGGGATAAGGCCCATTCAAGCATGAAAAACGCCCCTGATCCCCCAGCAAGGCATCATCTACGGCGTTGCCTTCGATCGCTCCTCCTTACGGCGTATTGTCCCATACGCCTCAGTCGTCGCTCCTCGCCGCCATGAGCCTGTCGAATGGCATCTAATACTTTGCTGGTGATCAGGCATGCGCCATAACCCTCCACTTTCAGTCCTTATAATTAAATCGTACGGTAGATTTGGGTCGCCACAATAAGAGACTTGAGATTACAGGAGAACACCAATTTGGTGGTGAGCCTCATATAGTGTCCTCCTCTAGCCCCATAGCTCTAATCAAGTTAGCTTGCGCCAGGTTATAGATCACCAGGGCATTCGTGTAATTAGTTTTAGCCTCTGTAAGCCTGGTCTGGGCATCGAGCACCTCAGTGGCAGTGGCTACTTGCTCTTTGTAGCGCTCTTGGCTAATGCGAAAATTTTCCTCTGCCGACACCACCTGTTTCTGGGCTACTTGAATACCTTCTTCTGCCGCTCTGAGAGTCAGAAAGGCAGTCTTGACCTCGAGAAGAATGGAGTCTTTGATCTGCTCGAAATTTTCTTTGGCTTGACGCAGACGCGCTCGCTGTTGATTGACAGCATAGCGGGTCTTACCCCACTCGAAAAAAGTCCAGGTGGCACCGGCCACAACGTCCCAGTTTTCCCGATCAACATAGTCACTGCCGTTTACGTCTGGATGATCACCCTGCCGGTAGTAATTGTACGACAGAGTTATGTCGGGGTAGTAGTCGCTTTTAGCCAAGGTTATCTGTTTCTCAGCTATTGCCACATTCTTCTTTGCTTCCAGCAACTCAGGCCGATGCTGGAGGGCTATCTTCTGGCTCGCTTGATAGGGTCTCTTGTATGGCTCTGTGGTAAGGACATCCACCACTTCATAAGAGGAGTCGATTGGTTCGCGCAGCACTGTATTAAGCTGAGCCTTGGCTACCCGCATATTGTTTGTAGCCGTAATCAATTGCAGCTCGGCCTGCGCCAGGCGAGTTTCAGCATCCAGTAAATCAGCTTTCGGGCTCAAACCCACCTTGACAAAGTTGTCAGCCACCCTGACCCCTTCTTTGAGTTGCGTAACTGACTGTTCAGCCACCTCCCGAAGTTTGACGGTTCGGACAATTTCCAAATATGCTTCCTTGACTTGCAAAATAAGGTCCAGCCTGGCTCTTTCCAACTGGATTTTGGCTACATCCAACCCCATACTGGACAGTTGATAGGTGGAGATGGTTGCAAAGCCGGTAAACAGAGGCTGGGCAACTGTACCGGTAAACCTATATTGATTCTTGTCCGAGTTTCTAAAAGTAACACCGCCAAAGGTTTGTGTCGTCTCGCTTGGACGACGGTAATTATAGTCTGCGGAGAAGGTCGGCAAAAAACCGGTTCTTGCTTCCTTTCGCCGCTCTTGGGCGTAGGTGACCTCTTCTTTGGCAACCTGCACCGCAAGGTTGCGGTCCAGGGCCAGCGCAATGCTCTCATTGAGAGTCAAAAGCCTTCCCTGTTCTTGGGCAGATAAGGGGTGCGGCAGCAGAATGAGAGCTACACTGGGCAGCAAAATTCCAACCCACCTTAGTGCGAATTGCTTAAAGCCATCAGTCTTACTTCGGCAGACCATATCTCACCTCGTATTTCATGATTTCTCGGGGCAGCTATAGCCAGATCTATACAAGTACCTCTCGTTCATAGGGAATCCCCGACAGTTTGTCAAGCGTGGGTTAACCTCCCTGATTCAGTCCTGATAACTAAATTAGACGGGGGTGAGGAAACTTCTGGTTTGCTCGAGGTACAAATGTGATTGATCAAATGGTCAATGAGACAGAGTGGATCCGCTGCCCCGGACATTCAACCTGAACTCGTTGGCCCCTCTTTGCTCCTTTCCTGCAGCACCGCCGCAAAAGGATTGGTCGGGCCGTGTCCCTGACCCAGTGAAAGCCCGTGTTTGATGGCCGCTGTTATGAAACGTTTTGCCGCCTGCACCGCCTCCACTACATCGAGTTCCTGAGCCAAGTAAGTAGCGATGGCAGAGGCATAGGTGCATCCGGTACCGTGGACATTCTTAGTCTCGATCCGGGGAGAGCGAAATGCATAAAACTCTCGGCCATCAAAAAGCAAATCTACTGCCTCACCCTGAAGGTGGCCGCCCTTTACCAAAACGTACTTTGGCCCCAACCTGTGTATTTCCTCCGCCGCACGGTACATGTCATCTTCCTTGGTAACTTGCCAGCCCAGCAAAGCGGAAGCCTCCGGCAAGTTTGGCGTAACCAGGGTCGCCTGAGGCAGCAAAAATTCAGCTAGTGTGTTACAGGCATCAGCATTCAGAAGGAGGGCACCGCTCTTGGCAACCATCACTGGATCAACCACCACGATGGGAGGCTCGTATTCAGACATCTTAGAGGCCACCAACTTCACCACCTCGGTACTGGAGAGCATTCCCGTCTTTACCGCGTCCACACCGATATCAGTGAATACTGCCTCAATCTGAGCTTCAATAAATTCCAAGGGAACATCGTGAATGGAGGTGACTGCCACCGTATTTTGGGCAGTAAGTGCGGTCAGCACACTCATCCCAAAACCGCCCAGCAGGGTAATGGCCTTCAGGTCAGCCTGAATGCCTGCTCCACCCCCAGAGTCCGATCCTGCAATGGTCAGTATCCTTTTCATTACCAACGACTCCGATCACGAAAAAAAACAAGGGAAGTCGAAACGTGGGGAGACATGCACACTCTCGTGCTCATGCTAGTAGTTCAAAGAAGGGGAGTCAAGGAGATTTAATCGCCAAGGCAGGCCATAAAAAAGGCCACAAGGTTTACCCTCACTTCGAGTAAACTCAGGTGGCCTAACGTCGGGAGATCTCGCTCAAGGGTATTAGTCTCGCACTCAAAACACGTATAAAACTTCTTCCAAAACCTTGCCCACCCTAATCGAGAAAGCTCCGCAAACGCTCACCCCGAGAACTGTGGCGCAGTTTGCGAATAGCCTTTTTCTCGATCTGCCTGATGCGCTCCTTGGAGACACTGAAACGTTCACCTATAGTTTTCAGCGTCTCAGTAGGCCTCCCGTCAATGCCAAATCTAGACTTGAGAATGGTCTCTTCCCGGCTAGAAAGAGTTCCCAAGACCTCACCGGTAATCTCGGTTAGCTCCTGTTTGCTAACATCTTCTAAAGGCGAGATCGCCTCTTCATCTGCAATGAAATCACCGAACCGCTGTTCCTCAGCGCCTATAGGCGCCTCGAGGGAAATCGGTCGGCTAGAAAGTTGGATAATCATCATCACCTTGTCCAAGCCCAAACCACTGTGCTCGGCAATCTCCATGGGCGTGGGCTCCCTGCCGAGATCTTTTACCAACTCGTAAAAGATTTTAAAGAAATAGCTTTTCATCTCAATAAAATGAACAGGTAACCGTATCGTGCGAGTCTTGTCGTAGATTCCCCTGATGATCGACTGCCGCACCCACCAGGTGGCATAGGTACTAAAGCGATTGCCCTTGGTATAATCATAACGGGCAACCGCTTTCAGCAGTCCCATGTTGCCCTCTTGGATGAGATCGAGAAAGCTCAAGCCCCGCCCCCTATGCCGCTTAGCAATGCTCAAAACGAGGCGCAAGTTTCCTTCAACCATTTCGTTCTTGGCAATATCAATTCTCCTGGCAATCTCTAGAGCCTCTTTCAGCAATTGTCGCTGCCCCTCTGTGGCGCTTTTCCTGGTGGCCACCTTCTGCAGCGTAGACAGGGCGTGTTCCACCATTTTCTCTCGTAGCCCGGGGTAATTTTCAGAATCATCTTGCCATCTCCGAAGCTGTTTTCTTGTACCATCGAGGCGGGAGTCCATGGCGCGGTCATCCCAAAGTAAGCCTACTAGTTCCTCCTGCCCCTCTTTGATAATTTTGGCCAGCTCAATCTCCCGTTCCGGAGAGAGCAAGGGATAGTGCGAAATATCCTGCAGATAGCAGCTGATCAGATCGCCCTGAAAGAGGTCTTCTTCAGAACTGTCGACCTCCATAACTCTTCCCGCAGAATTATCTCCCTGCTTCTCATCACTGGGTTGGCCATGGTCCCGATTCTTGCTCTCCTCGGTCAAATTTTCATCATCTTTAGAGTCAGCCCTTAGAAACTCCTCCTCACTGCAAACCAACTCTTCCAGTGAATCAGCCCCCATTAGCTTGCTGGAAAGCAACTCATCGAGAGCTTCTGCCTGACTTTCGAAAATATCACCATTTTCGTCTGAGGTCTTTGCTCTCCTCCTAATACACAATGCCATGATGTAGACCTCCCTTCTAGGAGCCTGCTGACACCCATCTAACAGTAAAAATATTAAAAATTTTAATAATAAGATTAATCATAATCTAGTAAACCGCTAGGAAAAATAAGCATTTTATTCTCGTCTGTCAAGAAGAATTCAGCAACAACCTTTCGATGAATTGAGGGGATTATCCTCGACTCAGGCAGGAAAAAAGAACTGGAGTACTGAAAATTTTGGCTTTCCCTTCGCGGACCGGGGATTTCTGGCGTCAACCCGGGCAAGGTTAAAAAATCCGAAATCTCTAAATGTGCAGTTCCACCACATCACCATCTTGGAGTATGTAGTCCCTCTGCACCATCTGACCGTCAAACACACCCTCGCCCCAAACCTTGACTATTTTGAGCTTATCCACAAAATCTTTATGCACCTTCCCGGCAAAATCCTCCACCGTGCTTCCTCGTTTCAAGACGAAGGGAGAAGTGAGATCGGGCTCCCTACCCGGCGCTTTTGAATATACCCGAATGATTTGCAGCATATCCACCAAGGTATTTTTCAACAGCTCCAGATTTCGGCCAGTAGTGGTGGAAACCGAGATCATTGGCCAGTCATGGTTCACCAGTTCCCGAAAAATCTCGAGGTTCTCATCAGTGTTCTCATCGTCGTTCTTGCTTGCCAATACCAGACAGGGGATAAACTTTGAAAGCCGCTCCCCTTCATATTTATATTGCAGATGATTGGGTAATATGCGGTGCTCCTCAAGTAGACAAAAAGTTTCCTCCAATTGCTGCACAGGATCGGTTTGCAGGTCTACAACCAGCAGAATGAGGTCAGAACGACGGATTAGATCCAACAATTCCGGCTCAACATAGTCACGGTTTAGTGGTGGAGTGTCCACCAGTTGAATTTGGATGTTTTCTACCGGCATCATTCCGGGCGTCGGCTTCCAGGTAGTAAGGGGAAAATCTGCCACCTCAGGATTGGCATTGGTTAACCTCGCCACGAGAGCAGATTTGCCCACGTTGGCCGGACCGACAACCACAACTTGACCGGCCCCTTCCTTGTCAATTTGAAAAGCAGATTCTCTCTTGCCCGCGGTCTTCTTGGCCTGGGAGGAAGCCTTCGCTTTGGAAACCCGCTTGCGCAAATCGGCTCGCAGTTTGTCCGTCCCCTTGTGTTTGGGCAGTAGGGTGAGCATATCCTCCAAGCAGGCAAGTCTCTCAGTGGGATTCTTTGCCGCCCGATATCGCTTTTCGGCTTCTAGGTATTCAGGGGGGAGATTTGCTGGCATTCTTGCATTAATGTGGCTCTCGGGTTACATATCATTTACTAAAATACGTCAGAAGATTCGACAATGCAAGTCAACCAGTGGCAAGGCGAGTGATTCCAATTCGAGAAGCAAAAGGCGAAGGAGTCCATTAAGATGAAAATGAGCATTGCATCCGAAGAGTAACTTATGGCATTTTGTTCTATGAGGATGTATTCTGAGCACTAACCTTACACTCTCTGCCGCAAGGCGAAGCGCTTCAAAGGTTGATCACTCGAAAAAAATGATTATTTTTGAGAAAGTTATCTATAGAGGTTGACTATGCCAATTTATGAATATCATTGCTGCTGCTGTAAAAGCTGTTTCGAGACCCTGGTTTTGCGCTCAGACGAGCCTCCTCCTCATTGTCCGCACTGTGGCGACCAACGGGTTGAACGTATACTTTCCTCTTTTGCCTGCACCACCTCTTCTGGAAAGTCAGGCAGTGATGCATCAGTATCTGGATGTGGTAGCACCGGCTTCTCTTGAGCCTCATAAATAGGGCGGCGGTGTCGTCTTCCACTTACGAGTATCCTCCTAAGATCCGTTATAGAAACTACTGGGATTCAGATATCCGTGTGGTATTTGGCTGATCTTCATATTCACTCCCATTACTCGGTGGCCACCAGTAAAGCCATGGAACCCGAGAATCTGCACCGGTGGGCTCAACTCAAAGGCATAACCGTGGTAGGAACAGGCGATTGTGCCCATCCTGGCTGGCTGACTGAGCTCCAAGAAAAACTGCAGCCCGCTGAACCTGGACTCTACAAACTCCAGTCGCACCTGGCCAAGTCAGTGGATAAAACGGTGCCGCATGGTTGTCGTGCTGAGGTGCGTTTTCTCCTGAGTGCTGAAATCAGCAGCATTTATAAAAAAAACGGGCGTACCCGCAAAATTCATAATCTAATCTTTTTGCCGGATCTGGAAAATGCCAGGAAATTGCAGGCAGCTTTGGCACGCATTGGCAACATTCGATCTGACGGTCGCCCTATCCTGGGCCTGGATGCCAAAGAGCTCCTCAAAATAGTAAAGGAAATTTCAGATGCGGCTGTTCTCGTTCCTGCCCACGCCTGGACTCCTCACTTTTCTGTGCTTGGAGCCAAGTCAGGCTTCGACAGCGTAGAAGAATGTTTCGAGGAACTGACCTCGTTCATTCCAGCCATCGAGACCGGACTCTCCTCCGACCCTGCCATGAATTGGCGACTATCATCCTTGGACGGCTTCCGGCTTATTTCCAACTCCGACGCCCACTCTCCCGTTAAGCTCATGCGGGAGGCTAATATATTGGATACCGATCTCTCCTACCCCTCTATAGTTTCAGCCTTTACGGAACCAGACAGCCCTTCCTTCCTAGGCACCCTGGAATTCTTTCCTGAAGAAGGGAAATATCACTATGACGGCCATCGCGCGTGCTCCGTCCGCATGGCTCCCGAGGACACCAGAAGGAACCGTGGACGCTGTCCTGAATGCAACAGCAAAGTCACAGTAGGAGTTATGCACCGAGTGGAAGAACTGGCTGACCATCCCGCTGGAAGACGTCCGGTCCAGGCCCGTCCTTTCAATTCTCTGATACCTCTTATGGAGATAATTGCCGAAGTGGAGCGGATCGGGGTCAACAGCAAAAAAGTCAACACTATTTACTTCGAGCTGCTGAGCAGACTGGGCAACGAATATAAAGTGCTCATGGAGTCAGGAATTGAAGAGATTCGCCAGGCAGGATCAGACCTCCTGGGGGAGGCCATTGACCGCATGCGTACTGGCAGGATCAGCATTTATCCGGGGTACGACGGCGAGTTCGGCACTATTCGGGTTTTCGCTGACGAAGAAAGGGAACGAATCTCCGGCCAGCTGGGACTGTTCTGATATGAACGATGAATGATATTGCACCACAAAGAACACAATGATGATTTTAGATTTCAGATTTTAGATGGTAGATTGGCGACAGTAGCAATGAAAAGATTTTCCAATCTGCAATCTACAATCAACAATCTGAAATTCCCTCCCTTTGTGCTCTTCGTAGTTTTTGGTTTTGTTCTTCTATAGAAACGGGTGGTCCATGCTAGAAGAACTAAATGGAGCCCAGCGTTTGGCCGTCGAACACGGCCAAGGTCCACTCCTGATCATTGCAGGTGCAGGCACAGGCAAAACCAGGGTCCTCACCCATCGTCTCGCTCACCTTATCGAGAAAAAGATGGTCGAACCCAACCAAGTCATGGCGGTGACCTTTACCCGCAAAGCTGCTCTGGAAATGGCCACCCGTCTCAAGGATTTGTTGCCCCAGCCCTCCAGAATAGGAGAAATCCCCATAGGGACCTTCCACTCTCTCTCCGGTTCTTTGCTCCGTGAGAGTACAAAGGCAACAGGAAAGCTTGAACTCCTCTCTGAAGCCAAACAATTGGATCTTATAAAAGAGATCCTCCGAAAGCTCTCTTTGTCAGGACCTGATTGGCAGCCCTTGGATGTAGGCCGCAAAATCTCCCTGGCAAAAGGGAGGCTTCTTTCCCCTGACGATCTGAACAGCGATAGTGAAAATCAGCTAGCTCCAGTGTATCGACTTTATCAGCACACTTTGGAAAAGGATAATTTTCTGGATTTCGACGATCTAATCAGTAGGTTAGTTTTTCGCTGGGAAGGAGAGCCTAAGCTCCTTTCCCGGCATCAAAGTTTGTTCAAGTTGATTCTGGTAGACGAATTCCAGGACGTGAACGAAGCCCAATACCGTTGGCTCCAACTCCTAGCTGCATCGCACCGTAATCTATGCGTTGTGGGGGATACTGACCAATCCATTTACAGCTTTCGTGGCTCACATACAGCCATTTTCCAACGTTTCCAGGAAGATTATCCCAACACTCGGATGATAATGTTGGAAAAAAATTATCGTTCCAGCCAACGAATTTTGGAAGCAGCAGTCGAGGTCATCTCTCACAATGGTAATCCCTTTACCTGCAAGCTCTGGAGTGAGGGCGATCCGGGCTCACCTGTCCGACTAGCTCGACTTGGAGATGACAAACAAGAGGCTCGTTTTATAGTGGCCGAAATTGAAAGATTCTTGGGTGGTAGCAGTCACTATCAAATGTACCAAAATAAAGACATAATGCCCTCAGAGGAAGGACAATACGGTTTTAGGGACTTTGCCATCCTTTATCGAACCCATGCTCAAAGCCGCCTACTTGTTGAGGCTCTTTCCAACGCTGGCATCCCCTTCCAAGTCATAGGAGAAAAGGCTCCTTTTACAACCCAAGCAGCTGACGGACTACTCGCATACCTTTACTATGCCATGGACACCCACAGCAGCAAAAATCTTCAGATCATCTTTAACCTCCCTCCCCGCGGTCTTGGCGAAAAAGCCTGGCAGTGGCTGGAGGGGGAGATTGACAGGGGGGTGAGCTCATGGGAGGCACTACGTCTGGCCAGCAGAAATAGCGCTTTTCCTGTGCGCTACCAGTCAGCCATTGATTTTCTTAGACGCACCATCATTTCGCTGCAAAACTACTTGGCCGAGCTGCCATTGACAGAACTGTTAGCGAGAGCCTGGGAGGAAACTGGTTTGGGTCAGTATTTTGCCGAGATATCTTCAGCACAGGAAAGCTTTGGGTGGCTCCAGCTACTTGCTGGAATCCATGGCGACAACCCGGCAATGGAGACCTTACCAGCTTTTCTTCATGATCTATCCCAGTGGCGTTCTGGTGATTTTTTCGACCACCGAGCTGATGCGGTGACGATGATGACTTTGCACGGAGCCAAAGGTCTAGAGTTCCCGGTGGTTTTTATCTGCGGTCTGGATCAGGATCTGCTTCCACTAGCTCACAAGAATCAAGGTGAGGAAGCTCTCCAGGAGGAGCGTCGGCTCTTTTATGTGGCTATGACCAGAGCTCGCCAGCGGTTAATACTGTCGACGGTGGATCGCCGGTCTTTTTATGGGGAATACCGGACGTGCAAACCTTCGAGTTTTATCAAAGAAATCCCATCCCATCTCCTTGAAGAAGTATCTCCCCCCGCCAGGAAGAGAAAACCCCCGAAAGAGACACAGCGTGAGTTCTTTTGACGCATGGCAAAGGCAGCTGCCTGCTCGTTGGTTGCTCTTTACCGTGCTTTATGGTAACTGCTTTTCCAGAATTCCAAGGGGAAAAAAGAGTAACCTTCTCTAAATTTAGGACATGTCGAGTCGTAAATCAGATACTGCCGGTGTTGATTCACTTCCTCTGCAGCCTGTTGAGGCGATCAAAGGCGTAGGGCCTCGATTGGCTCGGCTCCTCAAGGCCAAGGGCTTGGTCACCGTAGAAGATCTCCTCTTCAATCTGCCTCTTGGTTATCTGGATCAGCGGGGCGGCATTCCCGTTAGCAAGTTGCGCCCAGGTGATTACGTCAGTTTTGTGGCCACAGTATTAGGAGCCAGGGAAGTCCAATATCGCCGCCGCAAAATCTATGAAGTAACCCTCAGCGATGGCACTGGTGTAGTAACAGCCAAATGGTTCCACTACGGCCGCTGGCTGATTCAACGCTTTCAGCGGGTAAAAAGCACTCTCAGGGTGAGCGGTACTTTACGCGTCTTCGCCGGACAGCTGGAGATTCATCACCCGGAGATAGAGGAGGAAGAGGTAGTCACTGAAGAAAATGGTGGTGGAATCGTGCCCCGTTACAGTCCCATCCCGGGAGTTGCCCCCCGAACCTATCGGCGCATCATGCAGGAGGTGGTAGAAAGTTTCGTTCCCCAGGTGGTGGAGACTTTGCCAGATGCTGTGCGTCAATACTTTAAACTTCTTGACTTGCGCAGCGCTCTGCGCCAAGTTCACTTCCCAACGGAATTCCCAGAAGTTTCCAAGACTCAAAAGCTTTCATCTGGGTTGCGCCGGCTTATCTTCGAAGAACTCTTCTTCCTGGAACTCCTGATTATTAGAAGTCGGGAAGATTTGGCCCGCGAAACCGGTCATCCCATGGTCCTCGATCGAGATTTTTTGGGTCGAGTTGGCAAATTACTTCCTTTCAGTCTCACTAAAGCTCAAAAACGGGTTATGCGAGAAATAGCTGCCGACCTCGGTCAAAAGCGTCCTATGAACCGACTGATTCAGGGAGACGTAGGTTGCGGTAAGACTATAGTCGCCCTGCTTACGGCACTTATAGTCATTTCAAACGGGTTTCAGGCTGCGGTGATGGCGCCCACCGAGATACTAGCTCACCAGCATTTTGTCAATTTAAAGCCCTTTGCCGAACCTCTTGGGGTGGAGCTAGTCCTGTTGACTTCCAAATTGAAGTCTAAGGAGAAGCTGACGAGTACGAAGGCTATTGCCAGTGGTGAAGCCAGTCTGATCATCGGCACCCATGCACTGATCCAAAAACACGTCACCTTCAAACGACTTGGCTTGGTGATCATAGACGAACAACATCGCTTCGGCGTACTCCAGCGGTTAGCCCTCAGACACAAAGGTGGAAGTCCTCACGTACTGGTAATGACGGCAACCCCCATACCACGGACTTTGGCAATGACCGTATATGGCGATCTCGATGTTTCGATAATCGATGAACTCCCCCCCGGTAGAACTCCAGTAGAAACCCAAGTAATACATGCCAAGCAAAGGAAGAAAGTTTACGAGCTTCTGCGGCAAGAGTTTACTCGAGGCCGGCAAGCCTACATTATCTACCCCCTGGTAGAGGAATCTGAAAAGTCAGATTTAAAA
Source organism: Deltaproteobacteria bacterium (assembly GCA_022340905.1). Lineage (GTDB taxonomy): Bacteria > Desulfobacterota > Syntrophobacteria > BM002 > BM002 > BM002. Next base: position 29,974 of record JAJDNB010000066.1, on the reverse strand, counting down.
GATGTCACCTCTATGAAGGAACACTTACAAAAAGAGATCTTCCCTGACATCCCCATGGCCATTTTACACGGTCGCATGGCTGGGGAAGAAAAACAGAAGATCATGACCGCCTTTGCCAGGGAAAAGATACAGCTTCTCGTTGCCACCACCGTCATCGAGGTGGGAATTGATGTGCCAAACGCTACTGTCATGGTTATTGAACATCCGGAGAGATTCGGACTCTCCCAGCTTCACCAGTTACGAGGCCGGGTGGGGAGGAGTAGTCACTATTCCTATTGCCTGCTCATCCATGAAGGACTCGGCTTGGAAACGAGGCAGCGGCTGGCCATCATGGAACAAAGCAACGATGGCTTTCGAATCGCCGAAGAAGATTTGCGTATACGAGGCCCAGGCGATTTGATTGGGGTTCAGCAAGCTGGCTTCATTGACCTGAAGCTGGCAAATTTGGTCCGCGACGCAGACACACTGGCGGCAGCAAGGCAAGCGGCTTTGACTCTCATGAAAAAGGATCCGAAATTAACAAAACCAGCCCATGGGGCCATTAAAGAGAAAATCCATCGGCAGAGTTTGCAGGCTGCCGAGTTGCTGAAGACTTCCTAGTTGCCAAACTGCAATTAACCACAAAGAACACGAAGTACACAAAGTTTTGGAATTTCAGAATGTTGATAGCAGATTGCAGATTGGAAAACCTTCTCCTTCCTCCTCTTGCCATTCTGCAATCTAAAATCTGAAATCTCCAATCACCTTTGTGCCCTTCGTGGTAAGTATTTTCAGCTGGCAGCATAAGGATCAGGGTTATGCAAAGGTTGATCTCCTTACTAGGCATTCCAGGACTTTTGCTCATCGCTTTTATTTTCTCAAAGAACCGGAGGAAGCTCCCTTACAAAATCATTCTCGGGGGCATCGGTCTTCAGTTTGTCTTTGGTCTCGTAGTTTTGCGCACCCGGGTGGGCCATAAGATGTTCTATTGGGTGGGCCGGGGAGCCGAAAGGTTGATCAATTTTACCCAAGCGGGCTCCAGTTTCGTCTTCGGTGACCTGGTGAATGTTGAAAAAATCGGCTTCATCCTTGCCTTTCAAGTTTTACCCGTGATCATCTTTTTTTCATCACTCTCCGCTATACTCTACCATTTCGGTTTCTTGCAATGGGTGGTGCGTCAAATGGCACGGATCTTTACTCGCACATTGGGTGTTTCTGGAGCAGAGGCCCTTGGCGTTGCAGCAAATGTGTTTGTCGGCATGGTGGAAGCACCTATTCTCGTTCGACCCTATGTGGAAAAGATGACCGAATCGGAGCTCTTCTGTCTAATGAGCGCCGGCATGGCTACTATCGCCGGAAGTGTCATGGCAGCTTACATCGGCATCCTTCAGCCTCATTTTCCCCAAGTGGCGGGCCACATCCTCTCGGCCAGCCTTATGAGTGCACCTGCAGCCGTGGTGGTTGCCAAAATCATGATCCCAGAAAGCCAAACTTCCCTCACAGCAGGCACAGTGCAGATCACCTACGAGAAACAGGACGTAAATTTCATAGACGCCGCCGCCCGCGGCGCTATCGACGGAGTGCATTTGGCCATTTTCGTTGCCGCCATGCTCATTGCCTTCATCGCTCTCGTTGCCATGGTCAATGCTTTTTTGGGCTTGTTCGGCACGAGCCTCGAAAACATTCTGGGCTGGCTCTTCGCTCCCATTGCCTTTCTCCTGGGGATCCCCTGGAAAGAAGCCATCCAGGTTGGGTCATTGTTGGGACAAAAAACAGTATTGAATGAGTTTGTCGCTTATCTGAACCTGGCCAAGGGGTTGGCCAGTGGTGCGATTATCCTAAGTCAACGTTCCCTCATCATAGCAACCTATGCCCTCTGCGGCTTTGCCAATTTTGGCTCTCTGGGCATCATGATAGCAGGCATAGGTGGTATGGCCCCAAGCAGACGCCATGATCTGGCAAGGCTGGGAATCCTCTCTATTATCTCAGGCACCTTGGCCGCTTTTCTCACCGCCACCATCGCCGGAGTGTTGGTGTGAAAAGGCAAAGCGCATGGCGCATAGCGTTTGGTAAACAGTAAAGGGTGAACGGTAAACGGATATGGCAGTGGCTCTGCATCTTTTGGCGCTTACCATTTACCGCTCACTGTCGATTTCACCATGCGCTCTGCGTTGCATGACATTGCTCCCACTCCACGTATAGGTTAAATTGCCAAGAACAACGATTCTCTCTACTTTATTTTTTGAGGCCTTGATTTTCAGTGAAACATAACTCAGCCCATTTCATTCAACTTGACCCCGCACTTCTCCAAGATCTCTTTCAGTCTGGCAAACGTAAGGACTTTGTTGACCAGGTACGGCAGGCACTACGGCAGATACTGGTTAAACTCCAAGTGGAAAGTCATTATGATCGGGTCACTATCTTGGTAAAGCGGGAGCCTTGCTATCGCGCACTGAACAACACCTGGGAGCAGATAGGACCCTCGGCTCGCAGGCAAAAATGGTATGAACTCATGGACCGCATCATCCAGATAGCCTACTCCACCCGCCCCTATTGTCTCCGTTGCGGGGCATGTTGTCGGTTAGGAAGTCCTTCGCTGCACCTCCGCGATGGCGACCTTCTGGCCAGGGGCATGATATCAATCCGGCAAATCTACACTCTCAGGCGAGGCGAACCGGTAAGATTAAACATAGAAGGAAAGCTGGGTCCCCTCCCGAGCGAGTTAATCAAGTTCAAAGAAGACCAAGAGAAAGGATATTGCAGATTTTATACAGAAACCCAGAAAAGCTGCGCTATTTATGAGAATCGGCCAAGCCAATGCCGTTTTCAGCAATGTTGGAATCCAGAAGCTCTGGAGGAATTCTGGCGAGAACAAAAGCTTACCAGGCGCGACATTCTAAAAAACGATCAAGACCTAATCGAACTTGTGGAACTCCACGATGAACAGTGCAATCTCGAAGAACTACATGAACTTTTCATCCATTTGCACAATACCGGGGACATAACCGTGCTGAATCAGGCACTGGAGATCCTCAGAAAGGACGTGGCCATCAGAAATCTCGCCACGACCAGATTAAATCGTCAGGAGGAAGAGTTGGACTTCCTCTTGGGACGACCTCTAGCTGAGATTATTCGCGCTTACGGTCTCAAGGTGGAAAGAGATCAAGATGGAGTTTACCACCTAGCTGAGGATCGATGAATTCTAGCATCCCCTCTGACATTCTGAAAAAGCCATTTTAATCAATAAATCAAATACTATGTGAATATCCATCCTCCATCTTCAGCTCCCTATTGGCATATGGCTTGCATTTGGACAAAGATGGGTGAAAAAGCTATTGTTACCCCATGTAAAGCCACGGTCTCAATAACGGGCTCGACGGACTACTATGGCATATCAAGATCTACTCTCTTTTCTCCAAAATGTGGGCAAGGATCCCTCGCGCCTGATTTTTGAAGACGAACTCACCGGTATCTATAACCGCCGATTTCTCCTCAACTATTTTGAATACAAAATCCCCTGGGATTCTCTGGAGAACCACCCCATATCGTTGATCATGCTGGATATAGACTATTTCAAACAAATCAACGATACCCACGGCCATGAGGCCGGTGATCAGGCTCTCATCTGGGTGGCCACTTTGTTGCGAAAGGCAGCAGGCGAACAGGGGTTGCCAATTCGGTATGCCGGCGACGAATTTATGATACTCCTGCCCCAGACTGAAAAACAGGCTGCGCTGCAAATTGCTGAACGGTTGGTCGAGCTAGTCCATGAAAAACCAGTTCACTTAGAAGGGACGGACGATGAATTTGTTTTGACCTTGAGTATCGGCGTGGCCTCAGCACCAGAGGACGCCCAAACAGGCAAGGATCTCATTCAAAAAGTAGATACGGCCCTCTATTTCTCCAAGAAAACAGGTCGAGATCGACTCTCCAACGCCAGTCTGGTAACTCCTCATGAAGTTTCTGACAAAACAGCCCTTTACCATCTTGATAAAGCAACCATTGCTGGCAGACAGCCGCAACTTGCCAACGTGGCCGAAGCCCTGAAGAGATTCAGTGGGGGAAAAAGTCAGTTTCTTATTGTGGAGGGGGCTGCCGGTCTGGGAAAAAGCGAGTTTCTAGACACAATCCAAAAAAATATCTCGGAAGGCAGAGATTGGCAGATTAAGGTAGATGGTGTAGCCCAAGAGCTCTTCCGTCCCTACTATTTAACTACCAAAATTCTGATCGAAACATTCAACCGGCTACCCGACAAGGGCGTAAAAATCCTTGAAGGCCTAAATCCAAAAGAGACCTACTACCTTTCCCACATCCTTCCGCAGCTGGGAGAATTTGAGAGCTACAGCAAGGACGACGAAAAAGCTCAGAGAGAGGGCCTTTTTACCACCCTGGTAAATTTTATGCCCAAAGTGCTCAGTTCCCGTCCTTTCATATTGCTCGTTGACGATCTGCACTTTGCTGACGAAGCCACCTTGCTCCTTCTGCGTCGGCTGATCCTGAATAAAAATTTTCCCATCTTTATTTGTGCCACTGCATCAGAAACATCTCATGACAACTCAGAAGGGGATCCACCCCCCTTGGAGCGCTTTTATAGCTCATATTGTAAAGAATTGGACATACACAAGTTCAATCTTACCCCGCTCACCGCAGCACATGTCGCCGAACACCTGCGAGGAGTTTTCCCGCAGCTAGATTTACCACAGGATTTCGAGAACAATCTGGCAATGATCACCCAAGGAAATCCCCTGTTTCTCAACGAAATCGTGCGTAAACTAATAATGGACAGAAAAATTAACCTGGTGGGGAACCAGTGGGTGGTTGAACCTCTGGGAGAAGGGTACCTTCCCCAATCTCTCGAGCAGATCGTTAGCGAGAAAATTGCCACTTTAGATGAGGAAAGCAGGTCCCTGCTAGACCAAGCCTCCACCTTTGGCGAAAATGTGTCGCTGAGTATGCTCTCTGGAAGCTCGGAAGAGATGGAAGCAAAGGTCCTTGAATTCCTCGACCAGGCAGTGGCTCAAGGACTGGTGAGCTCCGAATTTCAGATTAACGATGAGACAATTCGCTTCCTGAGTAAGAGGGTTTTGGACATCGCCTACGGTGCCATAGAGGAAGAACGCAAACAAGAGCTGCACGAACGGGTGGGCTCTTACCAAGAAGTCCTCTTTGAGCAACATCTCATCCCTTCTGCCGCCACCTTGGCCTATCACTTCAAGCGTTCCACCAATCAGGAAAAGGCCAGGAACTACGAAAAACTGCAGGTAAGTTCTAACAGTAAATTGTTCGACGCAGCAGAAGCGGTCTATTACACGACGGAGAGGTCAGCTGAAGCTGCCCCCGAAACAAGTCCACTGGATAAGAACACCTTGCCACTCATTCCCGCCGTGATCCGCTCAATGCTCCTGGTGGTGCGCAACTTGAAACTCTATCCTCCTGGTAGCAAAGCTATCGTGGCATCCAACCGGCAGGTGAAGGAGGTGCTCGACCAGTTTCTGGGGAAAAATGAGCTGCTCTCCCTATTTGGCATCAAAAACGCCTTAATCGTCAACGGCCAAAAAATTGATGTGAGCGAATACAAGTACTTCGCCGAGTCATTTTTAAACCTTCTGAGCCGCTTTGAACTGAAAGGCATCACCTTTAAAAAGGGGCTTGCAGAGAAGGAATTACAAATACTGCTCGAGGCTTTCGGTCGCATTAAGCACGACATGATTGATCAGCATTTCTGGCAACGCTTTCTAGGAGAGCAGGGGATCGTAAACATTGAGATGACTCAGGTCCGCTATACGGTGGTCACTGATTCGGCCAGCCCAGAACAGACTGCTCAACTTGCTGACGGAGAGGACGGTTTCACTGCGGCAGACATTGTTGCCCAATTAGAAGATGCCGAAAAAGGGTTGGATGAGCAGGACATCAGAGAACTGCCCGATGTCATACGCACCCTGCTCAATGCTGCGAGAAGCATCAAACTCTATCCACTAAAAAGCAAAGCTATTACAGCCGCCATAGAGCTACTGCAGAAATCCCTTAGAGGTATTTTGGACAGAAAGCCAGCGCTTACCCTTGCGCGGGTTGGGGATTCTCTTCTGGTCAACGGGGAAAAGATCGACATCGCGGAGTTTGCAACACTTGCTCAGGCCTTTCTTAAATTCCTTGATTCACTTTCCTTGACGAGTCTCACCTTCCTGGCTGCCGTATCTTCTGACGAACTGGAAGCATTTGTTGGCTCCCTTGGTCAGCTTCCTACCTCTGGCTCGGATGACAACTATTGGGCCAATGTTGCGAAGGAGCAGGGACTGAAGGGTATTCTCTTTGACCTTCGTCTGTATGAAGCGCGAGTCTCTGCTGCTCGGCTGACTCCCCTCGAGACCCGTCGTCGAGTCAAGGTAAAAACCCAACCAGTAAAAACGGTGCAAAAGGAAGTTTCAGAACCGGGAGAAACTCTTGATGATCTCGCCGCAAAAATGGTGGTGCGGGTGAGCGATCTTTTATTGCAGGGGGATGAGGCAAAACTTAAGGACATAATAAAACGGATCCTTCAGGAATACCTGCAAGGTCCATTGCAGACCCGCCAAAAGATAGCAAAACGCCTAAGAAGTATGCTGGAAGGCCTTAACTTGGGCCTGCAGAATCAGCTGGCAAAAATAATGGTAGGCCTACTTCTCCTTGTTTTCTCTAGAGAAGAAGACCCCATACTTCTTCGAGAGCTAGCCAACCTTCTTCACCAACTCAACACCATCCTACTACAATTTGGTGAATACGCCCCTGCCAGCCAGATTCTTTTGCATCTCCGCCGCCGGCATCAGGAGCTTGCTGAGACGAGAAAAGAGCAGGCTAAATTACTTGGGAAGATACTCCTCAGACCACTGGAACCAAAAGCACAACAGCTAATCCTCGAGGACTTTCGCTCCGGGGATCCTGCACGGAGGCAGAGCGCTGCACAACTATTGGGCAGTACAGGTCAAGCCACCTTACCCTTATTGATCAAGCTCATCAAGAGCGAAGAGGAATTCAGGGTTCGGCAAGTGGCTGCGTCTCTCCTCGCGGAGCAAGGACCTCAGGCGGCAAAATTGCTTAAACGGCAATTGGCACTCCAAACGACCTCTGACGAAAAGGTTCGCATACTCGAGATCCTCGACAGTGTCACCCGTGACGTCAGAACGGAGCTTGCCTATGCCCTCGCTGACAGCAATGAGCAGGTACGCCAGGCGGCTCTTCAGCTTGCCGAGAGATTGAACGATGATCAGGCTGGCAAGCTACTTCTAGAACAAACTGAAAATGGTAATCTGCATGTAGCAATTGCTGCAATTGAATCTCTGGGAAAACTCAAACCACCTAACGCTAATGAAAAGATTCTCTCCATATTGCAGGCAGCCAAGGATGAAAAATTGGTCTTGGCGTGCTGCCACTCTTTAGGACTAATCGGGGATTCAGCGAGCATCGATTATCTAGCAAAGCTCATTGCACCAAAGGGTTTGTTTCGCCGAAAGCGCCAGAGTGCTGAGGTCCGCTCCACCGCAGCCTTGGCATTGTCACAAATCGATCATCCCAGGGTTGTTCAGATCCTGACCAGCTACGCTGACGACAAAGATCCCCGGTTAAGACAAATAGCCAACTCTTTGAAACTACACCCGAGCACCCCTCCCGATGGCACGCTTGCTGCCGCCAAATAAAGACAGCACCCGGAAAGGGTGTGACCTTAGCAACTTTTTACAAATAGTTCAAAGCCCCACCAAATTTCGTTGGTTTTTGGAGTAATGGAGTAGTGGAGTAATGGAGGACTGGAAGAGATAAATAACCGAGTCAGCAGGTTCTTTGTTTCTGACCCAATATTCTAGTGCTCCAACACTCCAATTGTCATGTGCCTTGACTGTCATATTGAAAACTGAACGATCTCCCTGTATCATAAAAAAATGTGAACCCTTGTTTAGGAGAGCTTCACCCTCTAAAGTTTCTCTCCCCGCCGCAGTTTTATCGCCTTGCTCTCCTAGCACAGCCTCCAATCCGGCCCTGGTATGAAATACAAAGACCTTCTTCATTTTCTTCAACACGTGGGCACAGACCCTTCGCGCTTGATTTTCGAGGACGAACTCACAGGTATCTATAACCGCCGTTTCCTCCTTAACTATTTTCGCTACAAGATACCTTGGGATTCCTTAGAGAATCGGCCCCTGTCTTTACTCATGATGGACCTAGACCGTTTCAAGGAAATTAACGACAACTATGGGCATGACGCTGGAGACCAAGTTCTCATCTGGGTGGCCAGTCTTATCAAAGAGGTAGCGGGTGATCAGGGGTTAGCTATCCGTTACGCGGGAGACGAGTTCATTATTCTCCTGCCTCACGCTGCCAAAGAGACGGCTTTGGAAGTTGCCGAACAGCTCCTCGAGCGGCTTCATCAGGAAGTTGTCCGTTTGCCGGAAGTGGACCAGGAACTCCGTATTACCCTAAGCATAGGCGTAGCTTCAGCCCCGGATGATGCTTACACGGGTAAGGCTCTCATTCAAAAAGCGGATACCGCACTTTACTATGCGAAAAAGTCAGGGCGCGACCGGGTCGCTAACACTAATGAAATAGCCCCTGAAGAAGTTTTTACCAAAACTGCTTTATATCACTTAGATAAAACAAGAATCGCCGGCCGCAAGGAGCAGCTGACTAAGGTGGCCGATGCCTTGAGAAAATTCAGCAAACGGGAAAGCCAGTTCCTCATCGTTGAGGGGGCAAGCGGCATGGGTAAGAGTGAATTTATCCAAACAGTACGCAGGAACCTGGCTCAAAGCAAGATCTGGAAAATCGCTGTTAAGGGCTTTCCCCAGGAAGGTTTTCACCCCTATTATCTTACAACCAACATTCTGGTTGAGATAATGAATGAGAGAACGGACAAGGGTGCCGGAATCTTAGACCACCTGAGCCCACAGGAGGTAAACTACCTTTCACACATACTGCCCCAATTGGGAGAGCCTGAAGAAGACGTGGACCAACTAGATGAAAAAATTCAACGTGAAATAATCTTTTCCACCCTTGTCCATTTTATCCCTAAGCTTATCAATTCCCGCCCTTTGATCCTCTTTATCGACGATCTACACCTAAGCGATGAGGCTACTCTACTGCTACTCAGAAATTTGTTTTTGCGAAAAGAGATTCCACTTTTTATCTTGGGAACTGCCATGGATATTCTCCCAGGAAGAAGGGAAGGACAACAAACACCATTACAACGGTTTATCGCCGCCTATCAGCAGGAACTAATGATTCATACCGTGCCCCTTACCCCCCTGACAGCCCCGGACATTGGCGCCCACTTTCGAGGGATTTTCCCACAGGTAAGCTTGCCTAAAGACTTCGAGAGAAATTTAGTGGAGATCACCCAAGGCAACCCACTTTTTCTCAGCGAGATCCAGCGTAAGCTTGTCTTGGAGGGGAAACTCACCCTCACTGGCCAACAATGGCAGGTAGAAACTCTAGATGAAGGCTATCTACCTAAGACCTTGGAAGAGATAGTCAGCCAGAAGATCGCGGCTCTAGACAAAGAGAGCAAGGAGTTACTCGACCAGGCTTCCACCTTTGGCGAGAATGTTTCTTTAAGCCAGCTTACCGGTAGCTCTGAAAATAGAGAAACCCAGGTGCTTGAATTCGTCGATCAAGCGGTAGCGCAGGGCCTTATCAGCACCGAATACCAAATAAATGATGATACCATCCGTTTTCTCGGTAAGCGTGTTTTAGAGATAACCTATGGTGCCATTGACGAAGATCGGAAAAGGGAAATACATGAGCGCATAGGTGATTACCAGGAGACCCTCTATGAACAAAAACTTTTGCCCTCTGCTGCAACCCTTGCCTACCATTTCCAGCTCTCGGCAAACCAGGAGAAAGCCCATCTTTACTTAGAATCTCAACAAACTCACAATAACAAGATCTTTAACTCGGCAGAGGCGGTGAATTATACGGGAGAAAAGTTAGAAGATACTGTACCGGAGGATACTCCCCTGGATGCCGCTAGCCTGTCTGAAATCCCCAGGGTCATTCGGGTCCTTCTTACCACAATACGGAATATTAAGCTCTACCCGCCCGGTAGCAAGGCTATAGTCAGCTCAACTGAACAGTTAAAGGAAGTGATAGACAAGGTCTTAAGCGACAACGAGCGGCTTAACATCACGGTCGTTGAAAATGATCTTGTGGTAAACGGTGAAAATCTGGACATCGAAGAGTTCAAATCCATTGCCCAGGCGTTTATGAAATTCCTCAATCAGGTGGAACTGAAGGGCATAGCTTTATCCCGAGGTTTGGCAGGGCATGAATTGAGGGCAATGGTAGAGGGACTGGGCAGAATCAACAAGAAGATGATTGATCGACGCTTTTGGAAACGTTTTGCAGCAGAGCAGCGTCTTTATCACATACATTTGAAGCAAGTGCGCTACACTACCATGGCCGGACCGGAAGAAATCCAGGAAGAACCCGGGATAACCCAGCGCCACAGCAGTGGTACAGCCGGGTACCAAGGGGCTCAGATCCTCGGTGCTGACCAGTCATTAGATGAGCAAGATCTGAACAAGATTCCTGATGTACTTAGGTGCCTCCTTACTGCCAGCAGTAACATTAAACTCTACCCCCCAGAAAGCACTGCCATCAGGTATTCGATCGAGCAGCTCTATCAAGCCTTGAAAGGGTTTCTTTCCAAACGTCCTGCCCTTACCTTGGCGCGGATAGGTGAGTCAATGTTAGTCAACGGTCAAAAAATAGACACGGGAGACTTCAAAACTATGGCCGATAGTTTTTTGAGGTTTATGGAATCTGTAAACCTTAAGAGCTTGAGCTTTCTGAAAGACATTTCTGTGCGTGAGTTGGTAGCCTTCATCAGTGCTGCCGGTCAAAGCGCTGCTGGCAGTTTTGATACTTTTTTCTGGCGTCGACTTGCCCGGGAACAGCAGTTGTTCACCATCCTTTTCGACCAACGCTTGTATGGAATTGCAGGGGAAAGGGTTGGCATTGGTGTAGATCAGCTCGAAAAAGCGGATGAGGTTCCTCACGAGGACGATTTGGCACCCGAGCAGGTTACTCCCGGGGGCCATCCTGAAGTTGCCCCAACCGTTTCAGGGGTACCACCAGCGATTGAGCCTTTGCAAGAATCAGCTGATCTAGAGCCTAGTGAGATGCAACTCTCCGACCGTTCTATTGATGCAATGGCAGACAAGCTGAGCGATATTCTTCTGAGGGGGGATGAACACCAAATTCGCCAGACTATGAAGCGGCTTTTCCAGAACTTTGCCGGCCAGGGGGATTTCATTCGGACCAAAGTGGTCAACCTTTGCGAAAACTTCCTCGAAGACCCAGTATACGGTTCTCAACCCACCACGGTGGAGTTTTTTATTGATCCCTTGCTTCGCGTTTTTCCCCAGGAAGGAGATCTAGGAATTTTACCTCAAATCGCCGCACTGCTCTCACGAACCGCTGCCAATCTCATCCAATTTGGCGACTACCAAATGGCCAGTCGGATTCTGACTCATCTGCGCGACCGTCAGAATCAGTTGCAGGCAAATACAAGAGAGTTGTCGGAAGAAACAATTTTGCTCAGGGAACTTGAGCCCAAGACCCAAATGATTCTTCTAGAAGACTTGCGCTCGAAAGACCCTGCCCGGCTCCAAAAGGTGACCCAACTTTTGAGCAGTTTGGGTCCAGTAGCTATTCCCCTGCTTGTTGAGGTAGTCAAAGGTGAAGACAGCCTTAGATTAAGACAAATTGCTTCCTATCTTTTAAAGTCATTGGGACCAGAAGCAGCCAGACTCCTTAAACGAGAACTGGTACTTGAGGGCTTCCCAAAGGAAAGGACGCGAATCTTGGAGGTGATCGACGGCGTTACCCAAGACTTGAAAACCGAACTCGCCTACGCTTTGAGTGATGACAATCCCAAAGTTAGACGAGCGGCATTCCATCTCACAGAGCGTTTGCATGACGCGCAAATAACTTCTTTACTATTTGATTATGCCAACCATGAAGATCCAAAGATGGCCGTGATTGCCATAAAGTCCATAGGAAAGGTCAAACCTGTAGGCGCTTTGGATGTTCTACTTTCCTTGCTCGATTCCTCCAAAGAAGTTGAGCGTCTGATCGCTTGCTGTCGGGCCCTGGGACAAATTGCTGATCCAGCAGCTATCGAGCCCTTAGCCAAAATGTTGTCACCCGGAAGTATTTTTTCCTTCCGAAAAAGGAGGAGTTCTGCAATCCGTGCTGCCGCCGCTTTCGCTTTGGCGCAGATATCTCATCCTCGGGTCGCTGAAGTACTGGCTCCATACGCAGATGATCATGACCCCAGGATTCGACAAATTGCCAAATCACGCATTGCGGAGTAGAAAGGCAGAGAGCATGGGGCATGGAGCACAGAGTAACTGGTTTTATATTTACCCTATGCCCTCTGCTCTTTGCTCCATGCTAGCCCGGATGTTTCATGAATTGCTGTCGCGAGACCGTGAAGATGGGCGTGCCACCGGGAAACCACAGAATGTTGAACTCGAGGCGTACCTGAATGGTACGTCGCAGGGTGCAACATTCGAGGACGCCCGGAAGGACGGCCATATTATTCGCGCTCGCTGCGCTCCGCTCAGTCCCGCAAGCGGGTTCCCAGTTTCACGGTCGCAGCAGGTGATTCATGAAATATCCGGGCTAATCCCCTAATTTGTTGAGGACGTGGAATAGCCGCCAGAGTGCCGTGAGATTGGTGCCTACGGCGAGAAAAATGATGGTTACGATCAAAACTGCATCCTGCCCGACTAAGGCTGCTTCATTGGCGCGGGCAGTGAAGTTTATTAAGGAATTAACCATACCAGCAACTCCTATGGCAATGACTCTCTCTGCCCGCTGAAAAAGCCCAACAAAACAAGAGACCAATAGTCCCTCAGCTCTTGCCCTGGTGTAACTCACCATAACTGAGCCAAAGAGGACAAGAAAAACAGTAATGGTTATAAGGGGAGTGGCATGGCCCTTGCGCAGAAAGTATGCCCAAATACCGAGGAGAATAAAGAACTCAGCATAGCGATCAAGAACTGAATCTAGAAAGGCACCCCGCTTTTTCACCTGCTTCAGCTCTCTCGCCAGGGCCCCATCCAAAGTATCCAGCAATCCCGTAATCAAGGTCAACAACCCGCCCCAAAAAGGACTAAAAATAAAAGAGATGCCTGCAGCTAATCCACAAAGCAGGCTAAAAAAACTGATGTGGTTCGCTTTCAGTCGGAAAAACACACAAAAAGGTACAAGGTATCTGCTCAAAAAACGATAGAAGGCAGCTTCAAGCACGCTTCCCTTGAGCATTGCCAATCACCTCCCCTTGCAAAATATAAAGCATCCATCGTTTTCTGCCTACAAGCAGAGGAGCGCGAGGATTATTTGGCAGCTGAACAGAACGGTCCATGACTTGTACAGGAAGAGTTTCTCACAGAACGAATCTCACTGGCGTATATCTTTTATTATAATAGCAAAACGTGCTTCCTTGTCGAGCGGATTCTTTTGACAAAGGTCTGCTCTTTAGTTATGCTAATTTTGTCCTAAGGCACTGGCCCTCCTGCGTAGTTCCCTTGTGGGCTGTCCAATATCGTATGAGACAGATCCGGGAGAACATGTTGACCAAAGAATTGAGTAGCCTGACAAAAGACGTTGAGGTTTTACGCGTTACCGGGGACCGCTGCCGTTCCACCCGGGTTTCAGTGGTGCGTGAAATCCCCCTCACCATATTTCTAAACGACCGGGAGATTATTACCCTTCTTTGCACAGGATCTCATATAGATCGTTTAGCTGTAGGCTTTCTCAAATCGGAGGGGCTCCTGCAGCAACGAAGCAATCTCCAAAACGTGGAGACGGACCCAAAGGGCGAAACAGTTAGAGTGTATACAAACGAGTCTACAGAAATGGCCGAGCACCTTTTCGGCAAGCGAACTCTTACCTCAGGTTGCGGTAAGGGTACTATCTTTTACAACGTACTGGACTCCTTGCAAAGCCAGCCCCTCGAGAATCAACTGACCATCAAGGCTAACCAAGTCCGCAAGCTCATGACTGAACTCCACAAGAGATCAGAACTGTATCGCCTCTCTCGAGGAGTACATAACTGCGGCCTTGCAACTACAAAAAAGATTCTGATCTTTCACGCCGACATAGGTCGTCACAATGCCGTAGACATGATAATAGGAGAGTGTTTTCTCAAAGAACTGGACACCACTGACAAGATTCTCGTAACCACGGGCCGAATTACTTCCGAAATCTTAATAAAAGCTGCTAAGATGAAAATCCCCATGCTGATCTCCCGCTCGGCGGCCACTAGTCTGTCCCTTGACCTAGCTCATAATCTGAATATGACCATCATCGGCTATGTCCGGGGAGGCAGCATCCTTGCCTATGCCGGAGGAGAAAACCTTATCTGCTGACCTATGATCTATCTGGACAACGCAGCCACATCCTTTCCCAAACCAAAGCGTGTAATCCATGCAGTTACTCGGTATTTGAACGAAATTGGGGGTAACCCTGGGCGGGCTGCTCATGCGGGAGCTCGTGAGGCCAGTGGCCTGATTGAGCGCACTCGACGTTCGCTTGCCAGCTTGCTTGGCAATGTGGATCCAAGCCGCATCTTGTTTACCCCGAGCACCACCGTAGCGCTCAACTTGGCCATCAAAGGTCTGCTCAAATCAGGCGATCACGTTCTCGCCACTAGCATGGAACACAATTCGGTATTGAGACCTCTCAATGAATTGGTAAAACTAGGTGTAAGCTACAGCCTGATTCCTTGCAGCAGCAGTGGAGAACTGGACCCGTCAGACATCCTCCCTCTCATCCAACCCCATACTCGAATGATTGCTCTCGTTCATGCCTCAAATGTAACCGGTAATTTTATGCCTGTTAGCGAGGTGGGGAAAGTGACCCGAGAAAGAGGCATCATTTTGTTAGTTGACGCGGCCCAATCCATAGGTAAAGTGGCAATTAATCCGAAGAAACTGCACATCGACTTACTTGCTGGCCCCGGTCACAAGGGTTTATTGGGACCTATGGGTACGGCCTTTCTCTACGTGACCCCGGGTCTTGACTTGCAACCATTGTGGCAAGGGGGTACTGGAACTCACTCTGAATCACTTGAACAGCCCAAGACCTGGCCAGATCGGTTTGAGAGTGGCACCTGCAATGCACCCGGCATCGCTGGTCTCGCCGAAGGCATAGCAGAGGTCCAACATTTCGGCTTTAAGGCTATCGCTGCCCATGAGCGGCGGCTCGTTGAGATATTTCTGGACGGCCTACGCCAGCTTCCCGATATAATAATTTACGGGCCCAGTGATCGGAACTCTTGTACAGGCACTGTGGCTTTTAATGTCCAAGAATTGGATTGCGCAGAAGTCGCCCATATTCTGGACACGGCATATTCAATCGCGGTACGGTCCGGTCTCCACTGTGCTCCAGCGGCACATCAAACCATAGGCACTTTTCCCCACGGTGCAGTTCGCCTCAGTGTAGGTCCTTACAATACGGAAGAGGAAATACATGCCGTTGTTAAGGCTGTGTCTGAAATAGTAGGCTTCCGGCGTGGATGAGATGGTCTGTCAGTGAAATGGAGTACTGGAGTATTGGAGTGATGGAGTGTTGGTTCTGAGGGAGCATACGAGTATTACCCTGCTGTATTGCTCAAACAGTATTTGAATTGGTAATAGTGGATTTTGCCTGAATATCAAAGGGAGGAAACAGAAAATGGTTGCAGTGCTGTCCATTGTCGGAAAGTCGAAGGTGGGAAAGACTACTTTTCTGGAAAAATTGATACCCGAAATACGAGGCCGCGGCTACCGTGTTGGCACGTTAAAGCATGATGCTCATGATCATTTTGAAATTGACCATCAAGGTAAGGACACTTGGAGACACCGTGAAGCGGGAGCCCAGACGGTTGCCATCAGCTCTCCTTCACGTTTTGCCTTTACCAAAGCCACGCAAACAGAGCTGGACATAGATACAATCATCACTACGTATTTTTCGGACGAAGACTTGGTGCTCACCGAGGGCTATAAACAAGGTAACAAGGCCAAGATCGAGATCTGTCGAAAGGATTTGCAATCAGAACCTCTCTGCAGTAAAGAAGATCGGTTACTTGCTGTGGTTAGTGATTTTTCAGTGTCCCTTGATGTCCCACACTTTGAACTGGAAGATATATCTGGGGTAGCTGACTTCATTGAAGACCGATTTCTGCAAAAAAAAGTTCTCCCTAGAGTGGTGTTGAGGCTGGACGGCAAAAAGGTGCCCATGAAGTCTTTTGTACAAGAATTTGTTATGGGGGGTATCATGGGCATGATCTCTACCCTCAGAGGCTTTGAAAATCCCAGCCGGGTTGACATATCCATCCGGCTGAAAAAAGATTAATACTCAAAATTGATTTTGGTTGCTTTTGCCAAGCCCTAAACAAAACAATCGGCGCATAGAGTGCTGCTCGCTGAAGGTAAGAGGTCATGGGTTATGGGATGTCTTCTATCTATAACCCCTCACCCATGACTCATAAATCGAAGATTTTGCCAAATGGGGCCATGCGCTTAGCTTTATTGTCTTGGCAACAACCTGGTGAGCATTGAGGATAGGATGTCTGAGATAGTCGGCGCAATCCTGGTAGGTGGCAAAAGCCGCCGTTATGGCCGTAACAAAGCACTAGAGGTTTTTCAGGGTGAGTCTTTGATTGAACGGCAACTACGAAAAGTACAAGCTCTGTTCCCGGAGGTATTCATTATCACCAATGAACCTCGTGACTATCTTCATCTAGAAGTGACCATCCTGAGAGATGTAATTCCCGGACTGGGACCCCTAGGTGGTATCTACACTGCCCTTCTTTTCGCCCAAGGCAAAAGTGTGTTCGTCACTGCCTGCGACATGCCCTTTTTGCAACCAGCTGTAGTCCAACACATGGTGCAACTGTCCAAAAACAACGATGTAGTGGTTCCGGAAAAGGAAGAAGGATTGGAGCCGCTACATGCCATTTATTCAGCCCGTTGTTTACCACACATTAGGAAAATGTTGGATCTAGGTAGGTTTCAAGTAGTGAGCTTTTTCTCGGCAGTAAAGGTCTGTCGTTTGAGCCAGAAAGAACTTCTTGAATTTGATCCTCGTGGACTATCCTTTTTTAACATCAATACGCCCGACGATATGGAAAGAGCCAGGGAGCTACTTGAGGAATTGGGTTAAGGGGTCAGACGTGATGATAATGGCGGGGGATCTGAATAGACTAATATCGTTGGACGAGGCCCAGCAAATTGTCCTGGGCAAGGTTCAAACTCTGCCATCAGAATTAGTTTCTTTGGAAGACGGAGGCGGCAGGGTGCTGGCCAAGGAGATGAGAGCCCCAATAGATGAGCCAGCCACTACCCAAGCTGCTATGGACGGCTATGCAGTTCGCAGTGCAGACGTAGTATCTGCCTCTCCAGAAAGAGATCTGCTCTTAAAAGTGGTTGGCTTGGTTGGTCCCGGCAAACCGAGCGACTATAGATTGAAAAAGGGAGAAGCACTGGGGGTGATGACGGGAGCCTCTTTACCTGAGGGGGCAGACGCAGTAGTGCCTCAGGAGATGACAGAAAGCATCTCCGGAAAAGTTCGGGTAATGGCGCCGGTGAGGCCGGGAGACTATCTCTATCCTGTCGGCGCCGAAATTCGTCGAGGGCAACAACTCATTCCTGGAGGTAAAATCCTCCGAGCCAAAGAACTGACCGTACTAGCAACCCAGGGATACCACCGCCTAGAAGTAGTTAGACAACCTGTGGTTTCTGTATTAGCCTCAGGCAGCGAACTGAAGGCAGTCGACGAGAGACGAGATCTTGGAGAGGTATTCGCCAGTAACCTGCACACTGTGTCCCACTTGGTAAAAAGCTGTGGTGGGGTGATTAAATCCGCGGAAATTGCAGGAGATGATTTGCAGAACTTGACAGAATCCATCTACAGGGCAAGTCAGGCAGATGTGGTCGTAACCACCGGAGGAACGGGCCGGAGTGAGAAAGATTTGCTGTCTGCTGCGATTGCTTCTCTGGATGGAGAATTGTTTTTTCACGGGGTTGCCATCTCACCGGGGAAACAAACTATTTTTGCCCAAGTGAACAAAACCTTACTATTTGGCCTCCCTGGTAGGCCGGTTGCAACCTATGTTGCCTTTGACCAACTGGTGCGTCCCATGTTGCTCCGAATGATGGGTTTGTCGCAAGTCTTCCTGCCCGAGATCACAGCTACACTGACCAATTCAATTCGGCTCAAGGGAGGGACATTCTCATTTCTCTTCTCCCGTTGCACTTGTGGACCAAGCGGTCCTCCGATGGTGGAAGCCTTGCGTTCAACAAGACAAGGGATAATGGCAGAGATGCTAGCGTCCAATGGTCTCATTAAAGTGGAACCTGGGGAAAAGTTCGTGGAAGCGGGGGCCAGGGTGAGAGTACAATTGTTAGATTTAGGATTGGATGGACTCTCCTACTTCGACTGAGGTTTCAGTGTTCAGGTTTCAGCCCTAGTTGTTCTTTTCCTGAAACCTGACACCTGAGAGCCCTGCCAGCACTGTTGACCGTTTTAATACTCTTGTGGTACTGCTACTTGGGCCAAAAGCAATGGAAGACTTCTCTTAACCTTTGATCATTTGTCGGCTGCAGTATGTTACCCTTTCCCAACATAAACCCCAACATTATCGAGATTGGCCCGATAAAAGTCCGGTGGTATGGGCTCATGTATGTTTTGGGGTTTGTCTCTTGCTACTTCCTCATAGGCCGGCAAAAAAAGGCTCGCGACCTTGGTCTGGTAGGAGCTCAACTTCAGGATTTGATCTTTTATCTGGCCGTCGGCCTTATTGTCGGAGCACGTTTGGGCTACGTCCTCTTCTACCAGTTCTCAAACTACGGTTACTACCTGAAACACCCTCTGGAGATAATCGCAATCTGGCACGGTGGCATGTCTTTTCATGGCGGCCTTATCGGTGCTTTAACTTTGGGCATCGTGTTCTGTCGACGGCGCAAACTTCCTCTTTGGCAGGCGGCGGACGTGGTAATTGTCACTGTCCCAATTGCCCTTGCTCTAGGGCGCTTAGGAAACTTTATCAACGGCGAACTCTTTGGCCGCCCCAGCAACGTACCTTGGGCCATGGTTTTTCCCGCAGGTGGTCCGGTACCGAGACATCCCTCGCAGCTCTACGAGGCCGCTCTGGAAGGAGTAGTCTTATTTATTATTCTTTGGCTATTAAAAGACCGGTCCTTCAAAGCCGGCGCCATGGTCTGTTTTTTTCTTGGCGGCTATGGAATATTTCGCTTCCTGGTGGAATTCTTCCGTCAGCCCGATCCGCAAATCGGTCTTTTTTGGGGTCTCCTCTCTATGGGCCAGTTACTGTGTCTGGCCATGATGCTTGCTGCCGTTGTCCTTTGGAAGCTTTTACCCAAAAACCCTCCGACTGATTAATCCCATGCAAGTGGTAAGTTCTAAGGGGCATATATGGGATGTGAGATATCTGATGTGGGATTCACAGCTTCTCTCGAGATTCAGCATCCCACATCTCAAATCTCACATCTCACATCTAGGTTTCATCTGGGGAGCTGCTCAGCCCATATTCTTGACAGACTTAGTGACCAGCCGTAAAATTATTGCAAAACAAAGCAGACTTCAAAAACCGCCTGGGTATGTAGCAAATGGAATCACACTCCAATCCCTCCAGTCACCCGAGAAAACCGGCGACTCATCCTGAAGCGAGGAATGTAAGGTCCTCGGCGTGGCGTGCCGATTACCATCAGAAAATCCAAAGTGCTAAAGAAGCAATGCGTCTTATCCGGAGAGGTCACCGAGTATTCGTCGGCTCCGGCTGTGGTGAACCCCAGCATTTGGTTCAAGCGCTGGAACAGGTTGCCATTGAGTTGGCAGATTTGGAAGTCCTCCATCTCCTATCTTTGGGCAGAATTTCATACACAGACGAAGCATTTCGTGACAAGGTTCGCCTCAAGTCCCTCTTTGTTGCATCAGGATCCCGTCAGGCCGTAGCTGAAGGGAGAGCCGATTACACACCCATCTATCTTTTCGATGTACCAGAATTATTCCACAGCGGCCATACAACTATCGATGTAGCTCTCATTCAGGTTTCTCCCCCGGGCGAACACGGCTTTTGCTCCTTGGGCATAGCTGTAGATATAGTTAAAGCGGCAGCTGGAAATGCGAAAATAGTAATCGCTCAAGTTAACCCTCGCATGCCTCGAGTCTTAGGCGACAGCTATGTGCATGTAAGTGATATTGACGTCATCGTCGAACACGAAGAAGAACTGCTGGAGATGCCGCCGCCGCTCATGAATGAAACGGCCCTCCAGATAGGCAAACATGTGGCAAAACTTATAGAGGACGGTTGCACCATCCGGGCGGGAGTCGGCAGTGTATCTAACGCGGCCCTGTATGCTCTAGAGGGGAAGAAGGACCTAGGCGTCCACACTGATATGCTCACTGACGCTTACCTGCACCTAGTGGAACAAGGCGTCATCACCAATAAGAGAAAGAACTTCCATCCAAAAAAGATAATTGCCAGTTTTTGTATGGGATCCAGGAAACTCTATGACTTTGTTCACAATAACCCCATGGTGGAATTTCATCCCATTGAATATACCAATGATTTTTCAATCATAAGCAAGAATGAAAAGATGGTCTCGATAAATTCGGCTCTCCAGGTAGATCTGAGCGGCCAGGTATGTGCCGATTCCATGGGCTATACCATCTACAGCGGCGTTGGGGGCTCAGTTGATTTCATCCGTGGCGCCACCCTTTCAACGGGGGGTAAGTCCATTATCGTCATTCCATCAACCACTCTGGATGGCAATGAGTCTCGAATAGTGTCCCATCTCAACGAGGGAGCCGGGGTAGTCAACACCCGTGGAGGCGTGCATTATGTGGTCACCGAGTTCGGTGCGGTCAATCTCCACGGCAAGACAGTGCGTGATCGTGCCCTGGCCTTGATCAACCTCGCCCATCCCAAATTCCGTGCTGAACTTCTCGCCGCTGCCAAGAAGCTGCGCTACCTTTATGAGGATCAGTTTTTGCCCCTGAGTGATACCTCTCAATATCCAGATGAGTGGGAGATAACTCAGCCCTGTGGTGATGATGACCAGGTTGTTCTTAGACCGGTCAGGCCCACTGACGAGAGGAGCCTGAGAGAATTCTTTCATGCCCTTCCCCATCATGCCCATTATGTCCGATTTATCTCAGCCATGCGGGTATTTCCTCAAAGAAATCTCCAGGACCTCCTCAATATCGACTATGAAAAGGAAATATCGGTGGTGGCAGTGACAGGGCCTGGGGGTGCTGAGAAGGTAGTTGCCCTCGGTCGTTACGTCCTCGATGAGGATACCAACTTCGCAGAGGTGGACTTTGCGGTCCGTCAGGGATGGCAGAGCAAAGGAGTCGCTACTTACATGCTCAACCACCTAGTAAAGATCGCCATGAGTAAACACATTGCTGGGTTTGTGGCCTACGTTGACCTGGAAAATCAGACAGCCCCTGCTGTGTTTCATAATACCGGCTACGTGGTGTGCCGCTCAATTAGCAAAGGCATTCAACGGATCACCATCTCCTTCGACCAACCGGCCCAGCAATGCTTCACTGATTCCGCGGGCGAGATCTAGACTACTTGTGATCTCCAACTTCGCCAATACTCGCTCGTTTTGTTGAATCCAAGTCTGTCTGTGGTTAGAATTTACCAGGTAAATGTTAAGGAGAAGCAAGTGGAAACCAATGTCTATGACGTAGTCATCTTGGGGAGTGGACCGGCAGGACTGCAAGCTGCCATCCATGCAACTCGTGCGAAGGTGTCCACATTGGTAATGGGCAAACCATTCAAGAGTAGCTTGCATCGGGCCCATATCGAAAACTATTGCTGCATGGAGAGAACTGCAGGCGAAGACTTACTCCAGCAAGGAATAAAACAGGCTGAGGCAGCCGGTGCCATCTTTATGGATGAAGACGTGATAAAGGTTTCCCAGGAAGATCAATGGTTCATTATTCGAAATGAAAGTGGGGAAGATCTCAGGTGCAGGGCTCTCATTATGGCCATGGGTATTTCACGGAACAAACTCAATGTGAGGGGAGAGAAGGAATTATTCGGGCGCGGTGTGAGTTACTGTGTGGATTGCGATGGAGGCTTTTTCCGCGGTGAGCCGGTGGCTGTGGTGGGTAACGAAAGTGCTGCAGCCAGCGGTGCTCTCACCATGATGTTTTATACAAGTAAGGTTCATCTTGTCTCTGAAAGACTGGATATTTCTGAAGTTCTGGACCATCAGCTGAGGAAGAGTGAAGTTAGTATTCACGAAGGTCGAAAGGTCAGTGAAATTATCGGGCAAGAACAGGTGGAAGGCCTACTCCTCGATAATGGAAAAAATCTCGATGTGAAAGGGGTTTTCATAGAACTTGGCGCCAAGGGTGCCATTGAACTGGCCACTGCACTTGGTGTGGCTATGAATCCTGACGCACCTCAGTATATTGCCACCGACAAGAAACAAAAGACAAACATAGAGGGGTTGTTTGCTGCCGGAGACATCTGCGGGCTACCCTGGCAGCTTGCCAAAGCGGTGGGAGAGGGATGCGTGGCTGGCCTAGAGGCGGCGGCTTACGCCAAGCAATTCAGGTAACTAGTCCGCAGTCAGTGACGCTTGGCGCATAGAGCATAGCGCAGAGCGGGTGACGCTAACTTGTCAAATTTTTGATTTATAGATTAGAGGGAGTAGGCAACGGGTGATGAGACGCATCTTACCTGCCTATTACCTTTCGTTACGCTCTGCGCTTGGCGCTATGCGGCGCATGAGAGAAATTTTTTCCACCTTACCCAAGGCTTTTCCCCGCGCCTCTCCTCAGCTCTTTACCCTTTGACTTCGGCAATAGTTCGGGTAGAATGAACCACTTTGTAATGTCAATTTGAGTACTTGTGCAGAAACCTCTGCCCATGGATGAATTGAGTAGTGGAAACGAAACGCTTCGTCGCAGAACTCAAGGAAAATGAAAGTCTTTCAAGCAGCTTTCTGGTCAAGGCCAAGACCCTGGGAAACACCCGAAGTGGTAATCCCTTTCTGAGGGTTCGTCTAGCCGATCGTTCTGGTGAGACTGAGGGGCGTGTTTGGGAGCGAGCTCTGGAGTTAGACGGCGAATTTGAGGTCAACGATGTTGTAAACGTTCGCGCCAGAGTGGAACGTTACCAAGGCGAACTCCAGCTGAACATTAGCAATCTGGAGCGACAGGATCCCAATACGGTCAACCCTACCCTCTATCTGCCTACAGGACCGAAGGACCCAGAGGATCAGTGGCTCAAACTCACAAATCTCGTAACTCAAGTTAAGAACTCGCATCTGAAACGTCTTTTGCAGAGCTTCCTCACCGACCCGGAGTTTGTCAAACAAATGAAACAGTCTCCGGCTGCCAAGGCCATGCACCATGCCTACTTGGGTGGCCTTCTCGAACACACTGTCTCTGTTACCAGACTCCTGAGTCGGATCTGTGATCACTACCCTCGCTTGGATCGAGACTTGCTTGTCACTGGGGCCATTCTCCACGACATAGGCAAAGTAGAGGAATTTTCTTGCCAGTTGCAGCTTGATTACACTGACGCTGGTCGGCTTTTGGGCCACGTGGTTCTCGGAGTGCAGCGGGTGCAAGCAGAGATCAACAAGATTAAGGGATTCCCACTAGACCTCTCTCTCGCCCTCCAGCATCTCATGGTAAGCCATCACGGAGAATACGAGTTTGGCTCACCCAAACGCCCAAAAACCTTGGAGGCCTTCGCCCTGCACTATGCAGACGATCTCGACGCCAAAATGAACCACGTCTCAGGACTGCTGGATGCTGAACAGAGCAGTGATTCTCACTGGACAGCATATCAGCGGGTCTATGGTCGTTATTTTTTTAAAGGAAGCGCAGAGGAGAACAAGGGCCGAGAGATTCGAACCCTTGGGAAAGAGGAAGAGGCTGAGCCACAAAATTATAGTTTCTTGGATCTGCTCATTCCAGAAGGTAAGCGGGAGGAACGTTAATATCTGTGTTTATTAGCTTTGAAGGCATAGAGGGGTGCGGTAAAACGACTCAAGTGGAGCTGCTGACGAAATTCTTATCGCACCGTGGCATCCATTACGTGGTGACCCGTGAGCCTGGTGGCACCCACTTAGGTAAACTTATACGACAAATGTTGCTCGATCCCGCCCACAGCGAGATGGAACCTCTTACTGAGTTGTTTCTTTATGCGGCAGATCGGGCCCAACATATTGCTCAGGTGATCCGCCCAGCACTGGAATCCCACCAGTGGCTCATTTGTGATCGGTTCGCCGATGCAACCACTGTCTACCAGGGTTACGCCCGAGATCAAGATCTCATTTTTATCCAGCAACTAAATGAAATGGCAACCCAGGGAATTTGGCCGCGTTTATCGCTACTGCTTGACTGTCCGGTAGAGGTCGGGTTGGCTCGAGCTCGACAGCGGATGGTTGAAAACTCTCTGGAAGGACGGGAAGATCGTTTTGAGCAACAAGACCTAGCCTTCCATCAAAAGGTAAGAGAGGGTTATCTTAAGATTGCCGCCCAAAATCCCCATCGTTTCAGAATATTTGATGCCAGCCTTGAACAGGGGCAGTTACACGAAGAAATCGTGGCCTTACTCGAACCCCATTTGAACGATATGGACTGAACCTATAGATGAGTTTTTCTGAGATTATCGGCCAAACAAGAATAATTCGCCTCCTGCGGCGAGCCCTAGCCCAGGACCTCTTGCCTCACGCTTTTCTCTTCACCGGCGTGGAGGGAGTTGGCAAAAAGTTTACCGCTCTCACCCTTGCCAAAGTGGTCAACTGTCATCACGGAGCCAACGGAGATAGTTGCGACCAATGCATTTCCTGCCGAAAAATAGCTCGGGGGAATCATCCCGATATTGACCTCATTGAGAGAGACGGTCCTTTTATTAAGATAGAACAAATACGTGCACTTAAGCACCGTATGCGTTTTAAACCCCTCGAGGGTCGTTACCGGGTAACTACCATAATCAATAGTCAACACTTAAAGGCAGAAGCGGCAAACGCTCTTCTCAAGGTCCTTGAGGAACCACCGGCGGATAATTTAATCATTTTAACCGCAACAGAAACCAGAGCCCTTCTCCCCACCATTGTCTCGCGCTGTCTCCATCTGCCTTTTCAACCCTTGTCTATGGCGGAAATATCTGCCTATCTGTGTAAAACTCACTCCATATCACCAGAGCGCGCAGAGGTAATAGCCAGGTTGGCAGATGGAAGTCTATCTCGAGCAGTGGCCTTGCTGGATGGAAAAAAGCTTAGCCGCCGCAACTGGATTCTCGAGACAGTTGCCGAAATCCACAAATCTCGAATCTCTGACCTCTTAGCTGCAACGGACAGGTGGAAAGGTGACAACTTGGATTTACAACAAGATCTAGAATGGTTGAAAACGTGGATTAGAGATCTCCTGGTACAGAAGATGGAGGCAACCGCCAGGGTGGACCTGTTGAATTCAGATCTTGACAATAAGATAAAAGCCATGGCGTCGCAGATGAGTTCCCATCAACTATGGCAGTTCTTCGACCTTGTCTGCGCAATACAGAGAGCTATGGGTTACAATGTCAACAAAAGATTGAGCCTCGAAACGCTCTTACTCTCATTGCACACCCAAGCAAGGGGCCTTGGCAAGGAGAAGGACGTAGATTTTTCGGTTTTTACCAGGGAGCGATTTTTTGAGATCCGTAGTTGAATTCGGAAATTGAGACAATCAGTGAGAACCATTTGATTAGGAAACTGTATGGATAATATCGTTGGCATCCGCTTCCGAGAAGGCGGCAAAATATATAACTTCGCTCCAGGTCACTTTGTTCTCAAGGAGGGAGACGAGGTCATTGTCAAGACCGAGAAGGGTTTAAGTTTTGGTATAGTGGCAACTCCGGTGAGAAAGCGAGATCCTAATTTCCCCAAGGACCAATTGAAAGAAGTATTCAGGTTGGCTAACGATAACGATCGCCAGCAATACCAGGAATGTCTCACCAGAGAAAAAGAAGCTCACGCTTTCTGCCAGGACCGCATAAAAGAGCGCGCTCTACCCATGACTTTAGTGGACGTGGAGAGCTTCTTCGATGGGTCTAAAATCATCTTTTACTTTTATGCCGACGGCCGAGTGGATTTCCGCGAGCTCGTCAAAGATCTCGTGAAAGAATTGCACACCCGAGTCGAACTTCGACAAATCGGCGTGCGAAACAAGGCCAAAATGATTGGAGGTATTGGCCCTTGCGGCCGCGAGCTCTGCTGCGCTACATTTTTGAAAGAATTCCATTCCGTCTCAGTAAAAATGGCTAAGGAGCAGAATCTCTCTCTGAACCCAACAAAGATATCTGGTGTTTGCGGTCGGCTTATGTGTTGCCTCAAATATGAATATGCCGATTATATCGAGATGAAAAAGGGAATGCCCAAAGTGGGTAAACGGATCATAACCCCCGAAGGTGAAGGGAAGGTGGTCCGCCAGAACGTCATGGAAAAGAGGGTGGTGGTCGCCTTAAACGATGGTAGGGAGGTTGAATTTGGGCTTTTCGATCTCGAAAAGAAGACCGCAGGTTGCCATCAATGTGCTGCTAGAGAGGATATCAAACCAGACCAGGATTTGGACAGGGGCTAAGTCAGGGAGGATCTATGGCAGATAGGTATTACATTACCACACCCATATACTACGTGAATGCTCCACCCCATCTCGGCCATGCCTACACAACCATTGTTGCGGATGTTCTGAACCGTTTTCATAAACTCACAGGCAAACAGACCTATTTTCTCACCGGTACAGATGAGCACGGGGACAAAGTGGTGGAAGCCGCCGCTGCCGCAGGGAAAGATCCTCAAGCTTACGTTGACCAGATCAGTGAGTTGTTTCGCAAAACCTGGCCAGATCTAAACATTACAAACGACTACTTTATCCGCACCACACATGAGCTGCACAAACGAGTAGTGCGCTATATCCTCCAACAGGTTTACGACCAGGAAGATATCTACTTTAGCTCCTACAGCGGTCAATATTGTGTAGGCTGTGAAAGATTCTATACCGCAAAAGAACTGATTGATGGCAAGTGCCCCCAGCATGATCGTCCTCCCGTTGCCCGTGAGGAGGAAAATTACTTTTTCAAAATGAGCAAATACCAGGACTGGCTCATCGACCACATCCAGCAAAATCCCACATTCATTAGGCCGGAGCGTTACCGGAATGAGGTGCTCAGTTTTCTCAGTGAACCTCTAGAGGATCTTTGTATATCGAGGCCAAAATCAAGATTGAGTTGGGGAATCACCTTACCATTTGATGACCGTTACGTGACCTATGTCTGGTTTGACGCTCTGATCAACTACGTTTCCGCTCTGTCCTACCCCGACGGCCCGCTCTTTTCAGCCTATTGGCCCGCGGCTCAGCATCTTATCGCCAAAGATATCCTCAAGCCCCACGGTATCTATTGGCCAACCATGCTAAAGGCTGCTGGCATTCCTCTCTACCTCCATCTCAATGTTCACGGCTACTGGAACGTGGAGGAGAAAAAGATGTCCAAAAGCAGAGGCACCGTAGTCAAGCCCTTGGATCTCCTCAAAGTTTACGGCCTAGACGGGTTTCGCTATTTTCTCATGAGGGAAATGGTCTTCGGCCTCGATGCCAGCTTCAGTGAAGAGGCCCTTGTTACCAGAATAAATGCTGATTTGGCAAATGACCTCGGCAATCTCAGCAGTCGTCTTTTGACCATGATCCATAAATACTGCCTCGGTCAGATTCCCCAGTCGGAGGTTGAAGAAAAAGAGGATAGTGAATTGAAAGAGGCGGTAGAAAAACTACCTGAGACCTACGTTCATCATATGGAAGATTTACAGTTCCACAAAGCACTTATGGCCATCTGGGAAGTCATCAACCATGTGAACCGTTACATTGACCAGAGTGCCCCCTGGGTTTTGGCTCGCGATCCGCAGAAGGAAGACCGTTTACGAACTGTCCTCTACTATTCTTTGGAAAGTTTAAAGGTAGTAGGGGTACTTCTGGCCCCAATCATGCCCGATACCAGCAAAGAATTGCTTGATAGGCTGGGTATTAAAATTGATCCGCTGGAGTTGAGACTCGACCAAGACGCCCTCTGGGGAACCTTGTCGCCGAAGACAAAAACACACCGGGGCAAAGCTTTGTTCCCCAGAATTGAGAAAGCTACCAAAGATGAGACGGCCGGGGTTGCCTCCTCAGGAAAACCATTGGTTCGGCTTGATGAATTCCAACAATTGGATTTGCGGGTGGCAGAGATCCTTCGAGCGGAGGTGATCCCAGGATCAGAGAACCTCCTCAAACTAGAAGTGGATTTAGGGGAGAGACGAACTATTGTGGCCGGTATTGCTCGAGGTTATCCGCCGGAGGATTTGCCCGGCAAGCAGGTGGTGATAGTGGCAAATCTGAAGCCCGCCAAATTGATGGGGATCCGCTCCGAGGGCATGATATTGGTTGCTGGTGACGAGGAGGAGATGACCCTAATTATACCTGAACAGAAAAAAAAGCCCGGGAGTCACGTTCACTGAGTTCCCAGCCAGCAGGCAGCAAACAGCTTGCAACCAGCAGCATCAGTGAACAGATTCTTTCCTGCCCGCTGCCCCTTCCCTGCTGCCAGCTTCTCCTAAGAGAGTGCCTCTTTTATTTTCTCCCGGAAGAGTCTCAGGGTCCTGCCATAGTCGGAAGTAGAAAAAACCGCCGAGCCGGCAACAAAAACATCAGCCCCGGCTCGAGCCGCTTCACCTATGGTCTCCTCATTGATTCCTCCATCCACTTCCAGTTCTACCATCAGCTCGCGCTCATCAATAATCCTCCGGAGAGCTCTGATTTTTGGGATAACTGCCTCGATAAACAACTGCCCACCAAAGCCAGGATTAACGGTCATTAGCAGCACTTGATCCACCATGTCCAAGACATGTTCCACCATCACCAGAGGTGTTGAAGGATTGAGGGTTACTGAAACCTTTGCACCCAATTCCTTGATACGCTCCAGTGTGCGGTGTAGGTGAGGCAGAATTTCCGCGTGTACTCCAACAATATCTGCCCCAGCTTCAATGAATTCCTCCAGGTAGAGATCTGGTTCGCTGATCATTAAATGCACGTCTAATGGCAAATGGGTGCTTCGCCGTACGGCCTTCACCACAAGTGGCCCTATGGTTATATTGGGAACAAAGTGGCCATCCATCACATCCACATGGATATAGTCGGCACCGGCAGCTGTCACTGCGGCAACTTCTTCCCCCAGTTTGGAAAAATCTGCAGACAGAATTGAGGGCGCTAGCTTCTTCATAGTGTTCTCCGTTATGTGTCACACTAAACAAGTGCAAAATTTTCATTAACTTAAGAGTAACTCGGCCATTTAAAACTCAGTGGTTCTTGCCTTTGGACCGTACCGTCCACCAGAATACTTATCTCGTCGGGAGAACGGACCAATATGAGCCAGTCAAGCTGGTCTCCAGGTCGGTGAATCTGGCGGTATAGTTCAATATTTCTGCCGTCTTTATGTTCAATCAGAGTAATCTCCTTTTTGAAATAGCCTGCCGCCAGGTGATAGGTGAACCACCACAACTTGGCCTCCTGCCCTTTGGGCTGAGGAAGCCTATTAATGGTCAAGACTATGGAACTTTCACCATCTACACGATACCCTTCCAAGGGACGCTGATCAACAACGGTGTTCAAGGGTTGTTGAGGCTGGTGAACTTCCCTGACCTCAGAGGGTTGCAAACCCAGCCCTTCGAGTATTTTCAAGGCCTGTCCCACAGAAAGCTGTCGCAGTTTGGGCATAGCTACTGCAACAGCTTTGCTTCCAGTACTGATCAAGAAATCAACTGACTGCCCCCGCTCTATTTCCTGCAGAAACTCTGGTTGTTGAGCTATTATCGTACCCCGCGGATATTGAGTTGTAGGAATCCTGCATATGCCACCGAGTTGCAGACCATTCTGGGAAAGAACCAGTTTCGCCTCCCGCAGTTTCATGCCCACC
>JAJDNB010000058.1 GCA_022340905.1 Deltaproteobacteria bacterium | reverse complement strand
TTGGCCCCCTCTTTGATCAGGCGGTGCGGCCCCTCGACTACCGGCCTGCCAAGAGAACCTGGTACGGCAAAAACCTGACGATTCTGATCCAGAGCCATTCTTGCCGTGATAAGCGAGCCGCTTCTCACCGTGGCCTCCACCACAGTAACGCCCAAGGAGAGACCACTTATGATCCTGTTGCGCACAGGAAAATTCCCCGGCTCCGGCGGGGTACCCAAAGGAAATTCGCTGAGAATAGCTCCTGAAGAAACTATTTCTTCGGACAAGGCTAAATTCTCAGGTGGGTAGACCACATCGAGTCCTGTGCCCCAGACCGCCAGGGTCCTGCCGCCCCCTTCTAGAGCCCCTTTATGAGCAGCACTGTCGATACCTCGGGCCATACCGCTCACAACGGTCCAGCCCTGCCAAGCCAGTTCTTGGCAGATTTTCTTGCAGACACTCAAGCCGTAGGTTGAAGCCTGCCTCGAACCTACCACCGCAACAGCCCGCTCATCTTCCGGCAACAGGGTGCCCCTCATATAGATAATTGGCGGTGGATCTGGGATGTTCGCCAGATACTTGGGATATTTCTCCGTGCCCCATTGAATTATTTGAATGTTTAGGTTGCGAAGGCGAGCCATTTCCCTCTCTGCGGTCTTTCTTAAAGAAGAGGACTTGATGGCTTCAATGGTGTTGCCCTTGAGACCTGGAATTTCTTCCAACTCTCTGCGGCGAGAGGTGAACACCCGGTCGGGACTGCCGAAACGGCGAAGCAACAGATGGAAGGTCTTGCCACCTATGCCTGGCGCCAGGCTCAACGCCAACCAGTCGAGTTCTCCGTCCATGCCTAGTACCCAGTCTGCAAATAATGAACCTGGGTTGCTCTTGAAACGGGGTAACGAGACCGCAAAGATGGCTGTGCCACTGAGCACCCGCAGGGTCTCGAACCCGAGGCGTACTTGAAAAATACGTCGCAGGGTTCGTGGCCCGAAGACGCTCGGAAGGACGGCTATATTTGTGGTCGCAGTAACCGTTTCATGAGGAATGCAGGTTCAAATCAAAAAAGGGGCCATGTGAGCCGGCTTCCCAGCTCCATGGCCCGCACGGATTGCTCAAAGTCAATTGGTCGATTATTTTCCGGTCTTAAGCCGTATGCGCTCTCCAGGTTGAATCTCGTAGAGCGCATGGGTAACCAGCGCCGCGGCGGTATCCGGCTCCACTGATAAAACCAGAAGTTCGCCAATGGATTCAGTGGAAAGTATATGCTTGGCCTCCGTTTCAAAAGGACCAGCCACCCCCGGCTCCCGAAATACATCGAAGCGGTTTCCGGCCTTAATATCTTCTGCCTCACCAAGGTCAATGAAGACAATTTGTCTATCACCTATGATGACGGTCCTTCTCTCGGCTATTATAATGTTGCCCTCAATGGGTTCCGCCCCGGGTTCAAAAGTAATCTCCCCAGACCTTTTCTTGTAAGGCATCAACTTATCTCCCGGTGATATTGATTCGTATGAGCTTCTGACTACTCCTTTCGCATACTCTCCACCTACCTCAGTCACCTCCACCACACCTTGAATCGTGTTCAGATATCCAACATCTTTGTTGGTAACGGGATGCTTGATCATGTCAGAGGTGGAAAAAATAAAGAACCGGGCACCCACTTGCTCGTCAGCTGAGTCTTCGAACTTGAGGTAAACTCTATCAGCCGCGCCGATGAGCTTCCTCTGCCTTTCTTCACCCAAAATCACCCCATCGCCCTCTGGCACGAAGGGGGTTATGAATCCCACCTGATCTATGTCTGAGAAAGTCAAAGCGGGAGCTTTAGGGGGCATGGGAGGTGGAGGCGGAGTTGGTGTAACTTCCGGTTCCACTTTCGGCTGCGTTGGAACTTCCTCCATAGCAGTCACTGTCTCGAAACCCTTGGGTATCTCATAGTAGACTCGCAACTTTGTACCTGGATAAATCCAGTGGGGATTGGTAATGAAGGGATTCAATTGCCACACCTTCGGCCACACCCAGGGATTTCCATAGAGGTCTTGGCAGATACCCCAAAGGGTGTCACCTTTCACCACCACGTGGATATAGGTTTCTTGATCAGTTTGACCGGAAGGAGTTGGTTCTTGCGCCTTCACTTGGGATATTTGGCCGAAACCCAAGAGCAACACACCCACCATAATCCAAACAAGGACTGTTCGTTTCACGGTTGACTTCTCCTTTGTTTGGGTGGAGTCGTTTATTTGTCAGCTTCTGTTGATCTTCTAACCTGTGACCAATACACACATTTTTTCGCTGTGTCAACCTTGATGAGTTAGCAAAAAGCATACCTTACGAGGGATCGAGCCAGTCAATTTACCGTATTATCCTGATATGATTAGTCTTTAACCAATTCGCTAAATTCCCAGGTACCTTATACCAATCGCCAAGTTAAACACAGAGAACGCAGAGAACGCAGAGAAAGGTCAAACATGTGGAATATCAATCATGGCCCGCCAGCGGTGCTCCTCGGTGATTATCCTCCATTGGAAATCCGAAATCTACTGATACATCTTAGAACAAATGACAGCGCAGCGCAGCGACCCAATTCTAAAATGTTCTAAAAGATTTAGAAGCCGTTCAAGTCATTGAAGTCATCAATTCGTTAATTAGTCGATTGGTCAAATCGTTAAATCGTGGTTAAAACCATTCATAACCATTTGACTATTCGACAAATTGACTATTTGACTTGCTGTCGTCTGTCCTCTGTTTTTTCCCATGCTCCATGCCCTACTCGTCCTGAGCTTGTCGAAGCATGCCCTTTGCCTGTTTTACCTTTTCCCTTTCGCGCGCCCTCGGGGGCCGGCAAACCTGGCCTCCCAGGCAAGCAGGATAGGACTGGCAACAAAGATCGACGAGTAGGTACCAACCACAACCCCCACCAGCAAGGCAAAGGCAAAGTCATGGATCACTCCGCCGCCCAGGATGAAAAGAGCGGTCACCACAATCAGCGTGGTTCCAGAGGTTAGTATCGTCCGACTAAGAGTCTGATTTATGCTGCTGTTGATCAGTTCCCCAAAATCCTGCTTTTTGCGCTTGCGCTGATTCTCCCTGATCCTGTCAAAAACTATGATGGTGTCATTAAGAGAGTAACCAATGATAGTGAGCACTGCGGCCACCACGGTAAGGTTAAACTCCTTGTTGGTGATGGCGAAAGCCCCTACGGTAATCAACACGTCATGTATGAGGGCAGTTACCGCTCCCAGGGCAAACTGTAGTCTTAATAGCCAACAACAGGCCAAGGTTATAATTAGAGCCGCCACAATCAACATGGGGATGCTCACACCCGCGGCCCGAAGAAGATACACCCCTAGAACTAGGGCCCCCGCCATTATAAGCGCCGGCATCCATTTGAGCTCAAATCTTCCCGAGATGTATATGGCGATGAAAAGTATGGCATAGTAGATGGCCAGAAGGGCCTTCTGGCGTAAGTCTTTGCCCACTTTAGGCCCCACCATTTCTACCCTCTCAACTTTCACCGCCTCGGGGCCGTACACCGTCTCCAGGCTGTCTTCCACCTTTTTGCTCAGGTTGCGCAACTCAGAAGTGGAGATATCGGTGCGAACCAGAAATACATCCTCTCCTTCTCCGCCGAAGCGCTGGATTGCACTGCGCTCCAACCCCAGGGGCTTGAGTCCTTGCCTGATCTTATTAACTGCAGTGGGATTTTTGAAATGCAACTGTATAATTGTACCGCCGGCAAAATCAATACCGTAAAGGCTGCTCCCGCGGTAAAAAAGGGCAACCATGCCAATGATAATCAATCCCAGTGAAATGGCGAAAGCAATCTTTCGTCGGCCAACAAAATCGATGTTAACATCAGGTTTAATAAATTCCATGGTTCCTCTCTGTAATCCTTGGGTATCTAAGTCTTCCAAGTGCCAAATCTCGAGGTGTCAAGGATCAGCTTGCAGCTGACAGCGGACAGCAGGCAGCTCGAGGCATACAGCGATGATTCTGTATTAGGATATTTTTTTCCTGCCAGCTGCCAGTTTCCCGCTGCTAGCTGCGCCATTTTCCCTATCCCCCATGCTCTATGCCCTATGCCGAATCTCACATCCCTCAACCGACATTCGAATAGATCCGCTTCTCCCATTGCAGTTTTTTCGATTGGAGCGTAAAGCCCGCTCAGATGCTGAGTTTTTTCATCTTCCCTTTTTGCAACAAGAAATCAAACAACAACCTGGTGCCAAAAATGGCGGTAAACATGCTGGCTACAATTCCGAGGCTGAGGGTGACGGCAAATCCTCGAACCGGACCTGTGCCAAACTGAAACAGAACAACCGCAGCAATCAGCGTGGTGACATTTGCATCCAAAATCGTAAGAGTGGCCTTGCTGTAACCAGTGTCTAGTGCCGCCCTGATCGTCTTACCCAGCCGCAACTCCTCCCTCACCCTCTCAAAGATCAAAACATTGGCGTCAACCGCCATACCAATGGTGAGAATGATGCCGGCGATTCCTGGCAAGGTCAGAGTGGCGCGCAAAGCCGCCAGTCCAGACATAATTAAAAGGATGTTGAAAATGAGGGCCAGATCGGCGATTACTCCCGAGCCGCTATAGTAAATAACCATAAATGCCACTACCAGGGCACCGCCCACTGCCATAGAGAACAGACCTTTACGGATGGAATCTCTTCCCAGGGAGGGACCTACTGTCCTCTCTTCGAGAATTTTCACTGGTGCGGGCAAGGATCCAGCCCGTAGTACCACGGCAAGGTCCTTGGCCTCGTCCATGGTGAATTGGCCTTCGATTATTGCGTTACCGCCGCTGATTCGGTCCCGGATGACGGGGGCGGAATAGACGTTGTTGTCCAGTACTATGGCCAAACGTTCTTTTACGTGCTCCCCGGTGATTTTTTCGAACAGCTTGGCGCCGCGATCGTCAAAGCTCAGAGCCACGTAAGGACGATTGTACTGCGTGTCTATGCGGACTTCAGCATTGGTCAGGTAATCGCCGGTGAGAAGTGTGCGGTCCTTCAGTAAGTAGGGGGTGCGACTCACCTGCCCGGTTGCTGAATCAACCCGTCGGCCGTAGTAGATTTTGTCGCCTGGGGGTACTTTGCCTTGAAGGGCCTCCTCTACACTATGTTGCTCATCAACCAGCTTGAATTCCAGCAAGGCGGTCTTGCCTATCAAGTCAATTGCCCTCTGCGGGTCCTTAATCCCGGGTAACTGGATCAGAATACGATTTTCGCCCTGAGTACGAATATCAGGCTCGCTAACACCAAATTGATCGATGCGGTTGCGAATCGTCTCTAGACCCTGGTCTACAGCAAGCTTTTTTATGTGGCGGACTTGGTCTGGTTTAATCTCGAGGATCACCTGGAGCTGGTCCTGGGTCTGATCACGATTTGCAACCTCCAACAATGGAAATTTGTCTTTTATAAGTTGAGCCACCCGCTGCCAATCTTGATCTCGCGGCAAGACCAGTTTCACTTTGTTTTCCCCCTGGCGCTCAACCTGACGAAAGCGAATATGTTCACTCCCCAGGTCGTCTTTTAGCTCCTGGGTAAAACGCTCTGCCGAGTTTTCCACTGCCTTGGCACTCTCCACCTCAAGAATCAGATGCATCCCACCTTGGAGATCTAAACCTAAATGGATTTTTTCATTAGGGAGGAATTTCACCCACCAAGCAGGCAGCTGTCTGTCCACTGTGGGGAGCAGATAGACCAACGCCACTACCAAAACTGCTAACATCAGAGCTGAACGCCATCTCAGGTCCTTCACGCTTAACTTCTCCTCAATGAGTAAAGTATGAGTTTCGGTTCGGGAATAGCTGCTTCAAAATCCCCTTCACCCTGTTGAATAGGGTTCCCTTTGGGAAATTCAACAGGGCAAGTCCCCCTTAAGAAAGGGGGAGAACCTGACCCAGTTACATGTACTTCCCCCCTTTGATACGGGGGGTTAGGCCTGGCCACCACCTGCCCGCCATCGTCCTCCTGAGGTGGACTCAGGCATGGCAGCGGGTCGGCTTCACCTTCAGGGAAGGCGGGCGAAGGGGTTTCTATGGAGGTTTCAAACCCCGTGAGTTCTTCTACTTTTTCTCAGGCTCCATCTCTTGGGAAGCCATTCCAGCAATGTAGCCTCGTCCTACTTTTACCCTTATCTTCTCTGCTACTTCCAAGGTAACTACTTTGTCGGTGAGACCGGTAATTTTCCCGTGCAGCCCTCCAACAGTTACCACTTGATCGCCCCTTTTCAGAGTGCCGAGTAATTCACGATGCTTTTTTTGTTTTTTCTGCTGCGGTCGAATGAGCAAGAAATAGAAAATGGCAAACATCAACAGCAGCGGCACCAAAGCGGCGAAACCGCCTCCCCCCTGGCCG
>JAJDNB010000047.1 GCA_022340905.1 Deltaproteobacteria bacterium | reverse complement strand
CTATGCCCCATGCCCCATGCTCCGGGCCCTATGCCCTATGCCAATCCCCCATCGTATCTTTCCTGCTGCCTGCTGGACATGCCTTGCGTCTTCTTATCGTTTGTCCCAGGGTGGAGTCGGGTAGATATGTTCTGCAGTCGCAACTTCCGGCGGCCAAATGATCTGGTACTTACCCTGTTGGATCTGAGACGGGTAGGTATTGATCGTTCCCACGCCATTTTCTGCGAACCAAACGACTCCTCCTAGGGTTGTGATTCTTAGATTCTTTAGGGTCTTCATCAGCACTGCCGGCTCCAGGGTACCTGCCTGATTGAGTGCAGCTTCAGCTATTTCAAAAGCCATCATATAGGCGGGCGACCACGGGTATTCGTCCAAGTCTATCTCGGCCTGCTTTAGGATTGAGAGGAAGCGGTTCTGGTCACTGTACTTCATTCCCGGTTCCCAATAGGACTGGCCGACGACATAGTCGGCTGCAGCTCCAAGGGGCTGGCGGAAGACGCCACTATGATGTATGCAGTGAAATTCCCTCGGGGAGAGGTCTAATTCCCTGGCCTGCTTCATAAAGGCAACCGCAAGAGGGATGTTTGCAGAGACATAGACAATGTCGGGGTTAAGCCTTTTCAGTTTTAAAATGACTGGTGTGAAGTCGCTGGTGTCCGCAGGGAGGATGTCGCCTGCCAGAACCTCAAGTCCTGCTTGCTCAGCCAGGACTCGGGAGCCTTTATATACACCCACTGGATGGAGAGTGTCCTCCACTACAAACCCAACAGAGCGAGCTTTGCCTTCGGCCTTGACCATTTCCCAGTAACGATAGGTGTAGCGGGGCGCGGCATCGATTACGCAAACAATCCATTTGAAGCCCCGGTTGTATATTTTGGGCGAATTGGCGCAAATGGCTATGAATGGAATATGGTGCTGTTCTGAAGCCGTACTGGCGGCGAAGGTTAGGGGACTGCTGTAAGGACCAAAGAGGAGGTGAACTCCGTCTACGGTGACCAATCTTTCGTAATACCGTCGAGCGGTGGCGGCGTCGCTTCGGTCATCATAGGTGATTAATTTCAAAGGTAGTTTTCGATTGTACTCTTTGAGGTAAATACCACCTCGACGATTCACTTCGTCAACCCAGGTCTTAAGAAGTCTTTGAAAAGGCCCAACCTCAGTGGAGAACTTACCAGAAGCTGAAACCGTTACCCCCACCTTAATTGCTTGTGGTGTTTCTGCCCACAAAGCTGTCGCCAAGAAGGAAAAACTGACAAGAAATATACTGGCAATCCAGATTGAATACAGTCGTTTGTTCATGGTGTGTACCTCCCTGAAGGGCCTAAACTTCAAAAGCCATCCAGCACGAGTCTGGATGGCTTTCACCTAGAGCATAACTCGATAGTAAAGCTTCTTTCATCTATAATGGACGTTATCTACCGGTCTTTTTATCGAGTTCACCCTTTAGGTGTCAAGAGAAAAAGGCGGGTATTGGCATGAGAGATGTGGTATACAAACCAGGAATTTTGCTATATCTATACTCTCATCACCCATGGAAACAACAACTCTTCATATTACAGATCTTTTCAAGCAGTTTGCCCGTACTCAACAAGAATTTCTAAGACAACTCCGACAAGGAGAAGATCTGCGGGTAAAGGGACACCTAGATCCTTTGCTCGCTCTCTGCTCCAGTGATTCAGAGATTTCCTTGCTGCGGCAAACTCTACTCGATCCTTATTTTCCTCTGGGGATGCTGGAACAAACGGTTTTTTCGGATGTGGACGGGATGCGCTTTTTCATCTGTAAAAGTCGTCCTGATCTGGAGCCGGTTCTCACTGCTGAGCTTAGAAAACATTCGGAGGCTTTCCTCAGGATCCGTCTGGATATTGAGAGGTTTTTTGACCCCGAGACCATCACCTGTATTCCCCTGGATGGGCAGAGACATCAGCTTCCGGTAGATCAATGGTGCACCCTTTGTGGGGTTTGCTGTCAGATCGGCGGAGTGCCGGCTGAACCGCCGGCGGGAATCAGCTATCCTGATCACTGGTACAAA
Organism: Deltaproteobacteria bacterium; assembly: GCA_022340905.1. GTDB lineage: Bacteria > Desulfobacterota > Syntrophobacteria > BM002 > BM002 > BM002. Next base: position 1,565 of record JAJDNB010000047.1, on the reverse strand, counting down.
TATCTAGCCGGAGGCGCTGTGGATAATCAGCAATTGTGTCCCTTTCTCTTTCAATACTTTGGAGAGGAGCGCTTTTTCTGTGCTATTCACCATGTCAAACCAATGAGTTGCAGGTATTTTGAAGAGAAAGAGTGCCGTCAGCGCCTTGCCCAGCGCAGCCTGCATGCGCCAGAGAAAGGTGTCAGGTGTCAGGAGAAGAAACTAGAAAAAACAAAAAGGGTAAAACCTGAACACTGAACACTGACACCTGAAGCCCGGAAATTATGAGACCGTTCTCATTCATCCATACCGCTGATTTGCACCTGGATAGCCCTTTTACCGGACTGCGCCAGGTGGATAGCGCTGTTGCCACTATGATCAAAGACGCCACCTTTCGGGCCTTTGACAACGTGGTGGATTTGGCCCTTCGCCAAAAAGTGGACTTTCTCCTCGTGGCCGGGGACGTGTACGATGCCTCGGATCGGAGTTTGCGTGCACAGCTCAAGTTTGCCGACAGCCTGGCAAGACTTGCTGAGGCCGGAGTTCGTTCCTTCGTTTGCCATGGCAACCATGATCCTCTGGACGGCTGGTCCGCCTCCCTTCGTTGGCCTGAGGGAGTCCACATTTTCGGCTCGAATCTTGAATCCATCCCTTTGGCTCTCGGCGGTGAAGAGGTTGTGGTTGTTCATGGTATCAGCTACCCTGCGTCGCAGATTGACGAAGATTTCGGCAAGGGTTTTCACCGCCAGGGATCATATCCTTTCCAGATAGGCCTGTTTCACTGCAGCTTGGGAAGGGACCCAGCCCACGAGACCTATGCCCCCCGCACAATGGAAGAACTGGCCGCTGCTGACCTGGATTATTGGGCCTTGGGCCACGTTCATACGCAGCGGGTTTTGAAAGACGGCCATCCATTCATTGCATACTCGGGAAACACTCAGGGACTCCATATTCGTGAGGTCGGTCCTCGCGGGTGCCTGCTCGTTCAAGTGGACGGGCAAGGAACAGTCAATGCTTGCTTCGAGCCAACAGACGCTGTGCGCTGGTTTTCTGAGAACATTCAGATCAACGATCTTGAGACAGAAGCAGATCTCATCGAAGCATTGGAGAAGGTTTGTGATGAGATACGGAATGATGCAGAAGGACGGCCGGCCATTGCCAGAATCACCATTGCTGGGAGGGGCGTGCTTCATCAGACGCTACGAAGATCGCAAGTGGTTGCCGACCTCACCGAACACTTGCGTGAGACCGGACTTGAATCAGCGCCACCCCTTTGGATCGAAGGGATTCAAGTGCATACAAGGAGTTACATTGATCTGGATGCTAGGAGAAATTCCGCTGATTTTCTTGGTGAGGTCCTGCGACTTATTGAGAATTCCCGGCAGAATCCAGAGGGGCTGCAGGAGATGATCGGTGAGCTTTATCATGATCGGCGGGTGCGGAGGTTTTTGGAGATCCCCACAGAGGAAGAACTGGTAGAGATCCTCGCTGAAGTTGAAAGCATGTGTTTGGACGAGCTCGTTGCGGAGGAAAACGAGTGAGGCTCGCAGCAATTCATATCGATGGATTTGGTATATTTCATGACC
>JAJDNB010000042.1 GCA_022340905.1 Deltaproteobacteria bacterium | reverse complement strand
CTCTCCTGGATGCTAAATATTTGCAACTTCTTGGGGCACGCACAAGACAGGACAGGGGAGTAGACGTACCACCCTTTCAGCCGCGCTGCCAAAAAAGATCTTGTCTATCTGGCCGTTCCCCACCCTGCCATGTCCTCCCATAACAATCAAGTCCGCGTCGAGTGCTTGGGCCCTGAGAGCTATGGTCTGAAATATAACCCCAACAGCTACCATCCTCTCTGCAACACGTCCCTCAGAATCGTTGTGAGATAAAAAATTATCAAGTTTTTCTTTTGCCTGAAAGCAGAGTTTCCGCCTTACCGTATCCTCCGACTCACTGTTGAGTTCGGCAATTCTCTCTACGTACCGCTTATCCACAATATGAATTAGATAGATGGCGGCGGAGAACCTCTCTGCGAGAAATTTGGCGTACCTGAAAGCCATTTCTGAAGACCTGGAGAAATCCACCGGAACTAAAAGCTTTTCCAATTTCATTGCACCATTCCGGAGTTAACTTCTTCAGCTGTTGTAGAATATTAAGGCACGATCCACAGGGCAAAATGGTCAGCTCGATTGAGAACTTTAGTAGTAACTCGACCCAAAGGAAACTCGTGCACACTGGACAAACCCCTGCGACCCATGACAATTGTGCCGAAATCCCCTTCCTTGGCTTCCTGGAGGATGTCTCCTGACCGGGATCGACTCTGAAGTGTATATTTGCTCGAGATTCCCCTCGCCTCTATTCCAGCCTTCTCGAGTCGTCTCCTATAAGAAGCAAACATGCGCTGGACATCCTTCTCCAACTCTGCCAATATCTTTTCCTCTATCTTTTCTTCGCCGGGGGTAGAAATGTCCAACATTGCCAACCTGAACTCTCGCACTGCGTTGAACAAAGTCACTTCGGCCCCATTGAAAGAGGCAAAAGTGCCTACATAGTCAACCGCCTTGCGAGAGTTCCTCGAGCCATCCACAGGGACAAGAATTTTTCTCGATTTGATATCCTCCCCAATTACCCATACGGGAGTGTCTACAACCGCCTGCACAATCTTGTAGGATACCGAACCGAGAAAGATATCTCTGAACCTGCTAGATCCCTGTCTTCCTATGACCACAGCATCATAGCCTCTGGAACTTTCTGCAATAATATCCCTGGCGATGCCTACTTGCCGTTCTCGGAGGCTCACGCCCACGTTACCCTCCCCGAGATTGGCTTTGAGGAGAATGTGCCTGGTCTCCTCTAAAAACTCCTGGGCAGATTCCTTCTCCCTCCTTATCCAATCGGCCTGTTTTGTTTGCATTTTTCTGCTAAAAAGGTGTTCATTCGCTGTGTCCCGGAAGGGTTCAGGCTCTGTGGACACCACATGCATCAGGTTTACCTTGAGATCACCTTTGGAGAAGTTCAGAGCAACATACCTTGCCGCATCGATCCCTTGTGATGCCCCATCCACAGCAATTAAAATTTTTTTAGAACTGCCCATATCTTGCTTTCTCGTTGGCCATATACCTAGTCCGGATGTTTCACAAATCCGAAATCCGAAATCCGAAATCTATGACCGTCTTCACGCCGTGCAGGATACTAATGTATTCGGCCCGTCCAAAAAAACCCGATCCAGCAGCCCTTCAACACCCAAGCCTCTCAGTGTCGCGGTGTATCGGTCAGACAAGTCGATTATTCTTATATAGGCATAACTCTCTTGAAAACGGAAGAGGATTTGTAAAAAGAGTTCAAACCCTTTTGAATCGAAATCATCCAAATTGCTCAGGTTGATGTAGAGCGGCATGGGTCTGAACCACTCTAGATTCGCCAAAATCTCTTCGGCCTTGGCCACGCTTTTTCCGTCAAGGACCCCCCTGACTTCCATTCGAACGATTCACTTTCCCCTCTTAACGATGACTTGTAAGCGTTCCATTTCGCTCTCCCAATCACCACAGATTAAAAATTGTTCTGACTTAATAATCTGCTTTTTGCCCTTTTCCATTTTCCACCGGCTGAAGACGTGATGGACCCAAACAATAGGGGGGTTTTCACTCACCCAATCAACAGCCGAATATTTTGCAGCAGATCCTGTGGATTGATTGGCTTTTCCATAAACATGTCTGCGGAAATCCAGTCCATTTCCTTATCCACAGATCTCGTGTATCCCTTCTCTGCATCGGGTTGGGCCGAAACAATCATGATGGGAATTTTGTGCAAATGCTCGCTCTGCCTCATGGAGGTGGCAAAGTTAAGACCTTCATCCATGGTTGTCATCATGATGTCCAGAAGTAAAAGGTCCGGCCGCTCTGAAACCAATTTTTCCAATCCCTCTTGGCTGCTGGAAGCCGTGTCTACTTGGTAATCGGACTCTTCAAGAATGGCAGAACAAATTTCAAGAAAACTGGGATCATCGTCGATGATCAAAATCTTCTTACGATTCATGGCATATTCTCCCTTCCTGCGATTTAGGCTGCGACGTACCGTTCAGGTACGCCTCGGAACCAACACCCTGCGGTTGCCAGGTGGCGCGTCCATCTTCGTGGCCTCGCGACAGCAATTCATGAAGCATCCGACCTAGGCAGTTCCATGACAAAATTTATCCATTCTCCCTTAACCCCCTCAGCCCACATCTTCCCCCCATGAAGTTCAACTATGGTGCGGCTTATGAAAAGCCCCAGCCCTGTACCTTTCGTTGCCCCTTTTTGGCTCTGCTGAATGCGGCTGAATTTTTGAAAAAGTTGACCCATCTTTTCCTCCGCCACCCCAGGTCCATCATTCCACACTTCCAACCGGTAGATAGCTCCTTGATCCTGTGCTCGGAGGCGGAGCACTCCACCTTCGCGCCCGTACTTACAGGCATTCCCGATGAGGTTGCCGTAGACCACCCGGAGCAGTTCTTCATCACCTTCCAAAATTACTCCCTCATCCGTCTGGTCTTCCACCCTCATTCGGCTCGCATCTATCAAGGCACTCAGAGCGTTCAAGGTCGGGGCCACCACCTCAGAAGCTAAGTGCAACCGCCTAGGCTGGAAAAGCAATTCACCCGTTTCAATTCTGGAAAGATCCAGATAGTTTTTTACCATCTCCACCGAGGAGCTGAGATTGCTGTAAATGAGCCTGACCATCTTCTCCTGGGGAGGTGTGAGAGTGCCGAAAATACTCTGGAGCAAGGCTTGAGCGGACATGCTGCTGTTGGCTATAGGAGCCTTCAGTTCGTGGGATACAAATCTCAGCATCTTCATGTAATTGCGGTTGAGCTTTCTCAGTTCCTCATTTGTCAGCTTCAACTCTTCCTGATAGAGGTCAAGCTTGTGGATCATGTGGCAGAATGCTGCCGCAAGCCGCTCGATTTCATCTCCCACATTCTCGCTGTAAACTTGGCACCTTCTGCACTCTTCAAGCTTGCTAGCAAGTGTGCCAGCCTCATCCGTGCATGACGGCGGCGTGTTATCAAGAAGCCAGCACGGTGGTCTTCCTCGATCATAGGCGGGACAGATTTCCTGACTGCAATCTTTAGTCAGCCAACACGCCACTCTCTTGCCCAGATGAGCGCACGCCTGGAAATTGCAGGAGATAAGGTCTCGTGTCAGATTGCTTAATTGCAGTATTGGTCCGGTAATCTGGTGTGAAAACCAGTGGGTGAGGACGAGAGCAATAGAAATAACGAGGGCAAGGACAGCCAAAAAGATGTGAATCAGCCGATCCATGGTTTCGTCAACCAGGACTTTGCTGAGCCCAACTCTTACCGTGCCTATGCGGTGGCTTTCTTGACGAATCGCCATGGCCGTATCGTAGACAGGGCCAAGGGAGGTCTTCACTAATCTCGTTTGTTGAATGTGGTCGGCAGGTAGGAGATTAACCCCAATAAGAGATTGAGGAAAAGGCTGTAAAAGGGTGTGGGCGATAACACCGTCAACCTCATCTATGATAAAAACATAGACAACGTAAGGCTCCATCCACTTTTCCGAAAAGATCGCATCCAGTAGATTGGGGCGATCATCTACTGTCAGGTACTGTTGGGCCCTTCGAGCAATACATTTGGCAATAATCCCGCCGCGATTGGTGATCTTGTTAGTGAGATTGGGCAAGACAACATATTGGATGCTCACCCAAGATACGGTGGCAACAAAGAGGACGACCAAAACGGTACTTACTGCTATTTTTTGTTTGACTTCCAGTCCTTTGAACCACTTCATTTTCTGAGTCCTGACTTGCCCACCTCTCCCTTCTTCATTAGCGAAGGTTTCGTAACCAGCTCGAGCTTACCTCCACGTATCTGGGTGAAGTAGACTCTTTCTAACCCCTGGTGATCTTGAGCGTTAAAATTTAGAGGATTGGCGATACCGAGCGAATAATTTTCAATGGTTTCAATGGCATTGATGAAATTTTCCCGGGTGAGATCCGGTCCTGCTCGTTTCAAGCCTTCAACCAAAACCCTAGCGTTCAGGTAGCCTTCGAATCCAACATAATTGGGTTTGTCCTCAGGATAGTAATGAGCGAGCAGTTTGGTGTATTCTGCGGCCGCGTCCAGTAATAGGGTTTCTGTAGGCGGCGGCACCACCTGGGTGATTATGACACCTTCCCCCTCCCGCCCCAGTTTTTTCGCCAATTCGTCACCACCCACGAAGGAAAGGCAGTGGAAAATAGGATGGAAGCCCCTGCTTCGAGCCAAACGGATAAACTTGGCACAGGGGTCATAGGTGCCGATCATGATCACCACCTCCGCCCCTGAAGGCAGTATTTGCTCCAAGGCCTCTTCAACCTCGATACTTCCTCGTCTATAGCTGCCTGCGGCCACCGGCGTTAGACCATATTTTTCTAGGGCAATCTGGGTGCCGGTGAGACCGTCGAAACCATAGTCATCGTACTGGTAGAAAACGGCAAACTTCTTTAACCCGAGTGATTCCACCAGCTCGTCTACCACGGCACCGGTTTCCTGATAGTAGGAGGCTCGAATATTGATTATGTACCGCTGAAAAGGGTTCCGCAGGATCTGGGCTCCGGTAAACAGACCCACCAGGGGAAGGCGCGCCTCCTGCACCAGCGGCAGGATCTTTACCGATGTGGGTGTACCGACATAGCAGAACAGCCCGAAGGCTTTGTCCTCAACTATGAGCTTTTGGGTGTTTTCCAGGCAGCGGGGCGGATCATACCCATCATCATAGGCGATTACTTTTATGCTCCTCCCATGTACGCCTCCTCCTTCGTTTATGGCTCGGATGTAACACAGGGCGCCATGAAGGGTTTGGGTTCCGAGAAAGCTGGCGTGGCCGCTGAGGGCTAGGGAGGAGCCCAAGCGAATTTCATCAGCAGTCACGCCCGGTCTCTGGACGACTACAACTTCCTGGTTGGCTGTTCCTCTGCAAGCTGTTCCTAGACAGAGGAGCGACAATCCTAGAAGAAGAAGCCGATTTTTCATCTCCCGGTCCTTATCTCTTCAAGAATATCAGAAGTCTCAACCAACTCGAGGTGGCTTGATATTGCCTTCAGCGTGTCCAGATCAATAGTGAGCTTTTTTCTCGAAATTGGCTTCAGTCATTCCACCTCGTCATGAATTCGATAGATCAGTTTGAATTTGCTTTCCAACTCAGCAAAAAGAGCGTCTTCGTTCACCACGTC
>JAJDNB010000039.1 GCA_022340905.1 Deltaproteobacteria bacterium | reverse complement strand
GATATACACTCTCAAGGAAACCAAACCCTAGTTCTCTATGCACCTTGTAGGCACAGTCTATAATCTTGGCTGTCAGCTCTTTGTGTTTCATCATGGTCGCCAAAGTATCAGGATGGATTTAGATTTAAAAGACTTTTTCTTTTAGGCATGGGTCCCTCTCCGTGGGGGCGCCCCTTAAGCGATCATTGCATTGAGTCATTCACTCAATATACTCACCAAAGATTTAGAAACATAGGCAGACGGTGACAGAAGGCTTTGCCTTTTACTCACTTGTAATCATTTACATGTGGAGACACACTAGTCAGACATTTTTTAGTGACGATAAATGACGGCGCAGCCTAATGACCCGCAAGGCGGCACTTTACGATTTCGGATTGCGCCCGCCCGCCTCGCCTGAGCGGCTCGCGATGGCGGGCAGGGATCTCGGATTGCGGAATTAGGTAATTCGTCAAATCGTCGATTAGGTAAATAGTCGATTGGTCAATTGGGAAATTAGACAATTAATTCTATTGAGGCCATTCATAACCATTTGACTATTTGACCAATTGACGATTTGACCTGCTGACCTCTGCCTTTCTCTCTTTTCTCGCCTTAGCCCTTTCTCGCCGGGCGCTATGCGCTCTGCTCTATGCGTGGTTGGGGGCACAGATATTGCTTACCTTTCTTTGAGCTTTCACTAGTCAAATAGTTGATTAGTCAATTCGTCAATTGGTCAACTAGTTAATATTCCCTTGTAAATTATTATGCCCTCCCCTGGCGGGAGGGGATAACAGGGAGGGGAAAAGGGTAATATGAAGCATTACTAATGATTTTTCACCCCCACCTTTACCCTGTTGAATCCCTGATACTCAGGGTTCGCCGAAGGCGAAATTCAACAGGGTGAATCCTCCCCCGTCCCCGTTAGAGGACAGCGGGATCTTCGACAAGGGGGAGAAGAAAAATGGTGTCTCTTTATGGACACAACTAACTAGCTCGGCGCAAATCAATGGCAGACTTCAAACCCGTTCGTTTCGGAAAATATCTCATCCTCGATAAAATCGCCACCGGCGGCATGGCAGAGCTGTATCAGGCAAAGATAACCAGTGTTGAAGGCTTCGAAAAGTTCGTTGCCATCAAGAAGATCCTACCCAATCTGACTCAGGACAAAAATCTGGTCAACATGCTCATTGACGAGGCCAAGCTCGCCGCCATGCTCACCCATCAGAACATCGTACAAATCTACGACCTTGGCAGCATGGAAGGGACCTATTTCATTGCCATGGAGTACATTTATGGCAAGGATCTCCGTGTCCTAACCAGAAAGGCCAAAGAGAGGAACCTGCCGCTTCCCATAGAGTACGGTCTTTACATTACTTGCCGAGTCTGTTCCGGGCTTGATTATTCTCACAATCTTAAGGACTTACATGGAAATCCCTTAGAACTCATCCACAGGGATATCAGCCCGCAGAACATATTGGTCACTTACCAAGGAGAGGTTAAAATCGTCGATTTCGGGATCGCCAAAGCTGCAAAGAAAACGGCAGACACTAAGGAAGGGCTGATCAAGGGCAAGGTATCTTACATGTCTCCCGAACAAGCAGCCGGAAAGCCCATCGATAACCGCTCTGATATCTTTTCCACCGGTATTCTTCTCTATGAGATGGTTACCGGCGAGCGCATGTTTGAGGGGTCCGATCTGCAGATTCTTGAGCGGGTGCGCAAGGCAGAGTTTGAGCCCGCCGAGAATATCGTCCCGGACCTACCTAACGAGGTGTGCGAGATACTCAATCGGGCCCTGGCCAAGGGGGTCACCCGCCGTTACAAGTCCTGTGGAGAAATGCTTGTTGATCTAGAGGCGTGCTTGTCTGCCTTCCCGATTCGGCCCAGTGCTGAAGGTCTTTCGCAATACATGAAGGCCCTATTTGCTGAGGAGATTGCTGCCGAGGCTGCCGCTCTTCAGCGCGTTGAAGTGCAACTATCCGCATTGCGAGGAGAGCCAGTATCAGAGGCTAAAACAAAAACTCTTCAAATACTGGACCACATCGAACCAGTACCTACCAAGAAAAAAGAAGTAACCCAAGGGACACACAAGATTTGGCTCGGTACCTGGGCAGCAGTCATGGTTGTGGCTGCGATTGTCCTTGCTCTCATCATAAAGCAGAAACCCACAGCAACGCCCAGCCATAACAAACCACTTGCACCAGTCAAGGCAGAGGAAGTAGTGCCAACCACCAAGACTACATCCACGGTTTCACCTAAACCGACCAGACGCGACCAGGCCATGGAGGCCCTGGACAAAAAGCAATTTGCCAGGGCAGCAGCACTTTTTGAAGAAATTCTCGCCGCTGAGCCCGAAAAGAGGCAAACGATCGCCAGCCCTTATGCTCAGGCACTTGTAGGCGGAGCGACCAGTATATTAAGGACGAAACCTAGACAGGCAGAAACTTTGCTGACTAGGGCGGCCGATCTCGATCCGGAGAACGCCGAGGCCCATTTTTATCTGGGGAAGTTGTACACCTCAAAAAAAGAGTATCCAAAGGCGATAGGTGCTTATGACAAAGCTATAGGGTTGGATCCTCACTTCACCGATGGTTTTTTCAATCTAGGGTTTCTCTATTACGCAACAAAGGATTATGCCAAGGCTGAGCAAATGTTTGCCAGGGTGGTGGAACTCCAACCTTCATACCTAGACGAGGCCTATTTCAATTTGGCAGTGGTCCAAAATTTGCAGGGTAACAAGGTGGAGAGTATTCGGAATTTGGAGAAAGCCCTGGAGGTAAACCCTGCTAACAACAGAGCAAAAAAGTACCTGCTCCGTGTAACCCGGACATTTCATGAATAACTTGCTGCGACCACGGATATGGGCGTCCTTCCTGGCGTCCTCGGGTGTCGCCTCCTGCGACGTACCACTCAGGTACGCCTCGGAACCGACACCCTGCGGTTGTCAGGTGGCACGCCCATCTTCGCGCTCTCGCGACAGCAATTCATGAAATATCCGGGTTAGAGCGCACCTCACAAAATGGCGGGAAAACGAATCTTTCGGAAAACCAAAATAGTAATACTGCTCGGCCTAGTATTCACCTTTACACTTCCGGGCTGCGCAACAGTAGACAAATATCTACAAAAAATAAACGAAAAACTTCCCTCCTGGGCTAAAAGCTCCGAGTCTAAAACCACCTATCACTATCACAAAGTTCGCTACCACGGCGAATCACTTTCGGTTATTGCAGAATGGTATACGGGAGACGTTGAAAACTGGCCTCATCTGGCAAAGGCAAATTCAAGATTAGATCCAGATCACATCACCATTGGACCAACTGTCCTCATACCCAAAAATCTCCTGCACACCACTAAACCCATGCCCAAGGAGTTCGTGGATGCAGTTTATAAAAGGCACAGAAGCGACAAAGCCAAGTTTGCCAAAACTCCACCTAAACCTGCGTACTACTACCACAGAGTCAAGTACTCAGGGGAAACACTCTCCATTATCGCTAAATGGTACACCGGTGATGCCGATAATTGGCAGGCACTGACAAAGGTGAATCCTAAGCTTAACCCCAATCGCATCACCGTTGGTGACAAAATCCGAATTCCTCGCAAACTTCTCAACACAAGAAGACCGCTTACTCGAAGTTTCGTTGTCTCCACGACCCAAAAGAAACAACCAAAGTCTGCTTCGACTACTCCTTCCCAAGTCAAAACCACCAAAACTGC
>JAJDNB010000029.1 GCA_022340905.1 Deltaproteobacteria bacterium | reverse complement strand
GAACTGTCCTATTGGATGAAAAAAACCCCCACGGAGGAGGTGTTGGAAGGCTGTTTTGAACCCGGCTTAACCAAGTGGGGTCCCTGTTGGTCCTTTAGGCGCTTCGGACTAGCCGATGCGGCACACCGTTCCAAGGAAGGGTCCCCGTTTCGTAAGTGTTGACTCAAAAGGGAGCTAACCAAATCATCTAAACCGCAGGGGAACCAAATCAAAATAAAGACCAAGGCAAAATGCCTCATGCTTATTTTTAACTGTACTCTTTCATCAAGACACAGTCAACTACTATAGCTCAAAAGTGATTATCCCCTGTCAAATAAAAAGCGGCGGCACTGTGCCCCCCTGCAACTGTTCTCTAAGCAATGAATAGGCCGTGCCGCGGGCTGCTAAGAGGTTTATCTCTGAACAGTCCGCTCAAGACGGACCCACTATTTTTTCTGCCACTCACCACACCATTCATCGCCTTGGGTGGTCGGCCACATTGCAATTGAATAGAGCTTTCTCTCAATATATTCATCTTCACGAACGTCCACCCCAACATAACCGGAGCCCCAAGGTCTAGGGGCATAGCGACGACAATTACCCGCTGCCTTTTCTGCTTGAGCGTGAGGTCTTCTCCAAAACCTACAATTTTCGCACTGCTCTTTCACGGTTCATCCTCCTTTAACCAATCAGAGATAATGAAATTAAGAGTAATAAGAAAGCGGGCATTTTTTACATGCCACGCTCCTTTTTGGGGATTACCATCCGCTGGAGCCCAGAGGTGTAAGAGTGAAGTGAAAATCGTCAGAAAATGCACTAGAGTAAGAAGTGTAAGCTATTTTCAGACTTAAGGGTAGCAGAAGTTTTTGTCAACAAGCGAAAGCGGTTATCTTGATTTGAAATGGGGAACGATAGAAAACAGGACTAGGATATGAATATGATGTTGTTGTTTGGGCACCGCCTCCATTCCCCGGCGGCAGTTTTCCTTAGCATATTCTGTCCAAATGCCCTCACCCCAATAACAGAGATAAGTAGTTTGTGACAGCAGGAGATATAATACCAAAAGCACTCACGACTATATCGAAATTAATATTCGAGTCCGGTACATAAAGTATCTTACCACCTTTTGCAGCTTTTTCCCGTATCAGCGACACCTGTCATTTGCGGAATGTCGCGATCGACTGAACTCATCTTAATTCCCCAAGTTCACGGCTTTGGTATTGAACGATTTTGCTTTTTTCTGTTTTGCACCGAGAGAAGAATTACGAAATGTGGGAAAAAAGAAGATTACAAATCTTTCGCTATAGATACATGAAACGTTGTCCATCTGTCTCCTAGAGGTTCCGCCCACACCCTGCCCTTATGGCGTTCTGCTATCTCGGCCACTATAGCCAATCCCAGGCCAACGCCCTCAACCGCTTTATATGTCTCACCTCTCCGAAAGGCCTCAAAAATCCTCTCATAATCCCCTTCTCTCATGCCAGCACCATCGTCGCTTATGGAAAGGGTGTGGAATTCTTCAGATTCTTCATAGCCAATTCTAATCTCGCTCAAATCTTCGCCGCCATATTTTAACGCGTTATCCACAAAATTCCTGAAAACCCTGAGGAGAGACAACTTATCTGCCTTGACCTCTACCATGACCTCGGGTTCCAACCACTTTATCCGACGAACAACCAACCGAGGAGAGAAATCGTCTCTAACCATTTGCAGAATATCTTTTATGTTTATTTTCTCAATCTTTAAAGGTGATTCCTTGGTCGCGATGTAGACATTGATCATTTCAATGAGCGTCGCAACATGCACGGAAGCTCTTAAGATTTGATCACAGTAACTCTTACCCCTTTCATCAAGAGTATCTTTGTAGTGCTTATGAAGAAGCTCTGTCAGTCCATAGATGCCTATAGTGGGACTCTTAAGATCGTGCATGACCGAATAAGCGAAGAACTTTAATTTTTCAGAGCTCTGTCGAAGTGCTTGCTCCGCTCGCTTGCGCTCGGTCGCATCCTCGATGGCCAGGAGAATCAAATGGGTCTCGTCGATCTCCCTGTATATCCGTCGCGCATTCAGGTGCATCACTCGTCGCCCGATTATCTTGAATTCGTGCTCCACTTCGAAGCTGTCGAAGGTTGTGTCGGTGGGAAGGATCTCTTCCAGCAGTTCTCGCAGCTTGGGGATGTCCCACTGTCGGTTACCCAGATCATATAGAAGCTGTCCCTCGGTCTCCTCGGGTTTCACTTTAAAGGTCTCGTAGAAGGAACGGTTGGCCGAGATTACCCTCAGGTCTGCATCAAGCACCAGAAGACCCTCACGAACCGTGTCCACTATGCTCTCGGCGTATTCACGAGTCTCCTGCGCTAGCCGCTTGTGCTCAGCTTCCAATGCTTCCAGTTCAGCAATCCGCCGTCGCAGCTCCGCCAATTCATGTATGAACTGCTCTTGTGTCTTATCTTTGTCTTTCATCTTGGTTGCCTCGCAAAATGTTACCTAATCCTTCTTGATTGTTTTCTCCTTTATCCTAAAAAGATTCAATAGCTGACTCCCCTTACTTAAAGATAGGTATGATCTTGTGAAGGATTGAGGGAGAGCTAGTCGTAAAGCTGATCTCTCAATAGCCTCTATTTGTCATACTTATCTATAAAGTAGATAGTGGCGCCCACTGGAGCGAAGGAGAGAAAAAGGATGTTCAATAGAGGAATCAGGAACAGCAGCCCGAAACCTAGGTGAAATGTGAGGCTCTTCAGCAGAAGTTTGAAACGTTGCTTAAAAGGATAAAGCCTTCTTGCAGGAACAAGATCCGTATTGTCCCAGGCGAGAAAAAGGACCGCAATTCCCGATGAGAGGATCGCCAGCACCGGACCCAAGGGTGTAAGCCAGCCGAGAACCATAAGGAGAAGGATTACAAAAACCGGCAGGATTGTTCTTGGTATTTCCTGTTTGAGAAGATAGGAAAGTTGCCGCAACACTGGCACTTTCTCTGGTTCATGTTCCTCGCCCACCACCACGCGTTCAGTGACTCGAGACATGTAATCCATTATGAACACACCAAAGAGTATTTGAGAGACAAGATAGGAAAGTATGGCCGACAGCCCCACGAGGAGTAAGGAAAGCAACCAGGAGAGGACGTACCATAACCAAAGAATCCATTGATTTGCAGGCTTAGCCCAAATGAGATACAGAATCTTCTCATGGTAAACAAGGATAAGGCTTGCTGCAAGAATGGTAATGATGACGACGGCGGCAAACCGAATAAGCCCCAATACAAGAAGCTTAGGGGTCTTTATGCCCAGCCATAAACCACGCAAGTTATAAGTAATCCCGCTTGAGAGATCCATCTAATATCCAGCCTTTCATGGTCTCATTCTTAGGTTTGGCCATTTTTGCCTGTTTAACCAGACATTGGCAAGACAAACTTCATATCCCTGCGCCAGCCTATCCACCAAGTGGATGGGGATGACGAGTCCCGGCCCTTTGGTCCAGGTGACCCTTGGAACTTTAGCAGAGATCTTTAGCTGCTAGTGCGAGCGGCTTGGCGCGCAAGCTACGTATATTGTTCGGCCATTTCATCACTATATTTCGTATCCGCAGGCCCACACGTGCTAATTCTTCCAAACCGGGGCGATGACAAGGCCGGCCAGTTGCGATGAAGTGTTGAGTCTCTATTTGCTCTGATTGCGATCTAGTCTCTGGATTGGAAATAGATCTCTAGCCTCGAGAGCACCTTAGATAAAAGGTATAATATCTTCGCTAAGCCGAAAGGTTTTTTCTCCTGGGTGAGTAATCTGGTATTCAAATCTTCCACCAATGGATACAACGTAAAAATATTCAGGTTTGTATTTGATTATGTACTTAGCTTTTCGGAGAGCATCATGACCACGATCATCTAATGTAAAGTCAATAGAGTGCCCATACTCCTTTATACTTTCTACTAGCTTCTTGGCTTGATGTAATTGCTCCTTTATTGCACAACAAACTATGAGTTTGTTATCGCGATATAGAGCGATATTCATGAGATCATCTTCGAATGTTAATACATAGTCCTTATCCTTGAAGGTTTCGTAAAGGCGTACATATTCAGCAGCCTGAATGAGGCACTCCCTTGCAGGTCGAGGTTGCTTCTTCTGGCTATCCTTCTCGAACCAACTATATGAACCTTTTGATTCCGGTACTCCTTTAGGTCGAAATCCAGCACTACCAGTATTGGATTTCCCAACATCCAGTAAGAGACCTTGTTTATAGCCGAACTCGAGAGTTGTTTGGAGTCCAACAGGGAGACGAGCAAAAACCTCAGAATAGTAAGATTCGGGCGGCAATTCGAAGTTCCATTCACTACAACTTTTTTGGACCCACACCCTAAAAGCCCGATCGAAAATCTGGGTATCATCATGTGCATGCATCTCTCAAAATCCTTTCTCCCCTATCGTACCAAGTCCTGACGCTGATTTTGCTGAATGAGGCAAGTTTATTCTTCCATAAAAGCCAATCTTTTGCTCCGGGTGGATTGCCGCAACTTAGTCAGGGCTTTGGCCTGAATCTGGCGAATGCGTTCACGTGTCAAACCGAATTCATCCCCCACCTCTTGAAGAGTATGTCCCGTCTCCTCCCCAATTCCGAAGCGTCTCCGCAAGACCTTCTCCTCGCGAGGGGTTAGAGTGGCAAGAATCACATGAACTCGCTCAGTCCGATCCTTCTGGATCGTTGCCTCTACCGGGGAAACGCTACCTCTATCGGCGATGAAGTCTCCTAGGTGGGAGTCCCCGTCACCCATGGGGGTCTCTAGTGAAATGGCGTTTCTTCTTCGAGCAATCTCAAGTGCCTTCTTTACTTTCTCTATGGGTAGTTTCATCTTCCTGGCAATCTCATCAGAGGTTGGACTCCGACCGACCTCCTTGGCCAGGTCTCCAGAACTACGGAACACCTTGTTGAGCACCTCACCTATATGGACGGGTAGTCGGATCGTTCGAGCCTGATCTTGAATGGCGCGGGTGATTCCCTGCCGAATCCACCAGGTGGCGTAGGTACCAAACTTATATCCCCTGCGGTAGTCGAACTTATCCACAGCTTTCATGAGACCGATATTGCCCTCCTGGATTAGGTCCAGAAGCTGAACTCCTCTATTAATGTACTTCTTAGCAATGCTGATGACCAGACGCTGGTTCGCCATCACAAACTCCTTTTTGGCAGCCTCTATCTCTTTGCGAGCGTGGAGAACCTTTTTTAAATCCTGTTTAAGTTGGTAGCTAATCGTCTGGGTTTCCGACTCTACATGTTGGATCTCCTGGAGGGCACGATGAATCGTCTCTTCCTTATCCAGAAGCTTATTGATGGGTATATCGGTCTCCGTAACAATCCTTTTTGCCTCCTGAGAATCCTTCTCGGCTACCCCCACCAGCTCTTTAATTTCTTCGAGGGGTAACCCCAATTGCTTTTCCCAATTCTGAATCGCGTTTTCCGCCTGGTCTACCTTTTTTTGACTAATTTCGATCCGCTTGGCAATCTCAATCTCTTCTTCTCGAGTCAGAAGGGAGAACCGTCCCACTTCCTGGAAGTAAAGATGAACGGAATCATTCTCATGCCCCTTTTCAAGGCGAAGGTTTCCCTTGGCCCCGGGGCCAGTCTGCCCTCCCAAATTCGCCTGCTTATCTTGCTTTTCTCTATTAGAAATCGACCACCTGCCTCTATCTAGACTTTTAACAGCCTATGAGTCCTTAAGCCACATGAGTAGAAAAGTGCAGTTCTCAACGGTAATGATTCCAGTGGCTTAAAACAAAGGAGTTTCCTTTGGCTCAGCGAAGCGTGCGAAAATAAAAAGAGCATCCCCTATCTTACTTAAAAGAGATGCCCTTAATAAGCATATTGCCGCCAACTAAATCCTTGTGACGTCTACGGCAGCAGGACCTTTTTGGCCCTGTTCCACATTAAAAGTCACGCTGTCGCCATCATTGAGAGATTTAAAACCCGTTGCGTTGATCCCTGAATGGTGAACGAATACATCCGGGCCATCTTCCTGCTC
>JAJDNB010000027.1 GCA_022340905.1 Deltaproteobacteria bacterium | reverse complement strand
GGAGCTGCCGTCGGCGCTCAGGGAGCCCAGGCGACCGTTGCCCCAGAAATCATCGATTTCAAACTTGGATACGGCCTTGAGATTCTCGCTGGCCACACCGGTGAAATAGAGCCGCATCCTGGTGTAAAACCAGTTGGTGTTATCGTCCGTACTGTCGTCTCCATTGTGCTGATTGTTGGTGCTGTAGACTTTCTGGGCGAAGAGGCCGCCGAACTTGAGCTCCACGGCACCGGCAGGTAGCACCAGGGCAAAAACTGCCACCAGTGCTATCAAAACGATGAGTAGTCGTTTCATAAGCGTTTAACCTCCTTGTCTTGAACTCTTATTCTCCTCAGTATGGCCCTAGTTGAGAAAAATTACACTCTCCAGCATCACCTCCTTTGTAGTTGGTCTCTGCGCCTGTGATCCGGCGCACAATATTGGGCTTATTTACTACGGCCCCGGTTACCTTGTCAAGCAAAAAACGCGCATATGCTTGGAAACGCTGATTTTTTTCATGCCGCATGGAGAACCGCTTTTTCGGGTTGAGAAGGTGGGGTGCGGCCGAGTCTTGCTGGGGAGAGGAGTTCTTCACCGGATGATTGAAAAAACACCAAGTTATCTTATATTGATAGTCTTGAGAACGAGAAGAAGATATACTCATACATGCCCTAGGAAAGGACATTTGATAATGAGAAAAGTGGTTCAGACAGTACTTGTGTTTTTAATGCTTCTAGGGTGCGCAGCCCACCAGCAGCCGGATGGCACCACCAATGTCGACCGGCCCCCAGTAATCTTGGCCACCTATGCGCCCGAGGTGATCCGTCCCGGGGCCATCTGGAGAGTCTACCTAAGAGCAACCGACCCTGATGGCGACATGAAGGAAATCGACTCGGTGATATGGCAGACGGGATACGGCTACTACTCCACCGACATCACCTGGGTCAAGAAGGGTGATGCAAAGGAGTTGGCGGGTTATCTGTATCTCAATACACCTCCGGACCCCACCCTGCTTTCGGATCGATTCATCTTGACACTTCTGGTTGTGGACCGCGAGGGGAACAAGAGTGAGCCGGTTGAGGTGCCCTTCCACTTCGATTATGTGGAGCCGGAGAAGCTTCCCGAATCCTGGCAGGACGTCGCCGAAAACCGGCTTGGCGGTATCCTGGTTAAAATCCAGAGTTCTTTCCGTTACAACCTCGGTGGTGAGGGAGACGGGTACTCTATATTCTGAAGAGGTGAATATGGGGAAAGTCCAGCAATGTCTATGATTGACAAGTCTTGTGAATGATGGTACGTAGTCAAATATATACCCGTCGAACAACCTCTGAAGGTTGAGCATCGGGTTCAACCATCTCTCTGAAATAACGTCCGAGACCGCAATGAAGATTCTGGTCAGCGACCCCCTCTCCCAACGTGGAGTTCAGGTGCTCGAGGAGACGCCGGGATTCGAGGTGGATGTCAATACCAGCCTCACCCACGAGGAGTTGCTGGGCATCATCAGAAATTATGACGCCCTGGTCATTCGCAGTTCCACCAAGGTTACAGAAGAGGTCATAGAGGTAGCTACTCGGCTCAAAGTCGTGGGTCGTGCCGGCATAGGTCTGGACAATGTGGACATCGGAGCTGCCAGCAAGCGTGGCATCGTGGTGATGAATACCCCTGATGGCAATGTGATCACCACTGCCGAGCATGCCGTGGCTATGCTCATGGCTCTCAGCCGCAACATACCTCAGGCCGCGGCGTCAATGAGATCCCACAAATGGGAAAAAAAGTTGTTTCGGGGCAGAGAGTTGTACAATAAAACCTTGGGTGTAATCGGCATTGGACGCATCGGTAGAATAGTCGCCGACCGGGCCCGGGGGATGAAAATGAACATCATTGCCTACGATCCTTACATTCCTGCAGAATCTATAGAAAAAATGGGGGTCGAACCGGTTAGGCTCGATGGACTCTTGGCCCGGTCCGACTGTATCACGGTTCACACCCCTTTTACCCCGGAAACGCGCAACCTTATCAATCGTGAGTGTTTTGCCAAGATGAAGAGGGGCGTTCTCCTGGTGAATTGCGCCCGAGGGGGCATCGTCAACGAGGATGATCTCTATGAGGCGCTGCAGGAAGGTACAGTAGCGGGAGCTGCCCTGGATGTTTTCGAGAAGGAGCCTCCGGGGGACAACCCTTTGCTCGATCTGGACAACGTTATAGCCACTCCCCACCTTGGGGCCTCGACAGATGAGGCTCAGGAGAATGTGGCCCTGGCTGTGGCCGGCCAGATTATTGATTATCTCCAGAGAGGTACGGTTCGCAATGCGGTGAATGTCCCATCAGTGGACGGAGAAGTGCTGGTCAGGCTCCGCCCTTACCTTACCTTGGCGGAGAAATTGGGCAGCCTGCTGGCCCAGATTACCAAGGGGGGTATCCTGGAAGTGGCGGTTGATTACATCGGTGAACTGGCCAACCATGACACGGTTCCCCTTACGGTTTCACTCACCAAAGGGGTACTCACACCTATAGTGGGTGATGAGGTGAACTTTGTCAACGCGCCGGTCCTTGCCAGGGAGCGAGACATCAAAATAAGTGAATCCAAACGGAGCGAGGCGGAGGATTTCACCAGTCTCATCACCGTGAGGCTGAAAACAACCGAGCGCGAAAACACGGTCTCTGGGACTACCTTCGGCAAACAGGACCCCCGCATTGTCCGGATCAATGATTTCCGGTTAGAGGCACCCCTTGAAGGCCATCTTTTGTTAATCTACAATATAGACACCCCTGGGACCATAGGTGCGATAGGAACCTGCCTCGGACAACACCGCATCAATATTGCCACCATGGAGGTGGGGCAGGTTATTGAACAGGGTCAAAACATAATCATGATGCGAACCGACACACCAGTGCCAGTCGAGGTTCAAGAGAAGTTGCTGGGGTTGGGAAACGTCAAGTTTGTCCAGAGACTCGAACTGTGAGTACCTAATCCTACCGGGGGGAAGAACCACAAAGATCACGAAGGACACAAAGAAAATCTAATGTCTATTCATTCCTACTTATATATTTACCCTTTGTGCCCTTTGTGGTTGGGTTAATAAATCACTTTGGGGAGTAAAACCATGGCTGATGAAGAAGTTGAAGGCAAGGGTTTTGTTGTAAGGGATCGCCGGCGTTTTACTGAAGAGGGTGAGCCAAAGGAAGAGACGGGACCAGAAGAACAAGCCGAAGAACAAGCCGAAGAACAAGCCAAAGAACCAGAACCACCTGCCCAGGAGGAAGCTGAGGACAGGGCAAAAGTGGAGGAAAAGGTGACCGAGGAAGCGCCTTTCCCGGAGATAAATTTCTCCACCTTCATTTTTTCACTCAACACCTCGGCGCTCCTCCATTTGGGGGAGATTCCTGATCCGGCCACGGGCAAGCAGCAAGAGGATCTGGCCATGGCAAAGCAGACCATCGATCTGATCGCAATGTTGCAAGAGAAAACCCGGGGAAATCTCGCTCCGGATGAAGAAAATCTCGTTAAACATATCCTTTACGATCTACGGCTGCGCTATGTCCAAAAAGCCAAATAGCGCTGCCTCGATTATTGCTTGTGCTCCAGCCAAGATAAATTTAGGCTTACAAGTTCTGAGAAAACGTGCAGACGGTTATCACAATTTAGTGTCTCTCATGGTTCCGGTGAGCCTTTGTGATGAGTTGCGGTTCGAGTTGAATCCGAGGAAACTTGAATTACACTGCCCCAACAGTGATCTGCCGACGAACGAGGAGAACCTGGTGTACCGTGCGGCTAAACTCGTCTTTAAAGAATCTGGGCGGGATGGGGGAGTGCGCATTGAGCTGAGCAAGAATATTCCGGTGGGAGCAGGACTCGGAGGCGGCAGTAGCGACGCGGCAGCGACCCTCCTTGCTGTGAACCAATTGCTGGGCAGTCCTATGAATCATGAAGACCTGCACCATCTCGCTGCCAAGCTGGGGGCGGATGTTCCATTTTTTCTTCTAAGGCGGTGGGCAGTGGCAGAAGGGATAGGAGATCTTCTCTCTCCCATGGAAAATGTCCCGATATTATGGACAGTGCTGCTATATCCTAACTTTCAGGTTTCCACCCGTTGGGCATACGAGAATTTGACATTGACAAGCAGGGCAAATGGGACTAAATTCAATTTTCTTGGAGACACCTATGCGGGAGAACTGGCCGCTTCCCACCGGAAAACTATGAACCGGCGAGGGCTTGCACTCGAGGACCTACTTCCTTTGCTGGTCAATGATTTTGAACCACTGGTTTTCGGTCACTATCCACAGCTCCATGATTTAAAGAATTCACTGCTGGCGGCAGGTGCCAAGGCAGTCCCCATGACTGGGAGCGGGCCCACTTTGGTTGGCCTTTTCCCCTCTGAGGAAGAGGCCCGTAGGGCCTACTATTTGCTGCGGCGTGAAGAAAACGTTACAGTTTTTGTCGCGCACACTTTGGACACCGCGACCCCGCCGGGGAGCAGAGCGCAAAGAGCATAGCGTCGAGGGGAAGACTTTTTTGCTGTGCGCTTAGCGCTATGCGCCGTGCGGATTATTTGGTTTTTGTTCATGATATTGGACCGACTCAAACTTTTTGGTGGCAATTCCAATCCTGAGCTGACTGCCAAGATTTGCCAGTACCTTCAAATCCTTCAGGGACAGGCAGTAGTAAAAACTTTTAGCGATGGCGAGATAATGGTTGAAATCGGTGAGAACGTCCGGGGAAGGGACGTTTTCGTGGTCCAATCCACCTGCGCACCGGTAAACCATAACCTCATGGAATTATTAGTAATAATGGACGCACTGAAACGAGCGTCGGCCTGGCGAATTACCCCGGTGTTACCTTATTATGGCTACGCCCGCCAGGATACCAAGGTGCTGCCCCGGGTTCCTATTAGCGCCAAACTGGTTGCCGACCTGATCACGATTGCAGGTGGCCATAGATTGATATGCTTGGATTTGCATGCCAATCAGATTCAAGGTTTTTTCAACATCCCAGTAGACAACCTCTTTGCAGCTCCCGTTCTGCTCGAATATTTGAGACACCATTTCAACAAGGAGCTCGTCCTAGTTTCCCCCGATGCCGGCGGGGTCGAAAGGGCCCGTGCCTTTGCCAAGAGGCTGAATGCCAGTCTTGCCATTATCGACAAACGAAGGGGCGTAGGGCAGAAGGTTGAGGCTATGCAGGTAGTTGGTGATGTTAAGGGCAAGCCGACGATCATTGTGGATGATATGGTGGACACGGGAGGCACCCTTACCGAGGCGGCCAAAGCTCTGAGCGAAAACGGAGCTGCTTCTATTAACGCCTGTTGTACTCACGCGGTCCTGTCCGGAAAAGCTGTTGAGTCCATTGAAAATTCGAATATCGAAAATTTGATTGTTACTGACAGCATCCCTATAACGGCTAAAGCGAAGGGTTGCAAAAAGATTAAGGTGCTCACGGTGGCCAACTTGCTAGGTGAGGCGATCAAGCGGGCACACTTGAATGATTCGGTAAGTTCACTTTTTGTTTAGAGTTTTGACGTTAGGCGTCAAAATGGTTTAGTCAGTTTGCCGGTTAACCGGTTAGCCGGTTAAGACAACTGGCAAAACTGGCAAACCGGCTAAACCACGCTAAGGAGAAATCAATGGCCCATGTAGCGCTCACTGCGCAATCACGAAAAGAAACTGGTAAAGGTGCGGCCCGTACCCTGCGGAGCCAGTCCTTGATACCAGCAGTATTTTATGGCCCTGAGGTCGACCCCGTACACCTCTGTCTCGCGTACCGGGATATGGAGAAGCTCATTAAAACCGGGGCAGGGGAAAATGTCATAATTGATCTTGCAATAGAGACGGGCAAGTCTACCTTAAACCACAGGGCCATGCTCAAAGAAATTCAGCTGGATCCAGTGAAACAAACTATTCTGCACGTGGATCTCTACGAAATATCCATGGACAAAAAGATAGAGGTAGAGGTGCCCATAACCCTGACAGGCACGGCCAGGGGTGTGACCGAGGGTGGCATTCTTCAGCAGGTGAGCAGAACACTGGAGATCTCTTGTCTGCCGGACAATATTCCCGACACTTTTGAACTTGACGTAAGCGAGCTTGACATAGGGGACTCTTTGCATGTGAGTGATCTGAAGATTCCCGGCGATATAGAGGTTTTAGTGGAGGAGGAGCTTACCATTGCCACCGTGGTACCACCCACGAAGGTTGAAGAAATAGAACCAGAGGTTCCAGAAGAAGAGGTAGAGGGAGAGGAGGTGGAAGAAGAAGCGGCAGCAGAAACCGAGGAAGAGGAGAAAGAAGAGTAGCCCATGGTGATGGCCGGTTGCACGGCCATGGAGTAAATTTGTGCATCTCGTGGTGGGACTTGGAAATCCAGGAAAGACCTACGAGCACACACGCCACAATGTTGGATTCATGGTTGTGGATCGGCTGGCGGGGGCCAACTCCATTACGGTTAAGGGGAAACGGTTTTTCAGCCTCTGGGGCAGAGGTGATATTGCTGACCACAAGGTGATTCTGGCCAAACCGCAGGCTTTTATGAATCGGAGTGGCCAGGGGGTACATGCTCTGATGGCTTACTTTAAAGTGGACGTGAAAGAATTGCTGGTAATCCATGATGATTTGGACGTGGATTTCGGTAGAATCAAGATCGTTCACGGCGGCGGAGATGGCGGACATCGGGGGGTGCAGGCCATTCACCAGACACTGGGGGAAGACCGTTATGCCAGAGTTAAAGTGGGAATTGGCAGGCCCAGATTTGCTGAGGCGGTTGAAGACTACGTGCTGAGCCCTTGGTACGAAGACCAGGGAGGTCACCTAGGCGAGATCGTGGACACTGCCGCTGCGGCTGTCACTGCCATTTTGGCTCGTGGCCTGGAAGGGGCCATGGCCGAGTTTAACTCGAAGCACGTCCCTTAACCCGCAGGTCGGGTTTTTTTAAAACCACTAGTACGTTACTTTTGGCACAAACTAATGGGAGGTAACAGGTATGGAAAACTGGGTAAACTATGCACCGTTCTTTGGCGTAGCGGGGGTGATCTTCGCATTTTTTCTGTTCGCCTACGTCAAGTCCTTTCCGAGCGGCAACGAAGTCATGATAGATCTCGAAGACCAGATCAACAAGGGCGCCATGGCATTCTTGAAAAGGGAATACTCCATCCTGGTGGTCTTTATTGCCGTGGTCTTTGCTCTCCTGTGGTGGGGCATCAACTGGCAGAGTGCAGTAGCCTTTGTCACGGGGGCAATCTGCTCAGGCGTTGCCGGCTTTTCGGGCATGAGTTCTGCTACCCGGGCCAACTCGCGTACAGCCGCGGCAGCCAACGAGTTCGGTATGGCCAAGGCCCTCAACGTCTCCTACTTCGGGGGGGCGGTCATGGGAGTGGCAGTGGCCAGCCTGGGATTGCTGGGTGTGGGCATCTGGTACTATTTCGTCGGCCACAACCCTGCGACCGCTAACATCATCAACGGCTTTGCCATGGGTGCCAGCTCCATCGCCCTTTTTGCCCGCATGGGGGGCGGCATCTACACCAAAGCGGCTGACGTCGGTGCCGACCTGGTGGGTAAGATAGAGGCAGGTATTCCCGAGGACGATCCCAGAAACCCCGGGGTCATCGCCGACAACGTGGGCGACAACGTGGGTGACATCGCCGGCATGGGCGCCGACATCTTTGAATCCTATGTGGGCGCCATTGTCGCCACCATCGCCATTGCTGCCACCATGGTGATGCCGGCTGAGGCCGAAAAGTTGCGCTCTGCTTACATGGTCTGTCCCTTGCTGGTGGTCATGGGTGGTCTGGTGGCCTCTTTCTTCGGGGTCATGTCCATAAAGGTCTTTCAGAACATTTCACCTCAGGCGGCACTGCGCTATACTACCTTTGTGGCCGCGGCCATTCTCATTGCCCTGACCTATTACATTGTCAAGACCCTAGGGCTGCCCACCGGGGTTTTCTATGCAGTCATTTCCGGCCTCTTCTGCGGCATCCTCATCGGACTACTGGCGGAGTACTACACCTCCATGGGACCGGTGAAGAAGATCGCCTCGCAGTCCGAGACCGGACCGGCCACGGTGCTCATTGCCGGACTGGCTGTGGGCATGGAGAGCACGGCTTTGCCCGTACTCGGCATCTGCCTTGCTACTTTCATCGCCTACAAGACCGGCGGAATTTACGGTATCGGCATTTCCGCCGTGGGCATGCTTTCCACCGTGGGGGCCACCATGACGGTGGATGCCTACGGTCCCATCGCCGACAATGCCGGCGGTATCTCAGAGATGGCCGGCTTGGGACCTGAGACCCGCAAGATCACCGACACCCTGGATGCCCTGGGTAACACCACCGCCGCCATCGGCAAGGGCTTTGCCATCGGCGCCGCGGCGCTTACCGCGGTCTCCCTCTTTGTTGCCTATACCCAGGCGGTGGGACTCGAAATCATCAACATCACCGATCCCATGGTGATCATCGGCGTGCTCATAGGTGCCATAGTGCCCTTTATCGTAGCGGCGCTCACCATGACCGCGGTGGGTTCTGCCGCCTTTGACATGGTGGAAGAAATCCGCCGCCAGTTTCGGGAAATCTCTGGGTTGATGGAGGGCGAGGCCAAGCCCGATTCGGCAAGGTGTGTGGATATTGCCACCAGGGGCGCGCTCAAGCGCATGATGCTCCCTGGACTCA
Source organism: Deltaproteobacteria bacterium (assembly GCA_022340905.1). GTDB lineage: Bacteria > Desulfobacterota > Syntrophobacteria > BM002 > BM002 > BM002. Next base: position 48,556 of record JAJDNB010000027.1, on the reverse strand, counting down.
TTGGCGTGGCCACGCCTCTGGCAGTGGGAATGCTCATCGGCCCAAGAGCGCTAGGCGGAGTGTTGGTTGGCTGTACGGCAACCGGTGTGTGCATGGCCCTGTTCATGTCCAATGGCGGTGGCGCCTGGGACAACGCCAAAAAGTATATTGAGTCGGGTCACTACGGCGGCAAGGGTTCGGACAATCACAAGGCTGCTGTTGTAGGTGATACGGTAGGCGATCCCTTCAAGGATACCTCCGGGCCCACCATGAACATCCTGATCAAGTTGGTCTCAGTGGTTTCGCTGGTGAGTGCACCGGTGCTCCTCATGATTCACGGGATCAAATAGTGGGCTAATAACGGGAATTTGATTCCCCTCATTGAAACAAAGCAGAATGGGGGCGGCATTTCATGCCGTCCCCTTTTTTATGAGGATGTCAAGGCGGAGATGAGGGGATATGGGAGCGGATAAACGGGCGACCAGCGCGTCAGTTGAATGTAGTTAGTTGTCCGTTGCAAGACGGTATCACGGAAAAGTCGTCTACAACTGACAACGGATCCGCCTCAAGCGGAACCACGGAGGGTATCGCCACTTTTGCCTTTGAGGAGAAGGCTGATAATGGTATCATTTTATGTTAGAATACGGAGGGAAAATCTCCACACCCTTCATTATCCAAAAGGTGGCCACTGTCTGGGCCCCAGAGGGGCTTGTGTGGAGAAATCTTGGCAATAGAAAAGTAACGCCATACAGATCTTTTTCACGAGATTGTTAATTATAGCTCTGGCCAGACACTCTGGAACTAGATGGTTTGGGGGCTATCCTCGATTTCTAAGTCCAGGCTTTCTGATCTGCTGGCAGTTATTTCTGGTAGGAGGATTGAACCAGTCATGTTTAAGGTTGGTGACCTAGCTGTGTATCCAGCCCACGGGGTTGGGGTGATTGAGTCCATTGAGAGTAAATGGATTTCGGGCAATAAACAAGAGTTTTATATCATGCGCATTCTCGACAACGGAATGATTATCATGATCCCTCTCGAGAACGCGAACAACGTGGGATTACGGCAGGTGATCGATGCTGCTCAGGTTCCAAAGATATACGATATCTTGAAGGAAAAAGAGGTTGAGCCGGACAACCAAACTTGGAATCGACGCTACCGTGAATATATGGAAAAGATTAAGACCGGGTCCGTTTACGAATTGGCCGAGGTTTTGCGCGATCTGTTCATCCTCCGTGAGGATAAAGAGCTTTCCTTTGGCGAGCGAAAGATGATGGACACCGCCCGTAGTCTTTTGGTGAAGGAGATATCCATAGCCAAAGACCTAGATGAGGGCCAGGTAGAGAAGGACATTCAGGGTATTTTTGCCCCTTGAGCGATCTACTGAGCCGGACTCCAATTTTCCATTGTTCCAGAAACTGGTGGACAGCCCGGAACGGAAAATTGCCGGTTATTTTTGGTGGTTTGCATAGAGTTCAGAAATATCGAATGAAAGGAGGTGAGTGAATAGTGAGCATTGCCCAGACTATCTTACGTTTGCTTTTGGTCGTTGTTTGTTCGGTGAGCGGATATATCCTTGCGTTGTACCTGCCGTCTTACCTGCCATCTCTACAGACCTGGGGCATCTGGATCAAATTGGTGGGGGCACTTACCGGCTTCATTTTTGCACTCCTAGCATTATCCATAGAAAAAATAATCAAGAAAGCACCCCTCAAGGTGATCCTGGGTGGCACATTCGGTCTTGTTTTAGGCTTGGTAATCGCTCAACTGCTCGGCTATATTTTCAGTGGCCTGCAGAGTCCCGGCATCCGTATCTCAGCCTCTGTAATCCTGAGTTGTACCTTTGGTTACATCGGCCTCGTGTTGGGGGGCAAGAAAATAGAGGAAATCAAGTGGCCAGGCTGGAGCCTCTTTACCAAAGGGTCGCTCAAAAGAAGTGGCGGCAAGATTCTCGATACCAGTGTCATCATAGATGGGCGCATCGCAGACATCTGTGAAACAGATTTTCTGGAAGGGCCGCTGGTTGTGCCCCAGTTTGTCTTGCAGGAACTTCAGCACATCGCTGATTCCGCTGACAACCTCAAGCGGGCTAGAGGCCGAAGGGGATTGGACATCCTTAATCGCATGCAAAAGGGTGAAACTGTTGAGGTGAAAGTAGTGGATGAGGATTACCCCGAGATAAAAGAGGTTGATACCAAGCTCATTGCTCTGGCCCGAGAGATGCATGCCAAAATCATCACTAACGATTTCAATCTCAACAAGGTGGCGCAGTTGCAGGGAGTCCCCGTTCTCAACATTAATCAATTGGCCAACGCCCTCAAACCGATGGTTTTGCCGGGAGAGGTGTTGATCTTGCAGATTATGCGAGAGGGTAAAGAGCAGGGCCAAGGCGTCGCTTATCTAGATGACGGCACCATGGTTGTAGTTGAAAATGCTAGCAGGCTTCTCGGTCAAGAGGTGGAAGCTTCTGTTACCAGCATCCTTCAGACCACCGCTGGTCGAATGATTTTTACCACCCTCAAGGAAGAAGCGGGACAGCGGCGCCACTATTAGGTACGGGGTAAGCGTCACCAACCTCTGCCTGCCCCGATTAGTCGGAAAGGGAGCACGGACAAACAGAGACGGCGATACGGTGAATCGGTGATACGGTGAAGACACTGCTAGTGGAGTGTTTTAGTTTTTTCTCCGTGTCGTCGCGTCACCCCGTCGCCGTTTCGATTAAAGGGGGGCAGTGTCTGAACATCGTTTCGCCGTCTCTGAGAAAGATGCGGGTTCTCGCCTTGACCTGTTCTTAAGCCGCATGAGGCTGGAATTGTCTCGCAATCAGGTCCAGCGACTTATCGACAACAACTGCATTCTGGTTAATGATAAGCCCCAGAAGTCGAGCTACAAACTGAGATCGAAGGATCAGATTCAGGTCTTTGTTCCTCCACCCCCACCTGTCCAACTCCAGCCTGAACCACTCTCTCTGGACGTAGTTTTTGAAGACGACCATTTGATTGCTGTCAATAAACCTCCGGGCCTCGTGGTGCATCCTGCCACCAGTCATCGCACTTCCACCCTCGTCCACGGGCTCCTCCATCATTGCGACCATCTGGCTGACCTGGGAGGACCATTGAGGCCCGGGATAGTTCATCGGCTCGACAAGGATACAAGCGGGATTATTGTTGTGGCCAAGGACAACTTGACCTATCGTCATCTCAGCCAACAATTTAAAAGAAAACTTGTATACAAAGAGTACTCTGCCTTGGTTTATGGTCGTTTACCTCACCCCTCCGGCCAGTTTACAGATCCTATCCGTAGACACCCGAAAAACCGCAAGAGAATGGGGATAATGACTGGAGGACGCGAGGCTTTTACCTTCTGGTGGGTCGAACTTTTGCTCGGTGAGGTCTCGCTGATGAAGGTAGTGATCAAGACAGGAAGGACGCATCAAATCAGAGTACACTTCGCCCATGCTCATCATCCAGTGGTGGGGGATGCCACCTATGGCGGCAAGAAAAGGGTGAAATCGGTACAAAACCATCTGCTGCGGGCTCGACTGAGTAAAGTAAAACGCCAAATGCTCCACGCTCGTAGATTGGCGCTAGAGCATCCTGCTACGGGTGAGAAGCTTGAGTTGTCGGTCCCGTTGCCGGAGGACATGAGTGACCTGCTCAAGTTCTTGCGGACCTATGACCAGAGTGCAAAGGAATGAACCACGAACGGTGTGACACGGCGTTTTTCCAGCAAGCAGCAGGCAGAATATTGCAGAAAGTCATGATTGCTGTCAGCTGCCTACTGCTCGCTGCCTGCTCGAGATCGCCGCGTCGCCGTATCTCCCTATCTCGGTCTCATTCCGCTCCGGCTTGAGTTTTACTTGTATTGTGACGAGACGATGTCACAAGGTGAAAGGGTGTCATGATAAAGGTGGGCCTGACAGGTGGAATAGCTTCCGGAAAGAGCGCGGTTTCTATGATTTTTGCTAGTTTGGGGGCAAAAATTCTCGACTCAGATGAGGTAGCTCGGGAAGTATTGCTGCCCGGACAGCCAGCATGGACAAGGCTGCGGCAAGCTTTTGGGAAAACATTTTTTCGTCCAGACGGCACAGTAAAAAGAAAAAAGCTGCGCAAACTAGTTTTTGCCAATCCAGAAAAAAGGGACCAGCTAAATGCGATTGTGCACCCTGAAGTGATGAAGGAAATAAACCGCAGATCTGAAGTCCTCTCTTCCTCGCTCCAGGCAAAGGTGCTCGTGGTTGATGTGCCCTTATTGCTGGAAGTGGGAGTGGCCCATCGATTTGACAAGATTGTCGTAGTTGATGCTAGGGAGAGTGTCCAGATTAATCGGCTCGTGCAGCGGGATGGAATTTCTGAGGAGGAGGCCAAACAGGCGTTGAAAGCCCAGATGCCTCTCAGCGAGAAAGTGGAGTTGGCCGATTATGTGATCGATAATAACTCCACACTGGCGGACACCGAGATTCAGGTGCGGAAAGTCTGGAAGGAGCTACTCGTCCTCGCAGGCAAAAAGAGACGTGGAGAGGCGGCGAAACGGGGAGACGGGACTTAAAGCCGGCAGCGGGCAACTGGCAGCATGCAGTAAACAATACATGGTAAACAGTGAACCATTATAGAATAGCTCGGGCTACAGTTTCTGAAGAATTTCTATTTCTGATCTTTCTCTCCTGCCCATAATCCACCGGCTAAAGGTCTGTTCTTTTTTGGCGATGAGGAGCTGACGGGCGATATCCTCTCTCTGTTTTTGAAATTCCTCTTCAGTAGCGGGCTGGCGATCTTCCAATTGCAGGATCAGGTATTTGCCATTAACCTCATACACTTCGGGTGCAACGGGCTGCCCTGATCTGAGGGCAAATGCGGTGATAACCAAATCCTTTTGATTTCCAAGAGACCGCGCCGGAGAAATGGCGGTGAAGAGACCTGTTTTTCTTATTTGTAAATTGTTGTTACGAGCGACGTCGGTGATGGTCCCCTCTCTGCGAGCCATTTCTAGCCAGGCTTGCGCCTTTGCCCGGGCCAACTCTCTACTTTTTTCTGCCAGCCAGTCTTCTCTAACTTCTTTTTTTGCCTCGTCAAAATCCTTGAGTCTGGAATCCTGGATTGCAATCAATTGCGCCACCAGTTGATCGTCCCCAAGGGCAAGGGCTGGCGAAATCTCCTTTTCTTGCAAAGAAAAGATAACTTCACTGACCTCCGGATAAGAGCCCAGAGATGGAATAGGTTCATTGGCAGCAAAAAAACCGCTTTCCTTTGTTTCCAGGTTTTTGTCCTGGGCAGCCTTTTTCATATCATCCAGGGATCGGCTTAGATCGATGAAGGATTCAGCCTGCTGCCTAGCAATTTCACGGGCCTGCTCCTGTTTGACGCTCTGGATAACACTTTTCTTAACCTCGGCCAGAGGCTTGATCGACTCTTCCTTTATATCCTCGACCTTAATAATGTGGAGGCCAAAGCGGGTGCGGACCAGGTCACTGATCTCGCCTTTTTCTAAAGAGAAAGCCGAGTCGGAAAAGGGCTTCACCATATCTTCGCGGGTGAAATAGCCTAAATCTCCCCCTTTGGATGCGGTGGAATCTTCCGAATACTTCCTTGCTAGTTTGGCAAAATCCTCACCTTTGCGAGCCAGTTCAAGTACCATTTCGGCTCTCTTCTGAATTGCTTGAATGTCCGAGGTCTTGGCCTTTGGGGGTATGCGGAAAAGGATGTGTCGTGCCCTTACCTTCTCTGGTTCTTTGTAGTCCTCCTGGTGGAGTAGGTAGTAATCATTTATCTCCCTGTCTGTTGGTTGGACTTCATCTATATAATCCTGCGGCCTAAAACGGACGTAAAGGATGTTACGTTTGGCTGGGAGGCGGTAGTTTTCACGATGTTTGTCAAAATAGTCCCTCATGGACTCCTCATCCTCTTTCACCTTGGTCTTGAAGTCCTTTGGGTCTACCTGAATATAGGCCAAATTTACCTTGTCCTGGGTGTGATGGAAAAAGGAGAGGATTTCAGCATCCAGCACCTTGGTGGTCCGGGTGATCAACTGCTGGACTTTATTGATTAGCAGGTTTTCACGCTGACTGGCCTCGAAATCCTGAGGAGTGAGCTTGTTTAAGCGCAAGATTTGCTGGTAGCGCTGTTGATCAAAATGGCCGTTGGTTTGGAAAGCCGGATAGGAGATTATGGCGTTTTGAAGTTCTTCCCGGGAAACATCCAGTTCGAGAATTTTTGCCTCGGCCAAAATAAGTCTGCGGTTGATTAATTGGTCTAGAGCTTGTCTTTTCAGGTTCAAGGTTTCTGCCAACTCAGGGGAAAACTGATCGCCGAGACGACTCCGCATCTGCTCCAGCAAATTGTTGTAGGTGGACTGAAATTCCAGCATACTGATGTAGGACCCATTTACTGCGGCGACGCGGCTTGCCTTTCTCTCGGTATAGGAATAGCCTCCCCAGAATATGAAAACGATTACGATGGCGAAGAGGGCCACCTTGATCAGCCACGATGTGGCGTGCTTACGCATAAGTCCGAGCATGATTCAACCTCGCAAAGGCATCTAATTAGGTCAAACCCCAATTAGGTGTTATCCGTTATAAGTTATAAGTTATTAGTTTTATGAAAAAGTTCACTAGAATTATTTCCCACCTTTAACAGAAACACCTCATTGCTGTTGTTGTACTTTCAATTAACGAATAACTTATAACGGATAACGTATAACGAATAACCTATACCCCGTAATCACCTGTCCGCCGTAGCAACGAAGCACTCTTGTCCCACCCCGAATTCCTTGTTTGGCGCCAGCTTGGAAACTAACTAAATTTCAAACCAATTGCAAGTTCCATGTGGAACGATATTCGCATAATTCCTCTGGCCAAGGTAAGAATTCTTATACCTTCAGAGAAAATTGTGAAAATTGGTGTTCACTTTAGTTAACTTTGACCACTTATTCTGACAAATATTGTCAGAGGGTGACACTAAACGATAAAAAAACGATTCCCAAGCTATTTCTCTTGCCGGAAAATATCTCAAAATCCTAAAATTTTCATCCCATGAACCAGAGATGATACGATAGTAACAGGGAAAATTAAATGACATTTTTTTTATAAAATTCAAACACTTAAATACAACTAAGCTCAGAATGAGGACTGGCTTCTCTTCCTAGTTGACTGCCTTTTCCTAAGGGCAACTCCCACTTGGCAAGTAAATTGCATTGTATCCGGGCAAACAAGAAAGAGACTCCAAGAATCCATGGGAGGGGGTGAAAAAAAGCGAAGGGTAGCATCAAGGAAGTAAATATTTGACAAAATAATAAATTGGAAAAGAAAGGAGAAGGCTAATGCTTACAAAAATCAGACAAACGCTCAACAAGAAGGGTTTTACCCTGATTGAGCTGATGATCGTTATCGCAATTATCGGCATTTTGGCCGCCATTGCGATCCCGCAGTTCGCCGCTTATCGTCAGAAGAGTTACAACTCAGCAGCCCAGAGCGATCTGCGTAACGTAAAGACGAATCTCGAAGCTTACTATGCCGACTATCAGCACTATCCATAATCAAATGAGATTACAACAATCTCATGATTATGTAGTCGTTTACAGGAGGAAATTCTCATGAAGAAAATAATGCTCATCGTTTTTTCCATACTTATGGTGCTGGCATTGGCCGCACCTGCTGCCTTCGCTGATGACCAAACGTGGACTGACGGTGTCTTTAACTTTCAAGCCACTGAAGGTAGCCTTACCTATGGACTTTCCAGCAATGTGTACATGAATTACGACGTTGAAACCGATTATCAGGACTATTCAATCGCCACAGTTCATCAAGCCGGTAACCGGGGGTTTAGTACCACCAATAACACGACTCTCATTTACTGGGTCACCAAGAGCACCGGTGACACATCTGTTACCGGTATCCCTGGCGCTGGGGCCACCAATATCAGTGGTTGGACCGCACTGTAATTATGAAATTTCAGCAGAATATTTGAAGCCCAGGGGGTCGGGTAACTGACCCCCTTTTTCATTTGCTTTTTTCCCTGCCACCAGGTTTTTTTGGGGATTCAGCCAAAGGAAAAAAATAATCCTCTCCCTGAGAGGAAAGGGATGTGTTATATTTTGACCGAAAATTTTGCCGTAATTCAGGCGGGATAAGACGTGAAACAAGGCGAAAATTAGTGAAAATCAATAACAAATTCTTGCTTAGGATTTTCTCTCATCGGCAGGAATAGATGTCTATTTATGAAAGACGGTGCTGCGGTCCCAAGAACATTAAGCGCTTTCATCACCGTTGCCATCAAAGGAGGTATTCGGGATCGGGTGATCTCAGCCATCCTTGTGGTAGGGTTGCTGCTTTTGTTGACCACTCCGGTGGTGGCGGTCTTTTCCATGCGCCAGGTGCTGGCCCTGGCCAGCAGTTACTCTCTGTCGATCATCAGCCTGGTGGGTCTCTTACTCACCCTTTCTATGGCAATATCTCTTGTGGCGCGAGATCTCGAGCAGCGCAGCATATACACAGTTTGTTCTTTGCCAATCTCCCGCTCGTCCTATCTGCTTGGCAAGTTCCTGGGGTTTGCAATTCTCATTTTGCTCGCCGTTGCCATACTGGGGTGTTTTTCCGCAGGGGCCCTCGCTGTGCTCGAGCGCATATACCCTCCTGAGAGACCTTTTGCCTGGGGTGGTTTTTTCCTAGGACTCTGGTTTCAGTACTGGATTTTTCTCATTGTGGGGGCAATTACCGTGCTCTTCTCTACAGTGGCCACCTCCAATTTTTTGCCCCTGGCACTCAGTGTTGGCATCTACTTCGGCAGCTACAGTACGGAAGCGGTACGCTATTATCTGCAGAGCGGAGGAGGAGAAGATAAGCTGAGCCCGGCAGTCAAAATTTTCGGGAAACTCGTATACTGGATTCTCCCTAACTTTTCCGCCTTTGATCTAAAGACCGAGATAGTTTACGGTTTGGCTTTGAGCGGAAAGACAGTCCTGCTCACGCAACTCTACGGCTTCGCCTATCTGGGGATAGTGCTAGTACTGGCGATGATTGCTTTCTCCCGCCGGGAATTTCTCTGACAAGGAACTCGGAGGGAGAAGTCAGGAATCTATCGTTAGACTCTAGGGGACGATTTTGAAAAGAATTGTTTTACTACTACCATTTTTGCTTTTGTTTTTTGGCACTCATGCAGCTCTAACCTCTCTGAGAGATTCTCGTCCTCCTGAGGTCAGATTGGGATTTTTCCCGCCGGCACCAGTGGTCAAGGCTTTGAGTGCTGACCAATATCAGTTCATATCCCAGCTCATCACCCTCAAGTGCCTTTTTTATTTCGGTACCCTGGTGGACGTGAGGAAGCAGATGCCGGACTGGCTCAGGCTGCAAAGGGCACTGTATACCGCCAGCCGGCTGGATCCCTACAACATGGATGCCTACTATTTTGCTCAGGCAATTCTGCCCTGGGACGCCGGTAAGCCGCAGGAGGCCATCGACCTCTTGGAATATGGTTTCGCCCACCGTACCTGGGATTGGTACTTACCCTTTTTCTTGTCTTTCGACTATGCCTTCTTTATGAAAGACTATAATAAGGCTGGAGAATTCCTGACAAAAGCGGCAGAACTCAATCCACGGGCTGCCTGGTTTGCCACTCTGGCTGCACGCTATTATTACGAGGGGGGGAAAACAGCCCTTGCCCTCGCCTATCTCAGGGAGCTAATTCCCACCACCCGCAGCGAGGCAATAAAAAAGCAGTTGCTAATTCGTGCTGAAGCGCTCGAGAGAATCTTTCAACTGGAAGAAGCAATAGCTGATTTTAGCAAACGTTTTCACAGGGCTCCGAAAGACCTGCAGGAGCTGGTCGATGTGGGCATACTCGACCATCTGCCTGAAGATCCATACGGAGGAACTTTTTACCTGGACAAACAAGGCAAAGTGCGAACGACCAGCAAACTAGCCTTCGGAAAGGGGTCTCGTGGAGGCCATAAGAACTGAGAATCTCAGTAAAATCTATCGCCAAGGCTTGCGACAGCAAAAGGTCCTGGCGGTCAATGATTTGAACTTGACTGTGTCGGAAGGAGAAATCTTCGGTTTTCTGGGGCCGAATGGCGCCGGCAAGAGCACCACTATCAAGATTCTCTGTGATCTTATCCGTCCAACCGGTGGCAAGGCAACCATAAAGGGGAGAGATGTAAGGCAGCCGGAAGCACGGCGTCCGATGGGGTATCTCCCAGAGAATCCGAGTTACTACGCTTTTCTCAGCGGATGGGAACTTCTGGAGTTTCACGGTACCATCCACGGAGTGAGCAAGAGCCAGATTCGTGAACGGGGTATGGCCCTATTGGAAATGTTGGATATGACCGAAGCCGCCCATAGACCGCTGCGCACCTATTCCAAAGGAATGATCCAGCGGCTGGGGATTGCCACTTCTCTCATACACGACCCATTGGTGATCATCTTCGACGAGCCCATGTCCGGACTGGATCCTGTGGGCCGGAAGCTGGTCAAGGATCTCATGCTTCATCTTCGCGCCCAGGGAAAGACCATCTTTTTCAGCACGCACATTCTGCACGATGTGGAGATAATTTGTGATCGAATAGGCATAATCACCAGAGGGGAACTGAAATTCTCCGGAGACCTCACAGATGTGATTTCCGACAGTTTTTCCTCTTACGAGGTTGTTTTTAGAAATCCTGAGCCGCACCAGGTCCAATCCTTGCAGCAGGAAAAATTCTCCCTGAGGACATACGAAGATAGGGTGGAATTGGAGGTTGACAAGGAGAAACTTAGCGAATTTCTGGAAACGTGTGTAAAAATAGGTTTGGAACCCTACACCATTGATCCCAAACGGTTTGAATTGGAAGATTTTTTTATGGGTTTCATTTCCGAATAATCGAAGGAAGATTTGAATTTTGCAGAATGGAAGGGCATCAACACAGATTATCTCAATACCTGGCTTCTGATCTGAGCTATGTCTTGATTCTTTTGTTTTTCGGTCTCGTTGCCTATGAACAAAGTTTCTTCGCTTCCTTCTATCTCGATGATGTTCGCCACATCTTACAAAACGATGCCATCGTTGATCTGTCTAATATTGAGGCGATTTTTTCTTACTCCAGGCAGCAATTCTTGCCCTATCTCACCTTGGCAATCAATTATGAGATCGGTGGGTTAAATCCTTTAACCTATCATATTCTTAATTTCTTCATTCATTACGGTGCAGCCATTTTTCTTTACCTCCTTTGCCTGGAAACCTGGAACACTCCTGCTATGCAGGATACCTCCCCCGAATCTTCCAAGCAGTTGGCAGCCTTCCTAACAGCTGGAATCTTCCTGCTTCATCCTCTGCAGACTGAATCCGTCACGTACGTGATCCAGCGGTCAGAAAGTATGGCCGGGATGTTTTATCTGGCCGCCCTCTTTTTTTATGTGAAAGGGCGGATGGAGGGGAAGGGTAATATCGCACTTGGATATTTCCTGCTCACCGGGGTTGCCGCTTTGTGCTCTGCCTTCTCCAAGGCAACTGCAGTGACCCTCCCAGTCATGATCGTGACCTATGAACTGTTTTTTTTCAAGACATCATTCAGAGATCTCCTCCGAAAAAAAAAGGTTCTCATCCTCTTCATCCCGGCTGGCGTAGTGGTGTCACACGTGGTTAGACCTTTGCTGGCGAGAGGTTTCTTTTACGATCCAGGAATCGCTTTCACCAGAAAGCAATACATTCTGACACAATTCAGTGTATTGCTCACCTATCTCCGACTCTATTTCTGGCCCGCCAACCAGAATATAGATTGGGATTACCCTCTGACGAGCCACTTTTTTACCCTTGAGACCACGGCATCATTCCTTTTACTCCTTGTGCTCATTTTGCTTGCCGTGCTCGCATATAGAAGATTTCGTCTGGTTTCCCTCGGCATCGTAGGCTTTTTCATAACCTTGGCTCCCACTTCGAGTGTAATTCCACTCCACGACGTAATATTCGAACACCGGATGTATCTTGCTGTGGCTTTTCTTGCCATGGGATGTGTGCAGATTATTCTCTGGAGCCTGGCAAGAGTTGGGGAGACCTCTCGAGCAGTCCAGGCCATAGCGTCTACTGCAGTGATCGCTGCAGTCATGGTGGGCCTAACCAGTACTACCCATGAGCGCAATGAAGTCTGGGCTAGTGGCTTGTCACTGTGGAAAGACACGGTGCAAAAGTCTCCCAACAAGGCAAGACCCCACAACAACTATGGCAGGGAGCTCTATATGTTGGGTATGAACATGACTGAAGCTGCGAGGAGGGAGTTCGAAATTGCCAATCAACTAATGCCGCAGTGGGAAGTCCCTTGGCACAACCTGGCCCTAGCTTATTTTGAGGAAGGAGATTACCAGAGGACCATCGCCTCAGAACTGGAAGCGATCAAGAGAAAGCCAAATTATAAACCCTCCCTCTACAAACTCGGATGCAGCTATAAGGAGTTGGAGCAGTGGGAAGAAGCTCGCATCTATTTGGAGCGGCTTGTCAAGCTGAAACCTGGTTACAGATATCTTGCCGCTTATGTTGATCTTCTTCAGGTCTATCAAGAGTTGGGTTTAAACGACAAGGCAACGACCCTTGCCGGTGTAGTGACCAAGTTGCCGGAGGGACTGCCGCTGGTGAATTTTTATCGAGGCATGACTTTTTACAGATTGGATGATTTTAACAGGGCGAAAGCCTATTTTTCTGCGGAAACGGAGGAAAAATCGGGGCGAACTCCTTCCCTGCTTATGCTTGGACAGATCAATTACTTAGAGGAAGACTATGAACATGCTGCGGCGATGTTTCGCAAGGTCCTTGAGGAAATCCCCTCATCCCCAGAGGCGCATTACGATATGGCCGTAATTCTTATGAAGGAAGAACGGTGGCAGGAAGCTCTTCAGCATTTAGAGCATGCCAAGGAAGTGGATCCTTTCTCGCTGGATATACCTCTCCAAACGATTAGATGTTACGGATATCTCGGCTATTCAACGGAGAGGATTAACCTTGTGGGAAAACTGTTTGGTGTAAAGGCAGGTTCAGAAGAGTCCTCATTTTTGCAGGCCAACAGGGAGCATAATCTCGATAGAATTTTGCAGGGTTATGCTGATAAATTCCTCGGGGGAACTCTTTCACCCGGAGCGGAAAGGGTTATGGCCTTAATTGCAACCCTGCAAGAAGAATACGGTGAGGCGCTCGAATGGTATGAACGCTACGCAAAGAACCTCGAGGATCTCAAAGAAAAACAGAGAATAACCAAGGAGGTTTTGCGTCTCAGGTCCATACTCCAAGACAAGGGACCTCTGAGAACACCGGCATAGGTTTTGCTCATAGAGTCTCCCACCGCAGAGTCCCGGCACTGAAAATGCATATTCTCTCAGCGGTTTCTCTTTCTGGGCAGCGAACAACATAAATGTAATGAAATGAATAACATGGCTGATGTTTTCGTACTCAACCCGCCGGTGGTACAAGATTTCTGCCGCTCAGCCCGCTGGGCCGCCAGATCAAGGGGACGGGTGCAGCGCCACCCGGACTGGCTGCTAACTGCTGTGGCAGTCTTAGAGCAGGCGGGGCTTGAAGTGGGATTTTTGGACGGAGCGGCCATGAATTTGGGGCGGCAGGAGGTGGCCTCTGCCTTGCAGAAGAAAAGACCCGGATTGTTAATTCTCCACACCACCACCCCTTCCATAGACTCTGATCTGAACTACGCCTCCCTAGCCAAGAAACTTGTATCTGACTGTAAAACCGTGGCTGTGGGACCTCACGTGACTGCGGAACCGGAGGACACCCTCCACAGAGCCAAAGGATCCCTGGATGCGGTGGTGCGGGGAGAGTACGACTACACCCTGAGGGAGCTTGCGGAGCTTGCCGGTTCAGGTTGGAGTACGTCAAAGCTCGCTGGAATTCTGGGAATTTCTTATTTGGACAGTGAGGGCCATGCGGTCCATACTCCAGTCAGACCTTATCTGGACGCAAACGAGCTCCCATTCCCAGCCTGGCCCCACATAGACCCGAGATGGTACCGGGACGCTGGAAAACGTTTTCCCTTCATTACCCTCATCTCCGGCAGGGGATGCTTCGGCCGCTGCACGTTTTGTAGAGACGTGTCCCTGATGGAAGGGAGAAAGCTGAGGATGAGGGATCCGGAGTTGGTGGTGGATGAGATCGAATACGATCTATCCCTCTTCCCTTACCTGAGGGAGGTCATGTTCGAGACCGACACCTTCACTGCATCCCCCAAGCATGTCAGCGGTATCTGTGAAGAGGTGCTCAGGAGAAAACTCAGCATAACTTGGTCATGCAACTGTCGAACCGACGTGGATCTATCACTCTTGCCTCTTATGAGACGCGCAGGCTGTCGTATGCTTATGGTTGGATTTGAGTTTGGCACTCAGGAGGCATTGGATGCGGTAAAAAAGGGAACGACTTTAGAGCATTCCGTACGGCTGGCAAGCGAGGCGAGAAGGTTGGGATTCACCGTCCACGGTTGTTTTATGTTCGGCGCTCCAGGAGAAACAAGGGAGTCGGCCCTAGAGACCATCGAATTCGCCAAATCACTTCCCATGGATACTGTTCAGTTTTCCGGTATTTGCGCCTATCCAGGTTCAGAGATTTACCAAGAGGCAGCAACAAAAGGTTTTCTCGTTCCAGAGAAATGGAGAGGATGGGTGGATGAGAACTGGGAGCAAGCTACGGTGCTAAGCTTGCCGGAACTCAGTAAGGAGGAGATAGATGGACTCATCGACCAGGGACTCAAAGAATTCTATCTAAGGCCGCAGCAGATTCTACAAATGGCCAGGGCAATTCGGACGGTGGACGACCTACGGAGGAAGCTTTATGGTTTGAGAACGTTCCTTGATGGTAGTCTGGTTAGACCCAGCGTGAGATGTTAACCAAATGACTTTGCCTGGTCGTCTATACGCGGGTGCTGTGCAAAATGGTGAGCTGCTACTGTCTCTTCCCTTATGGGAACCACAACAGTCCTCACATATCAAGATTGACAGGTTTACTTTGAGATTAGGTAGTTACAAATCTTTCTAAACATCCTCATATAGGTAGTATGACTAGTGGAAATACCCCGGGCTTACGCCTGGAGCCCTCTGCTTATTCTCGATTGAAGATAGACAGCAATAGAGCGGGCTAAACTTGCTGGATGGTATGGCATGATTTTCGCAAAATTATGCATATTTAATATCAATTTGCGGCGGGAAGCCCCAACTGCCTGAAAAGGCCTGACCGCAGTTGGTCGAAGACTGCCCGATGTCTGGGTGTAATTATCAGGACAAGAGACGATCACGATGCCTTCTGATTCCGATGTAATTATCGTCAAGCCCTCAAAGGGGTGGATCTCACTCAAACTCGAAGAGTTGTGGGAGTACCGTGAGCTTCTTTACTTCATGGCCTGGCGAGATATCAAGGTCCGCTACAAGCAGACTGTGCTTGGTGCTGCATGGGCCATTATCCAGCCTTTCTTCACCATGGTGGTTTTCAGCATTTTTTTTGGAAAACTGGCTGGAGTGCCGTCGGATGGCCTGCCATATCCCATCTTTGCCTACGCCGCTCTTGTCCCTTGGACTTTCTTCGCCAATGGGTTGAATATGGCTTCCAACAGCCTGGTGGGCAGTGCCAACCTGATAAAGAAAGTGTACTTTCCACGTTTGGTGGTGCCCATATCCGGTGTTATTTCGGGTGTGGTGGATTTTGTGCTAGCTTTTGCAGTTTTGTTGGGCATGATGCTGTTCTACGGAATTCTGCCCACTGTGAACATCATGTGGCTGCCGCTCTTTGTATTGTTGATCTTTATCACTGCCTTGGGGGTGGGATTCTGGCTTTCAGCATTGAATGTCCAGTTTCGGGATGTGCGCTACACGGTGCCGTTCCTAACGCAATTCTGGCTGTTCGCCACGCCCATCGCCTATCCCAGCAGCTTGCTGTCCGAACCCTGGCGCACGCTTTACGGGATCAACCCCATGGTCGGCGTGGTTGAGGGTTTCCGCTGGGCACTGCTGGGTGCGGACACCGCTCCCGGGCCGATTATTGCAGTCTCTGCCCTAGTAGCTTTGGCGATCCTGGTTGGCGGCGCTTTCTACTTCAGACGAATGGAAAAAACTTTTGCCGACGTTGTTTAGCATATGAGTGACATCGCCATACGAACAGATTGTCTGAGCAAACAGTACCACATCGGCATCAGGCATAACGAATACAGGACTCTTCGCGATACGCTGACCGATGCCTTGGCGGCGCCTTTTCGTCGAGTGAAAAGCCTGTTCCGTGGGGAACCATATGGTGCTGCAGATATGAAGGAAAAAATATGGGCACTCAAAGACGTCTCCTTTCAGATCAAGCGGGGTGAGGTGGTGGGAGTGATAGGGGAGAATGGGGCGGGTAAGACCACCCTTCTCAAGATTCTCTCTCGCATTACCGAACCAACAGAAGGACAAGCAGAGATTCACGGCCGGGTTGGCTCCCTTTTAGAAGTGGGCGCCGGCTTTCATCCGGAGCTAACCGGGCGGGAGAATGTTTACCTTAACGGTGCTATTTTGGGAATGAAAAAGGCGGAGATTGTTCACAAGTTTGAAGAAATTATAGATTTTGCGATGATTGAGAAATTCATTGATACGCCGGTAAAGTATTACTCCAGTGGCATGTATGTTCGCTTAGCTTTTGCCGTGGCTGCCCATCTTGAGCCGGAGATATTGCTTGTAGATGAGGTATTGGCTGTAGGAGATGCGCACTTCCAGAGAAAATGTTTAAGCAAAATGGATGAAGTGGCAACAACTGGACGGACTGTCTTGTTTGTAAGCCATAATCTAGCTGCTGTCGAAAACTTATGCAAAAGAGTTTTGTTAATCGAAGAAGGTAGAGTAGCGATGAGTGGTGATGCTTACACCGTTGTGAACCGGTATCTCCAAGGGGTAAATTCAGCAGTTAAGAACACTATCTCTCTTGTTGATAGTAAGGATCGATCAGGTGATGGAAGAATTAGATTAATTAGTTTTCATCTCGAAGACATAAAGGGTAATAAAGTCTCGGTTGCTCGCAGTGGCATGGATGTTGTCTTTGCCTTCGGATTCCATTGTCAGGAGGGAGAAATTCCCCGCAATGTCGATATAGGATTTTCAATTCACTCAGAGCGAGATCAGACCCTTTTCGTACTATATAGCTCATACATGGGGCAAGTGTTCGATAAATTACCGACTGTAGGAATCTTTCGTTGCCACATACCAAACTTACCTCTACATTCGGGTCGCTACAGAGTTGGTGCTCGCGTAACAATCGGCCAAGAAGAAGCAGACTGGCCTCGAGGTGGTGTTGGCTATTTGGAAGTCGCTGAAGGAGACTTCTATGGCACAGGAAACAAAGGTTTTGCCAGGAGTGCCCCATTTATGGTCAGCGGTCAATGGACACTAACAGACGACAGTGCACCCTTCATAGAAGATGAGTCATGAATATTATCTCCAGAGTAGTAAAGAGATTTGTTACTGGGGGAAAGAAGCAATCTTTTGGGCTTAACCAACTGGATCTAAAACTCGAACCTTACCTTAGCTATCGGAATGGTTTTTTCATCGAGGCGGGGGCGAGTGACGGTATATCCCAAAGCAACACATTATATTTTGAAAGATACAAGAACTGGAGAGGAATTCTCATCGAAGCGGTCCCGGAACTGGCTATTCAGTGCAAAGAAAATAGACCTAATTGTACTGTAGAGAATTGTGCCCTAGTTTCTTTCGACTACCCTGAGATTTTCGTAGAAATGCGTTATTGCAGGCTCATGTCCATCGTGAAAGGTGCTCTGACAACACCTGAGGTAGAAGAGGACCACATAAGAAGAGGCTGCCAGATGCAGGGTGTTTCGAGTTACGATTTGCGGGTCCCTGCTAGAACCTTAACTTCAATACTTGATGAATACGGGGTCACAACTATAGATTTCTTGTCGTTGGATGTAGAGGGATACGAAATTAATGTGTTGAAGGGTATAGATTTTGGAAAGTATCATCCAAATCTTATGTTAATTGAAGCATTAGATTCATCTTTTAGAGACGAAATTGATCGCTTTCTGCGGCAATTATACAGACCAATTGCCACTTTATCTGAACGTGATGTGCTCTATAAGTATAAGTGATATTTTTAGTTATGAAGATAAGTGTATGCATTACCTCATATAACCAAGAGCATTATTTAATAGAAGCTATTGAAAGTGTTCTTAGTCAGTCTATACAGCCAGGGGAAATTATAATTGTCGACGATTGCTCCACGGACGGCTCCCAGGAGATAATCTCTGCATATGCGGTTCGTTACCCCAATCTCATTAAGCCTTTTTACCATGAACGTAACTGTGGGATAGCAAGAACAAGGACCAAGGCTTTGGAAGCTGTGACCGGTGATTTTGTGACGTACTTGGACGGAGATGATAGATTTCTTCCGCATAAGCTTGATCGTGAACTGAGATCACTCCTAAGGGATCCCCGTGCTCAAATTGCTTGCTCTAACTACCATTACATCAATGCAGTGGGTACTCGCATTGGCATCTGGGCTGACGCTGGAGAACCAGTACCGCAAGGCAATGTCTTCGTGAGAGTTTTTGCTAGGGACTATCCTAAAGGTAGCCTCTTTCGTAATGAACTCGTGGATTACGAAGCTTGGAAAAAAGTAGGTTTTTACGATGAAAGCCTCGACTTGTTTGAGGACTACGACATGAGGATACGGTTAACCAAACAACTGCGTACAGTCTATTGCGATGAACTTCTTACGGAATACCGCAGGCACAAAACTGGACTATCGAGATCAAGGGCTGCCAAGAAACTCGAGGCGTTCGAATATATCTATCGAAAGAACAGGCCTTTACTCGATGATTTGAATGCTGCTCAGAAGCGCGAGGTAAAGAGGAAAGTTGGAAAGTGGATGGCCAGATTTTCTGGTTTTGCCGCAAAGGAAGCGAAACAGAGTAAGATAAGCAACTCGGCAGTGAAAGAGTGGATAACATACCAGGCCAAGAAGGCAAAGTACCAATTAGCCCTCTATTGACATGCTATTGGCTTAATTGTAAGTGGTGATTTTATCATCTTTGGATAGAACCTCTGGCTTGATGAAAATGGACGCAAACCAGCAAAGGCTCATATTCTGCATTAACTCAGGACGCGCCGGCTCCAACTACCTTGCGGAGCTGCTGGGGACCGCAAGGGAGGTCATTAGTTTTCACGAAGCCGATCCGAATATGGCTGGCAAGTACCTCCACAGTTTGCACAAATGCTCGTATGCGGAAACTAGAGGCGAGCGGAGAATCAAGAGTGAAGCAATAAAGAAGATATTGAAAAGCTTTTCTCGTGACCAAGTCTACTGTGAGACAAACCACATGTTCATAAAGACATTTTTTGACGTCATAATTGAGGACTTTGAGTATGTAGAAGTTATCATTCTCAGGAGACAGCTGGCATTAGTATTGAAATCATTTATAGAGCTCAACTATTTTACAAATAAGAATGAAATTTGGCCCGACTGGATGTCGAGTCCAAACGCACAAACTGCTGCTATTCGCTGCATAAGTCAAGATGAAAAACTGGATCAATACGATTTGTGTATTGCATACCTTATTGATATTGAAGCTAGAATCGGAAGATTCAGACGAGAATACCCTTGGATAAAAACACATGATGTACGTTTAGAAGCGTTGAATGATTATAAGAATGTGGAGCGACTTTTCGATGATTTATTAATAACCTCAACGAAAAAAACAAAAAAAATAACTGGTAGGATTGTTAATGTACGCCATCAAAGAAAAAGAGAATTCAATAACAAAGCTCAGGTTCGTTATTGTCGTGAACGAATAGACTTGTATCTTACGAAGGCAAAATCTATGGGTATGCAATTGCCAAACACCTTGGCGCTTGATCCCTATACATGAGCGGCATTGTTATACTGTCTCAAAGGGATCTTGCAGACATCGGAGATGCCCCGAATAGAGCTGATAGGGATTGATAAAGTTCATGAAAACTTTCGGCCATATTGTCAACCCAGTCATTGTCGATAGATCTTCCGATTTATATACAGCCCAACCCATTACCTTTGAGACCATGAGGATAGCGCGCGATTTTGCTCGGGATGTTGTGGAAGTGAAATTGCTTACGGCACAGTATCCGGAGGACCGTGCTCTTGTCCCAGAATGGTTCCAACCAACGCCAGACCTTGGAAGGTCGATTCTTGATGTTGGGACATTCGGGAAAGAGCGGAAACTCCCCTTACTGGTTGATATTCTAAATCGACTATACACAACTCTACCTGAAGCAGACTACTTGATCTACTCAAATGTTGACATTTCCCTCATGCCGCATTTTTACTCTGCAGTGAAAAGGTTTATAGATGCGGGATACGATGCTTTTGCCATAAACAGAAGAACAATATCCGAAAATTTTAATGGAGTTGAAGATATTCCCCTAATGTTCGCAGAGGTGGGGGAAGAGCATCCTGGGCACGATTGTTTTGTTTTTAGAAGAAATGCCTACTCACGCTTTAACCTTGGCCACGTTTGTATTGGAGTGAACTGGATTGGAAGAGTGTTGTTGTGGAATCTTATGTGTCATGCTCAAAACTTTAATGAATTCAAAAGTACGCATCTCACATTCCACCTGGGTAATGATAAGAGGTGGCAAGGCGATGGTTATTCAGATTACGCTGTTCACAACAAGCGGGAAGCGCTGAAAGTACTCGCTGAGCTTGAAAGACAATGCGGTCCTTTCGATAAGACCAAGCCAATTTATCCTTTCATCATCGATGCAATAACCGACAGACGTCAAATAAGCGGTGGAGGTGTTAGGGAAGGAATTGTGCATCGCATAAAAACAGCGCTTAAACTAAAGCTATAAAGGAGTAGCTTTAATAGGTTAGGCTGCCCTAACTTTTAAGGAGATTTCTAGAATGATCTTCCAGGTCACCGTTTCACTAATGGCAAATTTGTAACGCAACAGATTGTTGCCAAGCCATTGGCGAGGAAAAGAATGTCATCTGAACTCACCAGTATAATCAAATCTAATATACAGGAAAAAAGATTAATTTTTACCGTAACAACAGGCCGGAGCGGTACTGGCTATTTAGCTGAGATGTTAAGCTTCATACCGTATGTTCATAGCTGCCACGAGCCAGAGCCAAGATTCTCCAATGTTATGCGTTGGGCTCAAAAAGATAAGACAATCGCCGTCAAATTCTGGATGGATAAAAAGTTGCCACAGATAGCAAACGAGAACGCACCGATCTACATTGAGACGAGTCATCTCTTTTGTAAAGGATTCATTGAGCCCTTGCTGGATATGGATATTATTCCCGACTTGATTATACTGACCAGACCCGACCGTGATGTAGCGAAAAGCATGCTCCGCTTGGGCACTATTCCGGGGCGTACAGAAAAGGGGCTGAAATATTATCTCAGCCCTGAAGACCCTGGAGTACTTTCACTTCCTAACTGGGAGTCTTTACATGATTATCAGTTATGTTACTGGTATTGTCTCGAGATAAAACGGAGAAGCATATATTATGAACATATTCTGCGGGAAAAAAATGCACATATTGCCAAAATTTCGCTGGATGACATCAAATCATTAAGAAGTTTCAGACGTATGGTAAGACAGCTAAATCTGCCGCGCCCCGGTCCTTTGGCTTGGATGAGATATTTTTTGAACCGAAAAGAAAAGATAAATGTCAAAACAACTGATAACGGTTTACCCTATATGTCAGTTAATTTTCACAATTTAGAAAAAGAAATCTCCGAGGTTATTAGTAAATTAAATGTACCAGAATTTGCGGGAATTCGTGCATGAAAATATTAGTAGGAACCTTGTACACTATTGAAAATGAATTTGAACAATGTCTGGCAGGAATCAGGCAACAGACTTACACTAATTTTGAGAATTTTGTTCTCAAAAATCTGCCAAATAAGGAGGCCCATGAAAGGCTCTATCAAACCTTTATGGAGGGGGCTGATGAGTTTGATCTGTTTATGAAAGTGGACGCGGACATGGTGATCGAGAACAAACATCTGTTCGCGAGGATAGTAGACAAGTTTAATATGACGGCTTGGCTGAAGGATTTGATAATTGCCGTTCATGATTTTTTTTCTGATCAATTGATTTGGGGAATGCACACGTATCGAAACACGGTGAGGTGGAGCCGGAACGAGGAACATCTTTTTGTTGATGATTATCCTGGGAAGCATGACGAGGTAATCCTAGACGATTCAGAGTTAGCTCCTGCAGCAGTCCATTGCAAAGACCCATCACCGTTCCAGAGTTTTCACTACGGTGTGCACAGAGGGTTGAAGGTTATCCAGCCTGGGCGTGCAGAGCTGCACGTGCAAGCATCCCGTGACCATTGGGAAAATCTTCAGAAGACGTGGCTAAACTTTTTACGGACTAATGACCGGAGGATTGCATTCGCAACTCTGGGTGCTGAGTTAGTGTTTAAAGGGGGAATTCAGCCGCACCATTTGGACTATACAAACCCCTATTTGGTAAACCTTTTTAGACGATATGAGAGACTGAGTTCAGCTCAGTTGAAGCAGAAAATCAAGAGGATCTCATTGGCAGGTTTCGCTTTCTTACCGAGTGAACTCAGACGAAGGGTTCTCCTAGCAGTCTCCAAGTCGAAGACAAGAGGTACTTTACTTTTTGACTCTTAGAAATTGTACGGAAAGGCAGGATGTGTTCGCCTCGGTGATCATCCCCACCTGCAATCGGGCCGCTTATTTGCAGGACATAATGCGTTGTGTGTCTCGCCAAACTGTCCCTGGCGATCAATACGAAATCATCGTAGTGGACAACGGGTCTACAGATGATACTTATCAAATCATGGCGCCGATCGTAGAGCAGGATTGCACGGTGCACTACCTCCAGGAGTCCCGCATCGGATTGCACAATGCACGCCACGCTGGGGCCAGGGTAGCCCGAAGTGAGGTACTCGTATATGTAGACGACGATGTTATCATGCAACCGGAATGGCTCAAGGCTATTTTAAAGCCCTTCGAGGATCCGCTTGTGGCAGTGGTGGGCGGCAAGATCCTGCCAAAATGGGAGGCAGAGCCTCCTGCTTGGCTGGATCAATTCGGGAGGAATGGGGGCGTCAATCTGAGTGTGTTGGATTTGGGTGATGAGACCTTGGAATTGGCCTGGCCGCAAACCGTCTACGGGTGCAACATGTCGGTTCGCAAGTCGGTGCTTTTCGAGATCGGCGGCTTCAATCCCGATGCTATCAGTGATCACCGTTTGATCTGGCTACGAGGCGACGGCGAGACAGGACTGCATCAAAAGATCTACGATGCCGGCTACAGGGTGATCTACGAGCCCCGCGCTTGGCTTTATCATCGAGTGCCGGCCTCGCGTTTGGAGCAGGGTTATTTTTTCTGGCGTGCATTCATTCAGGGCATCAGCGATTCTTACACCCACATGCGCACCAACCGATCGTCTGCAATCCAACTGCTGCTGCACGCCGGAAGCTGTATCGTGGGTGCAGCGCAGGCCTATACCAGCTCGCTGAGGCTGGCTGATCGGCGGATCTATTGGCGCGCAAAATCTTGGTACTGGTATGGCCGTTGCAAGCATCAACTGAGACTGGCGTCGAGTCAGTCTCTGAGGAACTATGTATTGCAGGAGAGATATTTGAAATAAACGCTCTTTACCGCCGCAGCTGACTTCAGGCTTGAGGGGATGTTTTTGTTGCTGTCACCTACCTGGAGCTGATTAATAGAGACTGCCATGCGCATCGGTATCATTCCAGCTCTGAATCGTAGACGAGGCGGAGTATACCAGTATAGCCTGACCATGCTCCACTCTCTGGATGAATTGAGAAGCAGCGGGAAGTGTGCCCACGAGCTTGTCGTTTTTGCCGGTCCAGGGGATTACCTGGCTCTAGAGACATTGGCATTGAGTTCTTGGCGAGTAAGTCCTTTACCGAGTCCCTCTTGGGGGAAAAGGGTTTTTGGTCGCCTTGCCCAAGCGGTGGGTGAAGGGGTCCATCGGGAAGCATGGCGATGGCTCTGGCGACAAATGCAGGCTCGGAAGGTCGTTAACCCCAGAGTGCCCGACTTGGACACGGTACGATTTCAACCCGAGCTGCGCCGTTGGTTTGATGATTGCGGTGTGGAACTGATGTTATACCCTAGTCCTCTGGCGCAGTCCTTTGAAACGGGGATTCCCTATGTGATGGCAATCCATGACTTACAGCACCGTTTTCATCCAGAGTTTCCTGAGGTTTCTTCTGATGGGGAGTGGGAGTATAGAGAGTATCTTTACCGTAATGCTAGCCGCTATGCTACGCTGATTTTGGCGGATTCCGAAGTTGGTAGGGAGGATATCCTGAACGTATATTGGAAATGTGGCATCACACCAGATCGGGTCAAGGTATTGCCATTCCTCCCAGCCCCCTACCTGGCGGAAGATGTTTCAGTGCATGAGCTAAGGCGGGTCCGAAAAAGCTACGGTTTGCCAGAACTATATTTGTTCTATCCAGCTCATTTCTGGCCCCACAAGAATCACTGTCGTATTGTGGAGGCCTTGGGGCTGCTTAAACAAGAACATCGGCTGGAAGTTCCCATCGTATTTTGCGGCACTCACGCAGGGAGAATCCGCCAGCATACGTACAAGGAAATATTCTCCCTTGCCCGTCAACTTGCTGTGGAGGATCAGATCTTGCATATTGGCTACGTGCCAGATGAAGATATGTCTGCCCTCTACGCCGGTGCAGCGGCTTTGGTGATGCCCACTTTCTTCGGGCCGACCAACATCCCCGTGCTGGAAGCGTGGGCATTTGGGTGTCCGGTTTTGACTTCGGACATACGAGGCATTCGCGAGCAGGTTGGAGATGCAGCCGTTCTAGTGGAACCGAGTTCGGTTGACCATATCGCCGATGGCATATACCGTCTTCTCCAGGAGGAGGATTTGCGGCAGCTTATGGTTGTAAGAGGTCGTGAGCGGTTGGCTCAGTATACCCACCATGATTATCGACAGCGTCTTCTGGAAATATTGAAACAAGCCGAATCGCTGCTGGTTTCCAAGGCTCCGAGCTGTAGTGGCTTGAAAGAGTGATATTGTGCTACCGATTGAATACATCCGCTGGAAAGATAAGGTTCTAGCCTACATCATTCGCGCGGAGATGCATCCGGAAAAAACAACTTTTATCACACCTCCTGATTTGAACTTTCAGGCGGGCTTTGTGGTCTATCCGGCCGGCACTGAGATAAAGCGACATATCCATCGGTCTCTGGAGCGGCAGATCGTTGGCACTTCGGAAGTACTCTTAATTCGGAAAGGCAATTGTATTATCGATATCTATAACGATGATAGGGAAAAGGTGGCCAGTGTGGAGTTGAGAACTGGTGATGTCGTATTGGTTGTAGGTGGGGCTCATGGATTCAGCATGCTTGAAGACACGGTCTTCTTTGAGATTAAGCAAGGACCTTATCTAGGAATTGATGAGAAGGAGCATTTTTGAACACGATACCAGTCAATGAACCCATGCTGGGCAAGCGTGAACTGGAATATGTGAGCGAATGTGTGCGAACAGGATGGGTTTCTTCAGCGGGGCGTTTTATCCATGAGTTTGAACGGGAATGGGCGACATATTGTGGAAGAAAATACGGTGTGGCTGTGTGCAACGGTACTGCTGCTTTGCAAGTGGCTGTGGCTGCACTGGACTTGCAACCCGGCGATGAAATAATCTTGCCGACCTTTACCATCGTCTCCTGCGTTCTGGCCGTGGTTTACAATGGCTGCGTACCCGTTCTGGTGGACGCTGAACCGGCAACCTGGTGTATGGACGTGGATAAGGTGAAGGGCAAGATCTCCCCGAAGACGCGGGCCATAATGGCAGTCCATATTTACGGGCACCCGGTGGATATGGATCCTCTTCTGAGTTTGGCGGAACAATATGGACTTGCCGTTATTGAGGATGCCGCCGAGGCCCACGGGTGTGAGATTCTTAGTAGGATTAAGACAAACAGCCCAGAATGGCGCCGCTGTGGTAGTTTTGGTACTTTGAGTTGTTTTAGCTTCTACGCCAATAAACTGATAACCACCGGTGAGGGGGGGATGGTACTCACCAATGATTCCAAACTGGCCGAGAGAATTCGAGGTCTTCGCAATCTTTGTTTTCTGCCAGGCCGACGTTTTCGTCATGAAGAACTGGGATTCAATTTCCGTATGACTAACATGCAGGCGGCTTTGGGTCTGGCACAATTGGAAAGAATAGAAGAAATCATCGCCCGCAAGCGCTGGATGGGAAGAGAATACACCCGACGTCTCCAGGAGATACAGGCTCTGGAGCTTCAGCAGCAAGAGGTCTGGGCGCGAAGTGTCTACTGGATGTACGGCATCGTCCTTGCTCAAGAATCGAATATGGACGCTAGACTGCTTGCTGAGGAACTAAAAAAGCGTGGTGTGGAAACGCGACCTTTTTTCATTGGAATGCATGAGCAACCCGTATTTCACCAGCGTGGTCTCTTTGTGGGGGAACAGTATCCGGTGGCGGAGCGGATTGCCCGCCGTGGGCTTTATCTCCCCTCAGGACTCACCCTGACCGAAGATCAGTTGGAGCAAGTGTGTAACGCCTTGCGAGAGGTACTTTCATGAGCGAACTCTTCGGTTCCACATATGCGAATGTTTATGACAGTCTCTATCAGGACAAGGACTATGTAACAGAGTGCGACCTGATCGAGCAGGTCTTCGAGATCTATGGGGAGGGAAATGTCCAAAACGTTTTGGATTTAGGATGCGGCAGCGGAAATCATGCAATTCCTCTAAGCCAAAGAGGATACAGAGTGGTTGGGGTAGATAGCGCACCTGATATGCTCAAACACGCTCGAAGGAAGAAGACGGAATTGGCTGACCACATCACCGTTGAATTCCGAGAAGGAGATTTAAGGAGCCTTGAACTTGGCCAACGTTTCGATGCAACGTTGATGATGTTTGCTGTTTTGGGATACCAACCAGAAAACGGTGACGTGCTCGCGGCCCTCCAGTCGGCACGTAACCATCTCCACCCTAAGGGACTTCTCATTTGCGATTTTTGGTACGGGCCGGCGGTCCTGAATTTAGGCCCTTCCCAGAGAGTAAAAGTAATATCAATACCAAAAGGAAAGACTTTGCGAATGGCCTCAGCGAAACTTGACATCCGCCGCCATGTCTGTGCAGTGCATTACCGGTTGTGGCAATTAGAGGAAGACCGATTGATTGCCGAAACTGAAGAAACGCATCATGTTCGATTCTTCTTTCCTTTGGAACTCGAATTATTTCTAGAAGCGGCGGGCTTTATTCCTCTCCGTTTAACCGCTTTTCCTGAAATTGAGCGCAAGCCGGATGAGACAACGTGGAATGTATTACAGGTGGCGCGCGCTGTTTAGACGCAGGCGCACACATCATCTTTCCACGTTGAGATGTTGTTGAAACAATTGCAGTAGGTTTGAGACTTGGGAGTCTGAACTTAGGATATTTTGCCCAAAGGTCTGTATGCGCTGCCCAACCCTCAGTGAACTTCCTTCTCCGTTGCCGGATAAGTCAGGTTGGCCGTGGACGGAAGAAACCCCCCAACTTCCAGAGACCATGGTCGATGGTTTTGCCTGGCCCCGTGTAAGCATTGTCACGCCTTCGTACAATCAGGGGAAATTCATCGGGGAGACTATTCGCTCGGTGCTATTACAGGGATATCCCAACTTAGAGTACATCATTATTGATGGCGGCAGCACGGATGAAAGCTTAGATATAATAAAACAATATGAGCCATGGCTTACCTGCTGGGTAAGTGAGCCTGATCGGGGCCAGTCCCATGCAATCAACAAAGGCTTCAGAAGAGCCAGTGGCGATATCATAGCCTATCTTAACTCTGATGACCTATATCTACCCGAGGCTATTCGGCAAGCAGTCCAATTTCTCTCTCAGAATGAAGAGGGTGACATTGTCTACGGTGATTGCCGAGTTGTCGATAAGGAAAGCCAGACCATTTTTCTTGGCCGTGGCAGAGACTTTGATCTCTTTGTAGCGTTATGCCGGAATTTTGTTTACCAACCAACAGTGTTCATGAGGCGAAAACTCTTGGACTTAGTAGGATATCTTGATGAAGAGTTAAATTATGCCATGGACGTTGATTACTGGTTGCGGGCGGCAATGAAGGTAAAATTCTCTTACCTCCCCGTTGAATTGGCTGCATTTCGCATAACTGAGGGTAGCAAGACAGGAAAAGATCTGATTCCTTTTGACAGGGAGCGGTTACGGTCTATTGACAGATTTTTTTGCTCACATGCAGACCCAAAGGTAATACAATGGCGAAAACGGGTTTTTGCCTGGAATCATTACCGTATAGGATCGCGGTTGTATGTTCAGAATGACCGCGACCTGGCACGGCAACAATTTCTAAAGGCGATAAAGCTTGAGCCATTATCCCTCAGAACAATTACGTCACTCATGATGCTTTTTGATATACATGCGCACACAAAATTCTTCTCTAGAATAGCTGCCTTCATAGATATCGGGCTTAAACCTTCTAAGCAGCGATCATTTTTGAGTGACATAAGTTATTCATCAAAGTCTGAGGGTGCTGAACATTAAGCTAATGCAGGCCTGATCATGCTAAGCAATGGTGGCAAGATAAGCGTAATAGTGCCAACGCATAATAGAGCACATTTTCTGGGAAAAGCCATTGATAGTGTGCTAAGTCAAACATATGAAAACTTTGAAATTATCATAATTGACGATAATTCAAAAGACAATACAACAGATTTATTAGAAAGCTACAATGATAAAAGAATCAAATATGTCAAAAATAACGAAAATAGAGGGTGTGGCAGGGCCAGAAATCAGGGAATAGAATTAGCAAGAGGTGATTACATAACATTTCTGGACTCAGATGATGAATTATTTTCGACTAAATTTGAAAAGCAGCTCGAAAAATTCCATCTATTACCAAGTGCGTTTGGTCTAATCTACTGCGGATTCTGCTATGCCTCAGGCAAAACAGGAAAAATTGTCAAATACATTTCTCCTGAACTTTATGGAGATGTTTATAATAATCTCTTAGAAAGAAATCTTTTCCCAATACATGCGCCAATTGTTAAAAGAGAATGTTTTCAAAGATGTGGGATGCTCGATCCCACATTACCCGCATGTGAGGATTGGGATATCTGGATTAGGATTGCCAGATATTATGAATTCGCATTCGTACCTGACATCTTGGCGAAATACAATATTCATGGGGAACAGAAATCTACTGAAATGGAAAGTGTAATAATCGCAAGGGAGAGAATAGTAGAAAAATACAGGAGTGAATTGAATAAAAGGCCTAGCTTACTGGCAAAACATTTAAAGGAAATTGCTTCACTTTATTGTCTGAATAATAATCCAGCAGAAGGTCGTAAATACTTTATCGCGTCAATTCGCTCTCACCCTCTTAATTATCACAGTTACCTCCACCTCGGCTTGTCCTTATTCAGCACTAGAGTTCATCACAAGATAATCAGCAATTACAGTGTACTAACAATAGATAAGGTAAAATTGACATTCTAGAATAAAACTGTTTCTTGGAATTAAAATTAGTCAGAGACCTTTGCATACCAGACGTTGCGCCTTACATTACAAGAGGAATAAAATGAAGACACTCCCTGGAAAGCCCATAGAGCTTCGCAGAAGAAATAAGGTGGCTCAGGTAGGGTATGGAGCACTAAGCAAACTGCCCTTTTTACCTTCCTCACATCGCTACAACATTACAGTATGTCATGAAAAACGATTTGTCTGGTTTAGAGTCGCAAAGGCCGGCACTCGAACCATATATGATCTTTTAACGAAAAGTCATGTCAGTTTGGACGCAAAGCATCCTTACGGTATTTTTTATCCTGTCAGGGCATATCAAAATTACTTCAAATTTGCCTTTGTCCGCAATCCCTGGGATCGCTTGGTTTCTTGTTGGCGTAACAAGGTTGTCGATAATAATCATTTCGATTTTTCTACACCTGAGCTCACTAAAATGCGGGAATTTTCCAATTTTGTTGATTTTGTATCTGGTCTGAACACTGAGAATTGTGATCCACATCTACGGCTTCAATGTCGACTTATCGATCTTAACCAAATTGATTATTTAGGAAGGCTTGAATCTATGGACAAAGATCTTTTTGAAGTCTTTCGTATTTTGGACATTCCCTTGATGGATATCGAAAGGAGGAATGTCTCTTCTGATAGAAATCCTTATTGGTATTATTATGATAATGAATTGGTAGAAAAAGTGTATAAGATCTATTGTCGAGACATTCAGATATTTGGCTATGATTACCAGTGTTAGTTTTCCGTAGCAATTTCTAATACTTTTACAAGATCTTGTAATTTGATTATTAATATGCTTTGCTGCATTGTGGAAGGAGTCTTTGTTTTATCATTATGTGCTGTTATTTTTTTAATGAGAAAGCAAAGTTAGTATTAACTTGATGATGGTGCTGAAATTACTTTATTGTGAAATAAAATTGTATACTGCTATTTGAAATGAAGATTATAGAAAATAATATTATTAAAATTTTAATTAACATTATGGCAAGTACTTTTCCATGCGAGCTAAACCACGATCATAAGAATACGGTTTTTCTTGCAGGAGTTGGTCGCAGCGGCACGACCTGGATTGCCGACATCATTAATTATAATCGTGAGTACAGATTCATACATGAACCTTTTAATCCGAACAGAGTGGGGCTGGTTAGAGACTTCCAATACAAACAATATTTGCGACCGGAGAATTGTGAATCGCGCTACCTGGTACCGGCGAAAGCCGTGCTCTCAGGGCGGGTGAGAGACAGGTGGACAGACGTAGCTAACAAGAAAATATTCGCCCGGAAAAGGCTCATAAAGGACATTCGTGCCAATCTCTTGTTAAAATGGATTCATAGCAATTTTCCAGGAATCCCAATCATTCTCCTTTTCAGGCATCCTTGCGCTGTAGCAAATTCTTGGATGAAGCTCGGGTGGGGCCAAGAAGAACGTGGGAGCAGAACAGATATTGAAGCCTGCCTATCTCAGGAAGAGCTAGTGCTAGATTACCTAGAACCGTTTCGAGGGCCCATAGAGCAAGCCCAGAGTGAGTTTGAAAAACACGTCTTCATTTGGTGCATGCTGAATTATGTTCCCTTGAGGCAATTCAAACAGGGAGAAATTCACTTATGTTTCTATGAAAAATTCTGCGAAAATCCATACGAAGAAATTGAGAGATTGTTCGGTTTTCTTGGCAAGAAATTTGATGAGAAAGTACTCAGCAACTTGAGAACACCATCATCGATGAGTCGGGAAGATAGTGCAATCGTAAAGGGAACTAGTCTTATTGATAGCTGGCGAGAGCAGATAAGTGCTCAAGATCTGAAAAACGCACTAAAGATACTGAATCTATTTGGGTTTGAAAAGATTTACTCTGGCGACTCCATGCCCAACCCTGCTGCTGCCTATGAACTGTTAACCTACAAATGACTGCTGAATGGAACTTTTGATTTAGACGATACTCCCTCCCATTAAGGCTGGAGAGGTGAACAATTAGATCAAGGCCATGCCTCTTCGGCTCATCCTCCCTGTGGTCGGGTTAAAGTTGGAAGTCGTCGTGCTCTGCCTGAAGGAGGGACAGGAGTCGATTGTTCAAAAGGCCTGGCATGCTTCATGCAGCCCTTGCCCGCGGACTTCTTGCCCTAGCCCAAGAGTGAAGAATGACGGGATGAAACCAAGAATTTCAGTCGTATTGACCACACATAATGGTGCTTCGCGGGGATACCTGGTTGAGGCCATTGAGAGTGTCATCAACCAGAGTTACGAAAACTACGAACTGCTCATAGTGGATGATGGTTCAAGTGACCATACGAGAAAACAGTGCAGTCTATTCTTGGAAAATCCCAAAGTGCGATACCTGCATCAGGAAAACAAGGGGTTAGCGGGTGCTCGCAATACCGGAATACAATCTTCCGGCGGCGAGTTTATCTGTTTTCTGGACGATGATGATGTCTGGAAGCCAGACAAGCTCCAGAGGCAGATAGACTTCATCGAAGCCAGACTGAGTAAGAGCGATAACTGGGGACTTGTATTCACTTGGCTGGAATTGATCGATGCGCAGGGAACAGTGATTAGCTTTCGAGGGAAGCGTGCAGAGGGGAGGATCTATAAAAAACTAGTTTTGGAAAATATCATTTACGCGCCCTCCTCGGTGCTGGTGAAACGAGAGGTATTTGAAGATATTGGCCTTTTCGATGAGTCTTTGCTTTCCTGCGAGGACTGGGACATGTGGCTGAGAATTTCTAAGAAGTATCTGGTCTTCCCAGTAAAGCAATATCTTGTTCAATATAGGGAACACCAGAACACTATGTCAGCCGACTTTGACAGGATGTTGTCCTCTGCCATGATTGTTTTGGATAAAATCCTGCAAGAGACCCCCGGGGAGATCTGTGCCAAACGAGCCTATGCCAGCCTTTATCTCAACAGAAGCGTGGTTTTCTTCGCAGCTGAAAAATACGATAGTTTTAGAGAGTTTTTTTTAAAGGGTGCCCGCTTGTCGTTGAGGGCAGTAACAGTCGGACATCTTCTCCTCTTCGTTCTCAGTTTCACCGGCGTTAGGACCGTCAGAGTGGTGAAGACATCAAAGAGAAAATTGCAGAAACTCTTAAAACCTTGGGGTTTAAAGGCTCCCGGGTAACTGTGAGAGCGGAATGAAGATTTGCTTGGTAACCAATCTCTATGAACCTTACAGTACTGGCGGAGCGGACATATATGTAAAGTGGCTGGCACAAGCTCTCATGCAACATGGTCACCAGCCATTTGTGGTTACAACTTGTCCTGCTCGGGATTCATTCCCTGGATTCAGCAAGGAGGTCATAGATGGAATTCCGGTCTATCGCTTCTATCCATTGAACATATATTGGGGATACCAGGCGCAGAGAAAGCCGCTATTTCTGAAACCATTCTGGCACACTATAGAATTGTGGAACCCCCATGTTTATTCGGTTTTCAAAAATATCCTGTCTAAAGAATCGCCAGATGTAGTACACATCAACAATATGGGTGGCTTTTCCAATGCAATTTTCTGGGCTGCTAAAAACAAAAGGAGCAGACTCGTCTACACTCTCCATGATTATTTGTCAGTCTGTCCAAAGAGTATCTTGCTGAGGAAGAGCTTCGAGCTGTGCAGCGAGCCTCCTTTATTATGCAAATTTTATCAAATGATAAAACGATGGAACTTGAGAAAAACTGTGGATATGGTCATATCCCCTTCTCAATTTTTAATTGAGATGCACCGAAAGCATGGCTTACTCAATAAAAATCGATACGCCGTCATCCCTCAGGGTGTGGAGATAACCAGTGAAGATACAGAGCAGGTAAATAAAGCAAGAGGGAATTACGACTCGAACGGAAATATCAACATACTTTATGTTGGCAGGGTCGAAGAGTATAAAGGGGTGGCTGTTCTCGCTCGGGCATTTAGGAGGGCCAACAAAGACAATCTATGCTTGCATATAGCGGGGTTAGGAGATTTCATGCAGAATATGCAGGCCGAATTCAAAGGCTGTGATAATCTGAAATTCTACGGTTGGGTGTCAGGGGCTGAAAAGGAAAAACTCTTCCTCAGCAGTGATGTCTGTGTTTTACCTTCGACTTGGTATGATAATGCTCCTCTCGTCATTTTCGAAGCCTATAAGTATGGTTTGCCGGTAATTGGCTCTAGGATTGGCGGTATACCTGAAATGATCAAGCAGAACGAGACCGGTTTTCTTTTTGAACCAGGAGATGATCAAGGACTAGCCGCACTTTTGCAAAGTCTCTCCAAAGACCAGCTTCGACAGATGGTGTCTGCGTGTCTACAAACTGCCATGGACCATTCATTGGAGCACCATCTGGAGAGACTGACGGAGGTCTACCAGAGTCTGCGAGAATCAGCTCGATAGAACCGATATGTTGGCTGCTTCAAAGCAGTCTAGAGGCGGTCTGGTGCAGCATTCTAGGAAAACCTCAAGGATGGATCTCAATGCCAGTGAAAATTCTCATGCTGAACGCGCTCACAGAGCAAAGCGGCAGTGGCGTTAGGTTCTGGAGCATAGCTAGAGAACTGGCCCGTGAGGGGCATGCCTTGTGTTTTTTGGAGCGCTCCATTGCAAAGAATGGCAGATCAGAAAGAGATGGGATAAGATATCGTTCCACGGTTGAAACCGGGTTCCTCTGGCTGGATATCTTCCGTGCTACTTTGTTAAATTGCCTCCATGGATTGGTTTTTCGTCCAGACTATGTGTTTGTCTTGAAGCCAATGCCCAATACCTGTCTCCCCACATTAGTCATAAAGAAAATCAGCAAATGCAAAATCATAGTGGACATTGATGATTTGGATTTCGAATACTACCCTGATGATCTGCGGCGGAAGCTAGTGCGCCTTTTTTTTAGATTATTCCCACGTCATTTTGATGTTATTACCACTCATAACAAAAATTTGAGGGACTTTATCATCAACGAACTCCGAATCGCCCCGGGAAAAATCTATTTTTTGCCTCAAGGGGTAGAGGTTAGAAAATTCCTTAAAGCTCGACCGGACGAGCGTTATCGGGAAAAGTGGGGTATTAATCCAGACGATCAAGTGATTGTTTATTGTGCTTCCCTGGGAATCACCAGTGATTTTCTACATATTTTCCCGATGCTCGTGGATTTTCTCAGGAGCAGTGCTGATATCAAGATTCTGGTTATCGGAGACGGTACGCACAGGCAATCTTATGTCAAACAGATCGAGGCATACGGTTTGCAGGAACGTATAATCTTGACTGGCTATATCCCGCATGGTGATATGCCAGGCATCCTCAAACTGGCGCGGGTGGGGATCAACTACATGGCCCCAACCTGGGCAAATCAGTGCAGAGCTTCCATTAAGATAAGAGAGTATCTGGCCGCCGGGCTTAGCGTTGTTTGCAATAGGGTGGGAGACGCTGAGCTTTTCAAAGATTACGTGACGTTGTGTTCCACCATAGAGGAGTTCCCCAGTGCCATCCGACAGGCCCTGATTCGGCAAGACCTGGACAATTCGAGGAGAGGGCAGGAATTTGTGAAAAGGGCTTTTTCCTGGCCTCGCTTAGTAGAAGGCTTTGTTGCATATCTAGAAAAGGTGGTTCCATGAAGGTCTGCGTAATCATCCCCGCATACAATGCTGAGAACACCATTTGTCAAACCGTGGCTCAAAGTCTTGACCAAGCAAGAGAGTCATTTTGGGTTACGTGCCCAATTAGGCAATCTACAATGATATTGGTCTCATTTCAGCTTTCTGCGGGCAGGGAATCAGTGTAAATTTCAGTTATGCCAAAGTCGTTAATAAATTCATTCATTTGCTCTAATGTGTTTATGGTATGAACGTAAGTAGGAATATGCTTATCTGCTAATTTTCTCGGTAAGTCAGATACCGCGCGACCTTTGGGCATTGTAATAGCAAAAGGCCCGTTAAATTTATCGGACCATTTAAGAACATCGTCATTGGATCCTTCATAATTATAAAGCGTCCATATAATTTGCTTATATCCCATACTTTTGACCTTGTTATAATTATTGGGATCATAAATTTGCGGTATAATTCTTGTTTTGAATTCCGGAATGTATTCAGAAATTAATTTTAATCCATAGAGATTATCCTCTTTGATATCAGTAATAATAAATGCGCATGTATTTTGTTTCATCCAGTTAGCCAAGGTCTCAAGAGTACATTGTTTGAGCTCAGATTTATTCTTAACAAGAGATTCAAAAGCCTCCAGAGTCGGCTTTTCCTTTGGCAAAAAACCGAAAGTGGTTTTAAAATGTTGTTTCCAGTCATGTATGCATACTAATCGCCTGTCTTGTGTAAAGCTAAAATCCAACTCAAAGTATAAAAATCCATTTTTTAGATTATAGTCCAAAGCCTCAAGGCTATTTGTATATGTTTTTCCGTTGATTGCGCCGCCAGCATGTGCAACCCTCAGTGTCCGGAAGTTAGCCACGATTCCTGTGAACTCACGTATATCATCACAAGTAAATTTAACTTTTCCATAAAGTTTTATTTTTTTTATATATTTATCACGTTCACCTGCAATTAAACAAAACCCAGTTTGTCCCAATTTTTCGTCTAATATGCTAAGGTTTGCACAATGGTCAATTAATAGAAACGGTTTATTTTCATTTAGACTCAGAAGATGATGAATTAGCTTTTTTTGCCCCTTGGAGGCGTCAAATTGAAATTTTAGCGTAGTCTGTAAATCGGAGGTTAACTCGACAAGCACCGGAATATTGAATTTTCTGTCATCAATTTTTAAGGTATTTCTAGTAACATCTACTTCTACAAATTCACGAATTCTTGGAAAATCCCAAAAGTCAGAAATAGATGGTTTCCAGGAGAGGAGATTCGTCTGTATATGTTCAATTTCCGAGATTGGTTGGTTGGCATCAGTAAGATCTCTGCCCAATCCTACGGCACCGTCGTAGCCGATGAAAGGTAAGATTGTTGGGGCAATATCAAGAGTTGAACCTAGCTTCTGTATTCTTGTCGATTTGTTCACGTTAGCCTCAATAATCATGAAAAGATTTTTCCTCTCACTTTTCTGGAGAAGATGCGAGGCTGTATTCCTCATGGCGAGATGATCTGAAAGCACAACAACAACTGTCTTCTCACCGTATGGGGATTGCATAATTCTATGAACAAATTCTGTAATCAAATAGTCGGAACAAGTTACTGCATTCAGAAATGGGTTTGAACCATCTTTATATATTTTATCTTGACAACTTTTTGATGGGTGTCCCTTTGGAGGATGGGTATCCAGGGTTAGCAAGAAAAGTCCAAATTTACCGCCTCGGTCTGACAACTCTATGAAACGCTCGTAAGCTAAATCAAATAGTGAGTCATCATAGAGCCCCCATCCAGTAACGTAGGATTTGTCTTCCAGGACTGGTAATAACTCTTCCCTGCCGGCAACGTGATCAAATTTGTGGGTGGAATAGAACTTACCCTTTCCGGCATAGGCAAGATCAGCACCTCCGTAGTAGGTCAGGTCGTAGCCCTCATCGTGCAATAGGTCGCCGAGACAGATTGCAGAAGGGAGAAAGACATCCATGCCTGCCATTGAGTTGCCATGGGAAGGCGTAAATAAGGGAATGCCACATTGACTGGCTACCATGCCTCCAATGGTCCATCCAGTTCCAGATACCTGTTTTATATTGGTAAAATAAGTACTCTTCGATTCAAGTTTGCGAAGCCCGGTAATCAAACCTGGAAAAATGGTTTCATCAAGAAATGTCCCCTCCAATCCCTCAGCATATATGACAACCAAGTTTTTAGTCTCATTCGTTAATTTTGCTATAAATGGCTCTAGGTAGAACTTTGCAAATTCAGAGGTACTTGGTGTTGTTGTCTTTGTTTCCTTGTGGATCCCTCTTGCATGGACAATTCCTGGCCTGTCCGAAAGAAGGGTGTAAACATCGGGCATTGCTGGATTTAAAAGTAAAGATAACAGTAAAAGGAAGTATGGTATATTTTTCTTAAATATCCAATGAGAGTTACTTTTACCTTTTCTAACAAGTAGCCACCTTAAAAGCATTGAGCTAAGAATTATAATTACAATGGATGTAAAAATAAGATCTGAATATTCTGTAAATCCGGCTCCGCCTAAACCATACTTAAGATAAAAGATAATAGATTCGTCTATACCATTTCCTGTAAAGTAATCTGATATCCCATACATTAAATAACAAGTGAATGAAATAATGACCATGGTGTAGAAGAGTAT
Source organism: Deltaproteobacteria bacterium (assembly GCA_022340905.1). GTDB lineage: Bacteria > Desulfobacterota > Syntrophobacteria > BM002 > BM002 > BM002. Next base: position 10,873 of record JAJDNB010000027.1, on the reverse strand, counting down.
ATTTTTGGTCGTAGATCCTGTTTTCCTGAATAGGTAAACACTGACGACGAAGAGTGATAAGGATAGATAAATGTAGAACGTAGCACCCATTTTTGCCGTAAATCTCTCTCACCCTACCAAGAAAATCTCTTGCATTTACAGAGTCTGCCTCGAGTGATACTCCAACCCTTGATGCAAGAAAAAAGCCAAGAGTTTATTACCTGGTGCCAGAGGAGGCGAGATGTGATGCACCTGAAGATAGCGCCCAGGGTCTCTTGAGCTGTCTTTTTTCAGATGAATTCAAAAAATCCGTTTCTCATGAACTCCCAGGTGATCGACGAAATCTCACCTTGTGGTCCTAGAGTCACCCAGATTCTTTGGTGTTCTAATGAATTGCACTGCTCAAAGAATCGTATTAGAGGCTTTATGGTAGCATTGTGGGCAGAACGGAGCAATCACATGATCTCGCAAAAGTCATAGAGAATGAGCTCCATCCTCCGAGTTTAAGAGAAGGGAAAAACCCGGTGGGGTGAATCCCAACTTGTATCCAAAAATAGTGCTTTGCAGTCAATTTTGCTATACACTTCATCTGTAGGACTAAGCGAACGAGTCAATAGTTGTGTCCTTTGGCAACATTCTTGCTATTACTGAGTTGCATCCTCCGATGGAGTAACGATTTGCCATTTCGGCAGAAAAAAGGAGGTCAAAGGTTTTGTCCGTTACAACAGGTGGGCACTTATGAAAGTCAGCGTGGTCATCCCCGCATACAATGCTGAGAACACCATTAGTCAAGCCGTGGCCCAAAGTCTTGCCCAGGCAAAAGGGCCAATGGAAGTTGAGGTTGTTGTGGTCGATGATGGCTCTATTGACGATACTGCAATGGTTGCCGAGTCAGCGGGGGCGAAGGTGATAAGGCAGGAAAATGCTGGCCCTGCAGCGGCTCGCAATCGAGGTTGGGAACGTGCCACAGGTCAGGTCATTTGTTTTACTGATTCGGACTGTATTCCAGCGGCGGGCTGGTTGGAAAATTTACTTGACGGTTTTACTGGCCGGCAAGTAGGCGCAGTGGCGGGCAGCTATGCTATAGCCAACACAAATTCATGGTTGGCTCAATGGGTACACCAGGAAATAAGCGAAAGACACAAGCGGATGCCCTCCTTTGTTCGCGCTTTTGGTTCCTATAATGTGGCGATTCCACTCTATGTTCTGCAAGCCACCGGCGGATTTGATGCAGACTATCGCCAAGCCAGCGGTGAGGACAATGATCTTTCGTACAGGATCAGTAGAATGGGGTGGCGCATAGCTTTCAGGCCTCAGGCCAAGGTTGCGCACTATCACCCTGAGAGAGTTTGGCAATACTTGATGGAGCAGTACCGTCACGGATTCTGGCGAGCCAAGCTCTACAAGGACCATCCTGATATGGTCCGCGGAGATGATTACACCAGGCTGCGAGACAGACTGGAGCCAATTATTGTGCTGGGGATTTTTGCATCTGCACTTTTGGCAATGTTTGGCATTTCTGCCTCCATGTGGCCGCTGTTGGTGTTACTCGGTTCGTATACGGCCATTCATTTGTCCTGGCCAATGAGCTGGTGGCTAGGAGAAGGAAAGGTTGGGGCCTTCGCTTATGCTGGTGTTACTTTTCTCAGAGGCATTGCCCGCACTGCTGGCTTGTGCACGGGTATCATTCGGTTTGGCGTGCAACCTGCTTACCGTAAACATCGTAGAGAACACCAAGAATCCCAACCCTAGTATGTAGCCAGTCTCAGTGTTAGCTATGAGCTACAGGTTATGAGCTGCTAGTGGACCCGACATCATCAAAAAAGACCTTAATCATCATACCCGCATATAATGAAGAGCGCTCCATTGTTGGGGTGGTGGAAAACATCCGCAAACACGCAACCCATGCGGATATCCTGGTAGTCGACGATGGTTCCCAGGATAGAACAGCACGGCGGGCGAGAGAAAGTGGGGCCATGGCTATCAGCCTTCCCTACAACATGGGTATCGGCACTGCCGTGCAGAGTGGCTTTCTTTTTGCCAAGCAAAAGGGTTACCACTTTGCTGTTCAGGTAGATGGCGATGGTCAGCACCCGGCAAGTGAGATTCCTCGTTTGTTGGCAGCCCTAGAAGATGGGTCAGATATGGCCATCGGCTCTCGTTTTGTCCAGCCAACCAATTACCGGCCGCCATTCCTGCGGGCAGTGGGCATAAAGATTTTTTCCTTGTTAGTCAGCTTAATCGTGGGCACGAGGGTATATGATACTACCTCAGGTTTCAGGGCTTGTGGCCGCAAGGCTATCGTTCTTCTCACCGAGACCTACCCTCATGATTACCCGGAAGTGGAGGCGTTGATCACCTTGCATCGAAACGGGATGAAATTTGTTGAGGTCCCGGTGGAGATGAACTATCGCCAGGAGGGTAAGTCCTCCATATCAGCCAAAGCTGGCGTATACTACATGCTGAAAGTAACTCTGGCCGTTTTGGTGGCCGTTATCAAAAGGAGGAATGGAGAATGATGGAAATCGCCACACATCTGCGAGTAATTATAGGCATCCTCTGTTTTGCCCTAGTTGGAATTATCATCGAACTCATTCGACAGAATCGCTTGAAAGAGCACTATGCTATAATTTGGTTGTTGACTGCGGTGAGTATATTCGTTTTCGGTATCTGGCCGGACTCACTCAATCTCATTTCTCGCTTTGTCCGGCTGCACCATTTGACTACCCTATTCATGGTGGCCTTTCTCTTTCTCTTGGCCATTGTCTTGCATTTTACCCTGGCAATTAGCCAGCTTTTTGATCGAAATAAGCGATTAACCCAGGAAGTAGCGTGGCTGAGGTTTGAATTAGAGCAGATCATCCGAGGCGAAAAATCCTGATACCGGCATGCACATGGATGGGGGTTAAAAGGCTGGGCTACGAGTTATCTTGAGAATTCCAAAGTTTCTTATCTTGATCGAACATTCTGTCCCTGGCCTCGAGAAGTAATTTCAATTCCTGCGGGTTTTCTGTGTCTTCCAGCTTCCAGGTGTCTTTTATATAAGATATATCTTCTGTCTTTACAGAAAAACAAGTTGATTGAGTCAGAAGGATGGTCATTCTCCAAGTAGGCGCTATAATCCTATGGCGTTTCAAGAATTTCCTCATGTGAGGTTTAGATTCAGCAGAGGTCAAGAGATACATAAGATCGAGTATATCCTCATGGCAAAATAGGCCGTCATATATTTCCCCAGCCATTTGTCGATCAGGCAGTAGAAGAAGTCCCGGTATACGCAACCCCTCCAATACACCTCCTCCGAGTGCCTTTGCTGCCACCAACCCTTCTTCATTGGCAGTATCAGAGGTTATGAAGATAACAGGTTGTTTTTCTTGGGGTAACTTTTTCAAGCCGTCCAGCAAAATACCCAGAGCATAATCGACAAATAGCATCCCTCCTTGATGATTATGAGGTATTTTCTTTCCATCTATTTCGGAAGGAAAAGTGTACGGTTCATGATTGCTTAAGGCTTGGATAATAAAGAAAGAAGCTCGATTATTATCAACACTCTCTTTGTATTTTTTCAGAGCCGTGGAAAACAACAGGTCATCACGAAAGTCAAAGTGTCTTTTGTAAACGCCATCGTCCCCAGTCATAAGTTTTCTATTGAGCCCCCACTCGCATCCTGCCTCTGCTATGATTTGACCCCAGTTATCCCATTGGGGGTTGGCAGCCGACAACAGCACACAGTCGTAGCCACTTTCCCTTATTTGCGGCATGCGCCCAACCTTGCCTGCATCAGGCTTTAAGAGAATAGGTGGCGTATCACCCGGAGGATTGCTCAACCCCGTGATTAGACTCCATCTGGCGGCCCAGGTACCTTTACCTGCTGCTATATGATTGGTAAAAGTTATTCCTTCATTCATATATCTCGTTATGGTGGGAGAGAGATTCTGGTGATGAAATGCTCCTTCTCCGAGGCCGGAAACATCACTAGCCCTGTGAGATTCCAGCAGCACCACAATAACAGACCGCCCATGATAACGGCCGGCGAGGGGAGCCAACCTTTCATCGGCTCCATCTGCCCAGAAGGGACTCCCCTCTGTCTCCCTGATCTTCCTAGCCACTTTGAAATCAAATGCTCTAATCTCATCATCTGCGTATGGCCTATGTGCTATGGACCAGGGTGAACTAGCCGGTTCATAGTAATAACTGAGTATGCCATGACCGAGAATAGTAGATTGTGATTCAGTTACCCCCAATATCATGACGGCTGCCATCACTTGAATGGTACAAAAAAATAGGACCTTTGCCTTGACGTAGTTTCTATACAAGAAACGCAATCCCCAATATACCCCAACAAACAAAAGAGTAAAAATCAGTAACCTTCGGGAGAACAGCAACTCTAACATGTAGTCTCTATAGCCGGATTCAAAATAATAAAACTTGATTTCATACCATAGCAAGGTGCGGCCCTGGTCAATATAGAAGTATGAAGAAGCTATAAACCAGAGAGAAAATATCCAGAGAACAATGACGACGAGAGGCTCTATCACAGGTGAGATTTTATTTCTAAATAGCATCAGCAAGGAAAGCAACATAAGTGGATAAAACGTATAACTAGAAATAAGCCACGTATATGCAATTATCTTGGGAGAGTATCCGAATGTTTGAATGTCGATAATCAAAGTGAGCAACAAAACAAGACTCACGAAAGAGGATACTTTGTACCATTGTCTTCTTTCCATATGCTGCAAGAATGTTGATACTCGCGCAAATATTATTCTGATAGAATTCATAGAATTACTATCCGGAATACCACTTTTGAGTCCCAACGCAGTGACAGCTGCAAAAGTAAAAAACCCTGCCATCATTGTCCCCGACTATTGAGACTACAGCAAGCAATGTGCCAATTCGAAAGATAGTAAAGAAACATAGACTGGCGGACAGTAAGTGGGCAAATTTATATGACTATTCTACTAGGGGATGGAATTTCAAGCGGGAGGTTTAAGGGTTGTAGATTACAGCTACTATATTCATTGCTCGACCATATCAAACACTCTCTCTAGAGCCTCCTTGATTTTGTTAACGTGGGGGCCTCCACCCTGGGCCATGTCCGGTCTGCCGCCGCCCTTACCTCCAACCATGGCGGAAAGCTCCTTGATGATCTCACCAGCGTGATATTTGTCGGTAAGATCTCTCGTTACACCGCAGATGAGCATGGCCTTGCCATCTGCAGCCTCAGCGCCCAACACTATCACCCCTGACTTGATTTGGTCCTTCAGGTTGTCAAGCATCACCCGCAAATCCTTGGCATTGTCAACATTCACCTGCTGAGAGAGTACTTTCAGGCCATTGATCTCACGTATATCTTGACCAATAGGGGCGAACTTTTGGCTCAGAGCCTGTGCTTTGACCCTTTCTATTTCTTTTTCCAGCTCTTTGTGCTGGGCCAGCAGTCTTTGTACCCGCCCGGCCAAATCCTGAGGTGCAGTTCTCAGGAGCGCAGCCGTATCTCTTAGGGTTTTTTCTTGATTCTGAATATATTCCAGCGCACCAGTCCCGGTAAGAGCCTCGATACGTCGGATTCCGGCGGCCACTGAACTCTCTCCAATTATTTTGAAAAGACCAATGTCGCCGGTGTGGTGGCTGTGGGTCCCACCGCAGAGTTCTTTGGAATAGTCGCCAATGGAAACCATTCGCACTTCATCGCCGTACTTTTCGCCAAAGAGAGCCATGGCTCCTTCGGTAATGGCTGTATCCATATCGGTTACTTTATCGGTGAGATCCTCGTTGGCCAAAATATGTTCGGTGACCAGTTTTTCGATAGTGGCAATCTGTTCAGAGGTCAGCGCTTCACCGTGGGAAAAATCGAAGCGAAAGTAATCCGGCCCCACGTAAGAACCCTGCTGTTTTACGTGGTCCCCCAGGATATTCCTGAGCACATAGTGGAGTATGTGAGTTGCTGTATGGTTCCGTTCGGTGGCCTTGCGCTTTTCCTCGTCTACGGCCAGAGTAACCTCTTCGCCCACCCTAGCCGTTCCCTGCAATACTTTACAAACATGGACGAGCAAATCACCTGGTGTTTTTTGGGTGTCTTGAACTTCCAGAGTAAAACCCATGCCACTGATCCGTCCAGTATCCCCTACTTGACCACCGGCTTCGCCATAAAAAGGAGTGTGCTCGCAAATTACTTCGACCCTCTGCCCTTCACCTACCTCGTTTACCGCGCCATCCTTGATGAGCAGAGCCAGAATCACTGATTGGTCCTCTGTTCTGACGTGGCCGGTGAAAGTTGTGGTTATCCCCTTGGCTGTAAGTTGTTTGAGAGCCTCAGAGGTTTCCATCACCCCTGAGATCTTGAAGGCAGCCCGGGAACGCTGCCTCTGTTCCTCCATAAACCGGTCAAATCCGGTCTCATCTACCTGGAAGTCCTGGTCTCGAGCCAGGTCCATGACGATATCGATGGGAAAACCGTAGGTATCGTAGAGCTTGAAGATGGCCTCACCAGGAAAGACATCGCTCCTGGCCTTTTTTAGTTTTTCAACCTCTTCTTGCAGTTTTCCCAACCCCCGGTCAAGGGTTGCGCTAAAGGACTTCTCCTCGTTCTTCAGGGCCATTTGGATGTAGCTTCGGTTTTTGGCAATATCCGGGTAGGTGTCAACCATGGCAGCAATTACCCCTTCAGCCACCTGGTGCATAAAGGGTTTGTCGATGCCGAGGAGTCTGCCGTGCCTTACTGCCCTGCGAATGACTCGCCGCAAAACGTAGCCACGACCCTCGTTGCTGGGCATGACTCCATCACTGATAAGAAAAGTAGCAGCACGACCATGGTCTGCGATGACTTTGATGGATACGTCCTTTTCTGCATCCTTTCCGTGACTGTGGCTGCTGAGCTGTTCAATGACGGAGATGATATCTTGAAAAACGTCAATATCATAGTTGGAAGGCACCTGTTGAAGCACGGCGGCAATTCGTTCAAGGCCGGCACCGGTGTCAATAGAAGGGGCGGGAAGCGGTTCCATGGTACCGTCTTCTTTGCGATTGAATTGCATAAACACCAGGTTCCACAATTCCAGAAAACGGTCGCAGTCGCACACACCGGGCGCACAGTTCGGTCCGCAGGCCATGTGCTCTCCCTGATCGATCAATATCTCGGAACAGGGACCGCAGGGACCGATGTCCCCCATGGCCCAGAAATTCTCACTGGTTGACAGGGTAAGGATTCTCTCTCGTGGAAGGTATTTGTTCCACTCTTCCAGTGCTTCCTGGTCGACACCCAGCCCCATTTCCTCGTCGCCTTCGTGAACCGATGCATAGAGTTTGTCTTTGGGAAGCCTGAGGTGATCAGTGAAGAATTCCCAGCCGAAGTGTATGGCTTCCTTCTTGAAATAGTCGCCGAAAGAAAAGTTGCCTAACATTTCGAAAAAGGTGTGGTGCCGAGCAGTACGGCCAACATTGCGCAAATCATTGTGTTTGCCCCCGGCGCGCATACATTTTTGACAGGAAGTGGCCCGTACATAATCCCTCTTTTCTTCACCGAGAAGAGGTCGCTTGAACTGAACCATGCCTGCGGTGGTGAAAAGCAGGGTGGGATCATCGTGTGGTACCAGGGAGGAACTCTTTACAATCCTGTGCTCATTGATTTTGAAGTATTCAAGAAATGCCTTTCTCAGCTCAGCAGTTTTCATTCTTCCTTGGTCTCCTCACCACCGTTGTCTTTGATCTTCAGCCCGTACGATTTCCTGACCTTCCGTTCAATCTCAGAGCAAATGTCGGGGTGTTCTTTCAAAAAAGCCTTGACATTCTCTCGGCCCTGCCCCATGCGTTCTCCCCCATAAGAGTACCAGGCGCCGCTTTTATCAACGATATTGAGGGCTGTGGCCATGTCCAGGACGTCTCCTTCTCTAGAGATTCCTTGACCATACATAATGTCGAACTCAGCCTCTTTAAAGGGAGGTGCCAACTTGTTTTTAACCACTTTGACCCGGGTCCTGCTGCCAATCAGTTCTTGGCCGTCCTTGATGGCGCTAATCCGCCGGATGTCCAAGCGTACGGAGGAATAGAACTTGAGAGCATTGCCACCCGTGGTAGTCTCTGGGTTGCCGAAAAGCACTCCCAGTTTCATCCTTATCTGGTTAATAAATATTACCGTGGTCCGAGACTTACTTATGGCAGCAGTAAGTTTACGCAATGCTTGCGACATAAGGCGGGCTTGCAGACCCATGTGGGCGTCGCCCATCTCTCCTTCAATTTCTGCTCGGGGCACCAGGGCAGCAACTGAGTCAATTACCACCGCGTCAATGGCTCCGCTACGTACCAGGACTTCTGTGATCTCCAAGGCCTGTTCGCCGGTGTCGGGCTGGGAGATGAGGAGATCGTCTACGTTGACTCCCAGTTTGCGGGCATAACTGAGGTCCAGGGCATGCTCAGCGTCAATGAAAGCTGCGAGTCCTCCACTTCTTTGGGCTTCGGCGAGTACGTGGAGGGCCATGGTGGTCTTGCCGGATGATTCCGGACCAAAAATCTCTACTACCCTGCCCCGGGGCACTCCTCCGAGACCCAAAGCAATGTCCAAAGAGAGAGAGCCGCTCGGAATCACCGGGATATCCGCAACCGTTGCCTCGCTGCCGAGGCGCATGATGGCTCCCTTACCGAATTGCCTTTCAATCTGGCTCATGGCCAGATCGACAGCCTGTTGTCTTTCCTTTGTAGTGGGCATAGTCTTTTCCTTTTTCCCGGTTTCGGGCAATAAACGTTAAGCTTTACCGGAGCCAAAAACAGTCTGGCTGCTGGTTGGATGCGGATTAAGGTGATGCCGGTGCGGCAAGAGGCATACGGTGCAGTTTCGTGTAGATCGCTCCGGTTGGCCTAAGGTCACTTTTATACAATATTATTTCATTGGCGTCAAAAGAATTGAACTCTGGCAGTTCCACCGTTGACATAGCTTCGATCAGCCCTTGAAGCCGGTGACGATCCTTGATTCGGCCAATGGTGAGATGAGGACGGAATCCTCGCCCTTCCCTTGCAAAACCCAGTGTTTCCAGTGTATTTTCAAGACCGGTTTGGATTTTTGTCAACCGGTCAACTTCGCCCTGGAGTCCCACCCAGATTACCCGGGGCTTACGAAGGCTGGGAAAACTGCCCAAACCAGCCGCGTAAAGTGTAATAGGAGGCTCATCTCTAATCAACTGGGCTGCAGCTGCAGCAATCTCATCCACCTGTTCAGGGAGGATATTTCCCAAGAATTTAAGCGTCAGGTGAATGCTGCCGGGTTTCATCCAGCGCACCCCTGCCCGGCTTCTTTTGAGTCGCTCCTGGAGGACAGCAATCGCTTCCCTGGTTGCTTCGGGAAGGTCAATGGCGATAAAGCTGCGGATCATTATGGTCCTTGAAGAAGAGATTATCTCTCAGTGGTATGAACAGCTATTATTATAGTTCCTGGTAGGAGAATAGTAAAAAGAGAATTTTATTCATGTGCCACATCCCTCCGAGCCTCTTCCTCCAACACTCGGTTCATGTTTTGGCGGGTCCGCAAATTGTCCGGCTCTAGCTGCAGTGCCCGGGAAAAGTAGTCCATGGCTGCTTGAAACTTACCCTGGTGGGCCAAGGTTACCCCCATGTTGTTGAGTGCTGCTACGCTACTGGGGTTAAGCCGCAATGCTTCTGAAAAGTGCGTTATTGCCTCATCCATCTTTCCCTGCCTGGCCAAAACAGCTCCCAAATTGCAGTGTCCATCAACATAGCTGGGTTCGATCTCAAGGGCCTGGGAAAAATGAAAAGCTGCCTTATGGAGTTCCCCTCGTCTGACAAACGCTTCTCCAAGATTATTGTAAGCTCTGGCAAAGTTTGGATCTATCCGCAGTGCTTCTGAAAAGTGGGTTATTGCCTCCTCGATCTTTCCCTGTCTGACCAAAACAGCTCCCAAATTGCAGTGTCCATCAGCATAGCTGGGTTCGATCTCAATTGCCTGGGATAAATAAAAAACAGCTTCTTGCAGTTTCCCTTGCTTTGCCAGTTCTATTCCCAGGTTGTTGTAAGGTTTCGCATAATCAGGCTTGCTCTTCAAGGCCTGGTAATAATGGCTCATGGCCTCCTTCACCATCCCCTGGCGAGCCTTGATCTCTCCAAGGTTGTTGTGAGCTACGGCATAGTCGGGTTTGATTCTGACCGCCTCGGCATAGTGCACTGTGGCTTCATCGAGCTTGCCAATTTTTTCGAGAACGGTGCCCAGGTTGTTGTGGGCCAGATAATTGTTTTCTGTCACAGCAAGGGCGTGTTCGTAAAGGAGAACGCTGTTGCGCCAATAACGAACCTGCAAGCATGATACCAGCATCAGTGAAACCGAAATTCCCGCAGCCGCCAGGGGAAGCACTATTCGTTTGAAGGGGTATCTTGCCAAAAGTTCTGGTATGCCCCAGGCGATCATGATAAAGAGGCCGATGAGCGGCACATAGGCAAAACGATCCGCCATAGCCGGCCAGAGCCCCATCTGCTTCAGGCCAATGACCGGTAGAAGAGTGCCAAGATACCAGAGCCATCCAGTCACAAGATAGGGGGCTTTCCTGGCCCACCGAAAAACCAACAAGGATATACCGATGAGCAGTGCTGCAGCCCCAGCACTTTGCCAAACGGGGACGTCATGAGGATAGGGATAAAAGACGGCCAGATTCTGAGGCCAAACCATCTTTGCACCATAGCTCAGATAAGAAACCAACCCGTGTGCAATACGGAGCTTTATTGGCACAAACTCGGTAGATATAGTCGTTCCAATCCGCTGAGCCGACAAAGAGGTCATGTAGGCTGCGACTCCTGACAGGATAAACAACGGCACCTTTTCCAGGATGACGACATGAGGGAGCATTCTCAGAGAGCCGGACAGGGAGGATGCTCTCAGCTGTACACTCCTGCTATC